>MESS01000136.1:5449-17934 GCA_001771055.1 Caldithrix sp. RBG_13_44_9
ATGCAGATATACTTCTCCTTCTGATTGCAGTTCTTTTACTCTCTGGATCACAGTGGGCAGTAAATAAACAAAGATGCCAAAGGCCAAAAAGTTAATTTTCATCGCATCATACATCCCAAACCAGTAGGTGAAAATACCGGTTAAAATTGTAATGGGCGCATATCTGAAGACCGCCAATTGCCGCTCAGAAAGACCTCTGAAAATAGGCAGCAACCCGATAAAAAATCCCAAAGGGGCAGCCACCACGCTGGCCAGTAACATTCCTTTAATATTAAGGGTTAAGGAATACAGAGCCGTTCTCACCAGCGCATCATTAAAATGCAGTTCGGGAAATGATTTGAATACCGCCCAGGGTGATGGAAAAATACTGGGGGCAATTTGAGAAATTTCGGTATATAACTGCCATAGGAGTAAAATCATTATGGCGCCGGCAATGCCGAATATTTTATCCTGCTGTTTCGTCAAATTACCGCGGATAGAAAATAATTCTTTTATGGTCATGCAAATTCTCCTCATGCTCATGATAAAAAAGGGGCACAAAATTATCATCAGATAAAATCGGCCCCCTGACGTTAAATTTGCTTCATTTAATCTTTATTCAAGAAACTGGAATTCAATCCGGCGATTTTTACCCCTTCCCTCCTCGGTATCGTTGCTGGCTACCGGATTATCCGGTCCCATGCCGGTGGCAATAATTCGATTGGGATCAAAGCTGTATTTTTGAATCAGGTATTGTTTTCCCGCTTCTGCTCGTCGCTTAGACAAATTGATATTGGCGTCACGACTACCGACATTATCAGTATGCCCCACAATCCGGATTCGACTACTGGCAAACAACTGGGCTAATTCGCCAAACTTAAATTCGATAACGGTTTGGGCATTCTCATCCAGAGTAGCAGAACCAAAATCAAAATTTACCCTAATGGTTTTGGATGAAACTGCCGCTTTCTCATAATCACTGGCAGTAGCTTTGGCAAAGGTAATTTTACCTTCCGCTTCTTGCCCGGGTGCATTAACCAGTAGGGTATTGGAAGCCTGGATAATCTGGGTGGTACTTACCTGCTGCCAGTCAGGAGTTCCGGTCGGAGCCAGGTTGATCACCCCATATAACCGTTTCATACTGCTGTAAAGCTGTTCGCCGGTTACCCCGGAATAAGCCGGATTTAAACCAAAGAAATTAAGATTATCGCCATGAGTTACCAGCCTGACTTTATTTATCGCATTCAAGGCGAATTGATAATCAACTCCCAACCCAGACGATAAAATTTTTGCTGCTTTTTCTTTAGCGGCGGGGTCGCTGTTAATTTCCGCATTCCCGCGCATCCAACCCTCATATAATTGCCGGGATTGAAGCGGATATTTTTCTATAAATTCTTTTTTAGCGAAAAAACCATCGGCAATAATATAGGGGGCATCGCCGGTAGAACGTAAAACTTTTGATCCAGACCGGGCTTGCAGGCAGATATCATCATCTGGCGACCACACCACCGCAATGTCGACTACCTTCGTTTTAAATTTTTCCGCTGCTACAATGGCATCGGAAACTCCGACGATTTCTACATCACTATACTCCAGGTCGTCAGCTTGCAAAGTTTTTAGTAAAAAAGTATGACTGGGTGTACCCAGAGCTACCGCAATTTTTTTACCGTAGAAATCTCTCACGGTGTTGATTCCGGGCCCTACGACGATAGCGTCCCCTTTGCGCGACCAATCAACTTGAAAAAGAAACAATGGTTTAAATGCCTGTAAACCTAAAGTTTCAGTCGGATAAGCGTCGGCAGTTACCCATAATAGATCAACGTCACCCGATTTCCAGGCATTGCGGGATTGTTCAAACAAATCCATGACATGAAATTTCACCATAAATCCGTATTCCTGATAATAGCGGGAGCTGATGGTTGGCTCAAAACCATTGTTGAAGTATTCACCACCGGCATATCCGCCCCAGGTAACAACTCCCACATCAATCGTCAGGACCTTACCTTCGACCGGTTTACTTTCTTTTCCCGTTAAAATTGAACCAGGTTTTTTAGTCTGCGGGGCAATCTTATCCATATTGGGCTGAATGACAAACTTATAAAGCCCAAACGCCACTGCCAGCACTAAGATTAAAAATGGTACCGGACCAATCTTAATCTTTCTTTGTGTTGCCATGATAAATCTCCTTCTGATGGTAGTCAGTATTTTTTAAAATCTTCTTTTACTATCCATGATCTATTTCTGATCATTTAAAAAACTTTTAAATTTATCGGTCTTTTTTTGCCGGGCTGCAACTTCTTCCTTGGTCGAACCCGGAAAGAGCGGTTCATTAAGATCGAGAACCTGACTGGGGTCTTCGGCCGCCTGTAATAACTGCTTCTTATCAGAGAGTAAAATTGCCTCACCTTTTTGTTCCCATTCCTCCAATTTCTGTAACCCCATCTGATCAACCATGCCTTGTTCCAGATTAACCGAATTGATAATATCCTCGGACATATCAATGAAGTTAGAAATTTCTCCCATTCGGCGGTTAACATCCTGAACCACTCCTTCCATGGCCATATCGAACATTTCCTGCAGTTCACCCCGTCCGCCAATGATATTCATGGCATTCACCATGGCGGAATGGCCGGCAATTACCGCATCCCTTTCTTCAATAAGAAGATTCACGTCAAATTCCAGATCCTCTTTCATGATTTTGGCAATTTTATGGTACTGCTTGAGTACCCGCATCAGTTTTTCCAGCCGGGTGTACAACTCATCGATTTTCATCCGGGATTGTTCCAATTTGGTTGCCTGTCTGGCTTTAATTTGGGCCTGGAGCTCCTCACCTGATTTTTTAGCGAATGAGGCCGTATTCATGAGGTTAATGTATTGATCTTTTTGCTCGGTAGTTTTTCTTTGTAAGCCTGTCATGACACCTCTCAGAATACCAATTTGTTCCTCAATATTTCCAATCCCCTTCGCTAAATTGCTGATATGCTGCTTCAGGATATCCACCGGAAAGATCTTTACAAACAGGTTGGTCAGCTTTCGTACCATCACCTTGAGGAAGAAACGAAATTTTCGGTTAAATGGCAAAGTCACTAAAATAATAATTGCCGCTAAGGTCAGAATGGCGCTCAATGTCTGCTGTAACATCGTTAAAACAAACGGAACTAAAAAACTCCAGAAAGTCAATGCCGCCAGGCCCAAAACCGCCAATAGTATCATAGCTGTTTTACCTTCCGGATTACTCCAAAACTTTCGGCGTTTTTCCGGATCAAGACTACTTGGAAGTTCAATCATGATGTATCTCCTTCATTTAAGATAATTGTACAGTTATTTTTGCCTTGATTTAAAAGTACTCCAATATCCAGCCACTATTTTTTCTTCTTCATCTTTTCCGAGTCGGTAATGCCAAGCAATGACATCATGCGCTGTTTATGCTGTTCAAGCTGTTGGCCAGCAGCATCCAGGGCTTTTGCAAAATTAGTCCTGGCAGCAGCGATTTTTACTTCCTGGGATCCGATCTCGCTGCTCACTTTGGCCCGTAGTTGTTGTAATTCTGCTAATTTTTTCTGCAATTGAGCACTTTCGTTATCCATATCCTTTATTTTCGTTCGTTGCCCGTCCAGACCTTTTTCCATATTTCCAATCATCCCCTCAAATTCCTCTTTTTCTTTGGCCAGATGAGCAACCTGTTTCTCCAGCGCCGCCACCAGCTTATCCGGAGTTATTCCCTGTTGACTGATCACTTGCAAGGCAGCACGGTAGCGGGCGGTCTCATCCGGAATGGTAGATTCAAACATCTTCACATATTGCATGAGAGTCTGAAATTCAGCCTGACCATGTTCCAAACAGGAATCCACTAATTTTTTCAGTTGTTCGGCATTAACGGATACCGCGGGAGTATAATGAGATGGAGCAGCAGTTTCGGTTGCCGGAGCTGATGTTTGTCCCTCATCCGCCGGCTCCTCCACTTGTTCAACTTTGATAAAAAGGTTTAAAAGCCCTTTTCCCAATCGTTTAGTCAGAGTTTCATCCGGGTCTACTGCTTTATTCTTAGTACCCATCTAACTTCCTCCAATGATTTTAAAAGTATTTAAAGTTAATATCTATTTTTACTGAATTAAATGCCAATAATATATCAAACATTTAATAAATATTAAAGCTAATATTAGCCCGGATTCCCTTCCAATTATCTTTGAAGGCGATAGAAATAAAAAAATCGGGACGATACCAGCAGGTAAAATTATGTGTAGCAAATTCTGAAAACCTTAACAAAAATTATCAAGTTGACAAAAGTGGCTCCATCTTCAATTGATGTTGAATAAAATTAATTAGCTAAAACCATGAAGCAAGCAAATTTTACCGGAAGTGTTTCCTCTATTTCGTTTACCTCGGTTCATCTTTTAAAGGAGTAGTAATCAATCAATTCAGATAATTAGGCCTTAGCTCCAAAAATCTGTATGATAAATCTTATAATGCCTGGTTAATTCATAAAATTGATAGAAGTCAATCCATGGTTCATTTATCATTTGCCACGGGTTTAAACCCGTGGCAAGGTAAAGAAATTGATTTTAATGAACTTAATCTGAATAAATAATAATTTTGTGAATTAACCAGGAGAATGCCTGGATGGGGTAAGGTTAAAATAAGTGAGTGGATTTAAACATGTATCTAATTAATTCAACAGACACTTGGTACAAGTTGATTTTCTGTTAATTTGTATATTTTCCAGTGAGTTTTGTACTTTGATCCTTGTCTGCTGCCGAACTGGCCTGTTCCTACTATGGGTGTTATATTTTTGACGGGATTACAGGATACCGGAAAAAGGTAAAAGGTAATAAGTATAAGGTAAAAGGCAAATGTTTGATATTTTGTAATTTTTACTTTTTACTGTGCATTTTGTTGGAAAAAATTTTTGTGATTTCTTTGTGCCTTTGTGTCTTTGTGGTTAAAAATTTGTCCACACCTGTCCGCCTGCCCGGCTTCAGACGGGGCAATCAGGGATGAGGACGGGCCAATTGATAACTGCTTTCTGCATTCTGCTTTCTTTTTAACGTATTGCCGACTGCTTTTTATGTGTTCTCTGGGAATTTCTTGATTTTAAGCTGGAAAATATTAATTTAGTGCAGTACAAGATTAAATGTTAAAGAAGCAGTTTCATATTGAATCCAGTCTTCTATATATAAGGAGATCACTGAATGATAACTAAAGCAACGCTGCAATATCTGAAAGATCTTAAAAAGAATAATAACCGTTCCTGGTTCACTGAAAATAAACCGCGGTTTGATGCGGCCAGAGCCGAGTTTGAAACATTTATCAGCCAACTCATCCTGGAAATCGCCCTGTTTGATCCGGTCATTGGAGAACGGGAAGCCCGGCGTTGCATTTTCCGGATCTATCGGGATACTCGTTTCTCCAAAGATAAAACACCCTACAAAACCAATTTTGGTGCCCACCTGGTGGGGCATGAATCTAAAGTTCATAATCGGGCCGGATATTACTTTCATCTGGAGCCGGGAAATATCTTTTTAGCCGGAGGAGCCTATCTCCCGCCCGGCCCCTGGCTTAATTCCATCCGCCGGACCATCGATCAAAATGGCCGGAAATTTGTCAGGATCATCAATGACCCATTATTTAAAAAATATTTTGGTGAACTGGATGGTGAAAAATTAAAAACCATTCCCCGAGATTACCCGGCCGACCACCCCCATATCGAACTGCTGCGGTATAAAAGCTTTTTAGCACTGCATCCGGCGAGTGACCGGCAGGCGTTGGCGGAAGATTTTTTGAAATATTGTGGGCAGGTCTTTGCTGCGCTCAAACCATTTGATGATTTTCTCAATAGCGCGGTAAGTTGAGATTTTTGTTAGACAGGCATTCTGACGGGCGCACGGCAGGCAGAAATTTCAGGCTTGTAAAACCGTCCACGAATTACAGGCCTGCCCGGCTTTTGACGGGAATTATCACGAATTAGAAGAAATACCTGTTCCTGGTTTAGCCTAAAGAATTGATCATATCTTGTTTTCTTGGATTTTATCATCTTTGCCTTTTATTAACTACTTTCTGCTTTCTCTTCACTGATTGCCAATTACTTGTCCGGTGAGCGATAGCGAGACGGGCCAACTGCCAACTGATGACTGCTTTCCGATTTCGGCTTTCTGCTTTCCCTTATGGGCATGGCGCAAAGCGAAAGCTTTGAATCCTGCATAGTTCCAACTTTCAAAGGTCAACTATAAACTATAAATTGCCAACTGCCAACTGGTTACTGCTTTCTGCTTTCTCATGCGTTGACTAGCATAGCGCATAGCGCTAATAGTTAACTGCCATCACCCGTTATGATTTGCCATGTAAGTCCAGTAGAAATTGGGTCTTGAATTTATTTAAATATGAAGGTAAATTTAAAAAAAATAGGAAAAGCTCTGTTTAATAATTTACCACCAGATCTTTTTTCTCTGCTTGAAGTCGGATCATTTACCTCCCCGATTTTATCTTTTATCTCTAACCCATGTTGTTTCTGGCCCAGGTTTCCACCTACTTTGAGTTTTCAGGGAATACCGGGAAATGCCATGAGGCAGATTGTTCCCAATCTAAATTACCTGTTACCTTTCAACCTGAATTCTGTCGACCCGCATCAAGCCGGGAGAAGAATAGAATCAACGGACAAGAAACAAGAATGAAAAATCATCAAACTGTGCAGGAGGGTGTTATGAAAAATTTATCCAAATATTTGAAATGGATGCTTGTCCTGAGTGGAATAGTATTGATGATGTGTTCATCTCCGACCAAAGAAAAAGAGATTACCGTCATGATCAGTGATGTGTGGTTTTCCGATGCTGTGGATAATGATAATGACAGCTACAATTCTTCTGCAAGATTGAATTTTGATGTGGATGTCAGTGAAGGAGTCATCACCCTTTTTGTGAAACTGGGTTTGCGGATAACCGATCCATCCAATGTGGCACCTTTTACCCTCTATCTTGAATCCACGGACTTTTCGATCACTGGGAGTAGTCCAGACGATGCTGTTTACATTAGCATCGGTATACCCAATGACGAATTGGCTCATGGGAATTACGATTTTCTCCTTCAGGTTTTTTCCAGTGCCAATCCTGATAAAGTTATGGATGAAGTATCATCGGTTTCTGACGCCGGGCTCCGGAACGTCGCGCTGGAAACCTCCACCGAAGACATAAATGTATTGACGGAATGGCTGTCTCGAACCGATGGCACCTTTGAGGGCGGAGTATGTTACTTCGGTGCTTCTGATATACTGTCGACGGCCTGGTATGCTATATCTTTTGATCAACCGGCGGGAGCTCAAACCTGCGTGGTCAAGAAGATCCGCATCAATATTTTCAGCGATCCTTCCTATGGGAAACTAAGGGTTTGGGGTATTCTGCAAAGCTTGTCAGTGCCTGCTAATCTTGAGATCTATTCTCCGACTACTTCAGTGTACCTAAATAACGGCTCGAACGTTTTCGATGTGGACATCAATGCCACTTTATATAATCCATTTTATGTCGGCTATCTGCAGACCCAAGCCGACAAACCGCAGCTCAGCGTCAGTGCCGAACATCCTATTGGGACTTTTGGCCGAAGTAGATATTACAAAAATGGGATATGGAACCTAGTCAGAACCAACGAATTTGGCATTGATGTTTTTGTCGAGTATACTGATAGCACTGGAAAAATTCTCCCAAAACCCACTGGGCGTTGGTTGAGTGGTCAGATAGCCGGTTCTTCCAATGCTGAATGAGATTGGATTCCGAATGTTTTTCTCTGACTTGAGGGGGGGAGCTTATTTGGTATTCGGATGATAAAAAGCCTTTCCGTCAGCTGACGGGCGCACGGCAGGCAGAAATTTCACGCTTGAAAAATTGTCCACTAATTTCACGAATTATTGATTTAGAGTCTGGTTTTGCATATTACAATTTGTGTTAATTACGGGATGCATTCTGTGTGTTCTGTGGGAATGTATTTAGTATTTTCTTAGTGTCTGGTGGTTAATAATTGTCCTCGCTCAACTGGTCGCCATACAGGCCGGTCAGGGCTCTGCCAGATAGATCATCATTTCCTTTCTCGTAGCGGGAAACCATCTCCAATAGGGGTAGCGACTAAAAGCTATGAATTTTTCAGAAGTTGCTAGAAACTAATAGTCTTGGAAGATTTTAATAATTTCGAAGAAATGTAAAATCTAAAATCTAAAATATTTTTTCCCTCCTCCAGTATGGTCGGATAAAATTTCCTCTCTGCCGGGCCTGCCAGAGGAAAAAGATCCCGGCCAGCAGACAGATAACCACCGCGATGATGGAAGTCTCAGCCCCAAAGTCTCTCCCGGTCAATAAGGCCGGTCCCTCCAGTGTCGATTGTAACAGGCCTTCTGCCTTCACTCCCGATACCACGATCCCCAATATCCCGCCCAGGGTAAAATTCCAGGCGAAATGCAGACCGATCACCATCCACAATCGGCGGGTGAACAGATAGCCGGCCGATAGCAGGATTCCGGCTTCCAGGGCGATGGCACCGCTGCTGTACAAGGTGGCATTGGGATTGGCAGCATGGGCAAATCCGAAAATCAGGGCGGAGAGAAGTAATGCCAACCAGCTGCCCAGACTGTTATTAATGATCCGAAAAATGATCCCGCGAAATAAAAATTCTTCGAAAAAACCGGTAAACAGCGCCCCGAAGAACGGTAGGAACAACACGGCCATGCTATTCACCCCTTCTACCTGATAATAACCGAGAATCCATAAAATGAAAGTAATGGCCGTCATTAGACCAAAACCTATGGCACAGCCAATTCCCGCTTCCTGCCAGGCTTTGGGTCGTGCTAATTCATCAGGTTCACGCTTTTCGACTTTCCGGACGTAGAAAAGATAACTAAGGATGGCCAGGAAGGTCATGACTCCAAAACCATAAGTTTTCCAGGCGTAGGGAATTTCTTTGCTGGTAAAAATCAATTTACTAATACCGAGCAGGACCAATTGTCCAATAATGACTGTACCTGCCAGTATCAGAATGCCCACCAATAACCGGGTAAGTGGAAAGTTCCAGATTCTTTTTCCCAAACCGGGTCTGGTGATTGGAGTAGGGTCTGTATCCATGGTTGAGCTTCCTTTATCGATTCATTGAACTAGAAGGAATATACTGATAATTGGGGAAGAAGTTGTCCACCGTGAGAATTTACTTTGCGCATGCCTGGTGTTTTGGTACCTTAATGATTAAAAGTTGTCCACGGATTACACGTTTACCCGGCAAAGCTTTTCTGACGGGCCTGCCAGGCAGGAATTACACGGATTAACACGAATTATGGCCAACAACTATATTAGGGAAGGCATAGCGCAAAGAGCATGGTGCCGAGCACTCAAATTTTGTAAGTATGTTTTTATATTACGGATAAAGAAATTTGAGTGCTCGGTCAGCTGCTTTCCGCTTTCTGCTCTTGAAAATCTTGGATGATTTTCATCCCGACAATGACTGGATGTCAGATTTGTCGGGACTGCTTTCTCTTCATTGATTGCCAACTGACTGTCCGGCAAACAGGGATGATGACGGGCCAACTGATGATTGCTTTCCGCTTTCGGCTTTCTCTTAAGTGCAAATTGCATCGCTCAAAGAGCATAGTGTTCAATTCTGCATTTTTATCTCTTTAATTATAAACTATAAACTATAAATTTTAAACTATAAATAGCCACTTGCCTTAATGATATTTTCAAGGTAGAAATGAGGTTGTTATTCTTACTGCTTGACACAGCCGGAAGATTAGTGTAACTTATTGCGTCTTTTTAGAAATTCCAGCCTGTGCAAGCTTAACCCTTCATCAGTCTAGAATAATTCAAAAGTCAAATTAATTTATTTTTTCTTATTTTTTATTTAAAGGAGTATAAGTAATGTCAGATCGAGTAAATGGAGTAGTGAAATGGTTTAACGCCAGCAAAGGTTACGGTTTTATATCACCCAAGGAAGGCGCAGATCTATTTGTTCATTTTAGTGCTATTCGGGAGAACGGTGGTTATCGTTCCTTAGAAGAGGGCCAGGAAGTTGAATTCATAAGAGGAGAAGGCCAAAAAGGCCCCCAGGCACAGGATGTAGTCATATTGTAATCATGGGAATTCCGGGCAAATCAATAAAGCGGAGTATGTTGTATCGCGATATACTTTTCTTTTTAGAAAAGCCCTAAAAAGTGAAAAAGCAGAGTAACCCATAAACAATTAAAAACATAAAAGGCGACGCTCAGTGGTGTCGCTTTTTTTGTTGAGATCATAACAGTAGTGAAAGGACAATCAGATGAATATTTATGTCGGAAATCTATCCCAGCAAGCAAATGAGGAAGACTTACGTCAAGCTTTCGGGGCATTTGGAACCGTGAAGTCGGTCAACATCATTAAGGAAAAACTCAGCGGGGTATCCAGAGGATTTGGTTTTGTAGAGATGGAAGTCAACACCGAAGCTCAGGCTGCCATGCAGGAACTGAATGGCAGTAATATAAAAGGGAATTCCATTAATGTAAACGAAGCTCGTCCCAAATCAGATAACCGCAGAAGCGGGGGAAACAACCGTTGGTAAAGATCGGTATTGGTGGCTAACGGGATGAAAAGCCACCCCAATTGAACCTGAATTAAAATGAAAAAATCAATTGATCTGGTCAAACACCAATCATGAACCAGAGGGATATTTCCGTCGATAGCCGTATTTGACAGGGAAAATATTTCGATCCAGATGATGCGGTTTTGAATTAAAATATTATTTCCAGCGAGGCCTGGAAACTGCTAACGGTGAGGTTCTAAGGACTTTAAGAATTAAAGCAGGTCTGAAAGAATTATGGCCTGCGCCCTGCAGCAATGAAATATGGGTCGAAATGGTATGTTGAGAAAGCATACCTGCTGCCAGGTGCGCTGGAGCAGTGTATCGCTAGTGATTGGATAATTCTAATGAGCGCTTAAGTAAGGAGTATTTAACAGCCTTAAGGAGATTAGAACAGAATGAATAGAATTTCTGAAAGCCGAGCAAATCAATCCATCGATCGGTATCTTAAAGAAATCTCAGAAGTCCCCTTATTAACTCCCAAGGAAGAAGTTGAATTGGCGCGGAGGATCAGACAAGGTGATCAGCAGGCATTGGAAAAATTGACCGAGGCCAATCTTCGGTTTGTGGTTAGTGTGGCGAAGCTATATCAGAACAAGGGTTTTTCTTTAGGGGATCTGATCAACGAAGGAAATTTAGGCTTGATCAAAGCAGCCACCCGCTTCGACGAAACCCGGGGATTCAAATTTATTTCTTATGCGGTGTGGTGGATTCGCCAGGGGATTATGCAGGCCTTGGCTGATCATACCCGCATCGTACGTCTTCCCCTGAATCGAGTGGGTGCCATTCATAAGATTGTAAAAGCCTACTCCGCACTGGAGCAGGAGGTTGAACGGGAGCCGACTCCCAGTGAAATTGCCCAACAAGTGAAAATGACCAATGTGGAGGTCGCCGATACCCTGAGAATTTCCGGGCGGCATCTGTCTGTGGATGCTCCTTTTAATAACAGCGAGGATAATCGTTTACTGGATGTGATTGAAAATGATCATCATCCGCCGCCGGATTCGGAATTAATCAATGAATCTTTACGATTTGAAATAGAACGGGTACTCACCACTTTAACAAAACGTGAAGCAGAGATCATACGGATGTATTATGGTCTGGGGTATGAGCATCCCCAGACACTGGAAGATATTGGTGAACGCTTTAACTTAACCCGGGAACGGATCCGGCAGATTAAAGAGAAAGCGCTCCTGCGATTACGCCATTTTTCTCGCAGCAAGGCTCTCCGCACCTTTTTAGGTTGATTGGCAAAAATACCGAAAGAGGCTGACCACAATTTTGACTAGTGTTGACTTTTCAGGGTGGCAGGTAAAATAACATCCCGTTCTGGAAAACCTGATAGGCACTTTGTCAGCACTACTCGAACTCGACCCTGCCCAATTTTAAAGACTATCGTATCGAGTACCGTACCACCAGCTAGGCAAATCAATTTGTAAACATTCATTCAACAAGGAGAAAGTCATGATCTTCATCTTAGCAGTACTCATTACCATTGCTGCCTTTTTTGTGTGGTTAGGCGCCACCAGGAAGGTAAAACAACAAAACATCGCATTCCGGTCAGTTAGCACCGGGAGCCTTCTGGCCCTGGGCTTATTCGGAGTTATCGCGCTGATCCAGTGCTTCACCCAGGTTCCGGCGGGACACGTTGGGGTAGTAGATTTCTTTGGTATCGTGTCCGAGCGAACCCTTCCGGCTGGTATCAATTTGGTGAATCCGCTGGCCCGCGTCATCAAATTCTCCATCCAGACCAAGGAACATAAGGAAACCATGCAAGTGCTCTCACGCGAAGGACTCACCATCGGATTGGAGATCAGCGCGCTCTACCGGCTCAATCCGGACTCTGCGGCCCGGGTATACAAGACCGTAGCCGGTGGTGATTACGAAACCATTATTCTGATCCCGCAATTCCGCTCGATCAGTCGCGCCGT
>MESS01000137.1:0-3484 GCA_001771055.1 Caldithrix sp. RBG_13_44_9
ATAGCGAAAATCACTGTTTAGCGCCCCAAACCATTCCGGCAGATCCACCCAGGCTTCACCATTATCATCTAGAGTAACGACCCCGTCATAAATATTTTTCATATCCGGGCTTTCCACGAAAGAATGATAGAGATATTTGTTCTCCGGATCCAGCGGATGATCGATTTTGAAACTTCCCCCCGCTTTATATACATAGCCGGTTACATTGACATTGCCCTCAAAATAGCCGGCATAGCGGATTTCACCTCCGCTTACATATCCATAAACTCCATAATTTCTATATGAACCAGAAGCATAACCATAGACACCATAGGCGCCGGCGGATTGGATCAAAGGTGTACTCGCATAACCATATACTCCATAGCGATATCCATCCGTGCCGCTGGCAGTACTATAGATACCATATGCAGAACCAGTATATCCCCCTCCCTGAGCAGATGCTAAAATCCCCTCATAACCTCCGGCGAAATAGCCTCCAATTCCATAACCATCCGCTGGCCTGCTATATCCATAGACTCCACTAGCGTCATAATTACCAGTTCCGTTGTATTGAGAATGAATAACATGAGTATTTCCGGAAAGGCTATCGGCACTGAAGTATCCGGCATAGCGACCAGGGGTAGTAGCATGTATACGAGCCGCGGGATTAAGCGTCCCAACTCCCACTCGTCCGTTAACATTATTTATATAAATCCGAGGTACGCTGGTACCGGCCAGCAACTGTAAAGGTTGAGAACTCGGTGATCCAACATTGATTGACCCATTGGATGAATTCCATGATAATCCAGTATACGCTCCAACTCTATATGCATTGGTATAGCCAACTTGTACATCACCAACCACCTGTAATTTATATCCGGGACTGGTAGTCCCTATTCCAACATTACCA
Source organism: Caldithrix sp. RBG_13_44_9 (assembly GCA_001771055.1). Taxonomy (GTDB): domain Bacteria; phylum Calditrichota; class Calditrichia; order RBG-13-44-9; family RBG-13-44-9; genus RQOF01. The sequence continues at coordinate 890 of MESS01000137.1, forward strand.
GAATTATTATTATAAATATCAACACCAGAAGCAGTCCACAGCGAGGTGCCGGTTTCATCCACTGCCGGCGCCCAACTGGTGCTGGTGCTATTCCACTTCAGAACCTGCCCTGAGGTTGGAGCTGTAGAAGATACTCCCCGCCCCTGCAGACCATCGACTGAAGGATTGGGATAAGAACCACTCAAGTCACCACCGGCTGTCCCGCTGGGAGGTAAGGTAACCCCCGTTCCAATTTTAGCCTGAGTGACCGCACCATCAGCAATCTTGGCAGTGCTAACAGCCAGATCATTAATTTTAGCAGTGGTCACTGCATTATCCGCCAGCTTGGTAGAACTCACTGCACTGGTAGCAATAGTGGGATTGGGATATGTCCCGCTCAAATCTCCACCTGCCGTCCCACCCGGCGGAAGGGTAACCCCTGTTCCTATTTTAACCTGGGTAACCGCACCATCAGCAATCTTGGCGGTAGTAACGGCCAGATCATTCATTTTGGCGGTCGTTACCGCATTCGTCGCCAGATCAACAGCTGCCACCTGACTATCCAAAATCTTGGCACTGGTCACTGCATCTGTGGCAATAGTCGGATTGGGATAAGTACCCGTCAAATCCCCACCTGCTGTTCCAGAAGGGGGACCACCACTCTCATCCGGTGCGGGTGCCCAGTTACTTCCGCTCCATTTCAATACCTGTCCCGAACCAGGTGCAGTTGAAGCCACCGCTCGCCCCTGGATCCCGTCAACCGTAGGATTGGGATAGCTGGATGACAGATCACCGCCAGCTGTACCGCTGGGTGGTAAGGTTACTCCCGCAGAAATTTTAGCCTGGGTCACTGCCCCGTCATTGATCTTGGCGGAATTAACCGCGTTCTCGGCAATGGCAGGATTGGGATAGGTCCCGGTCCGATCACCACCTGCTGCTCCTCCGGGAGGAAGACTCAGTCCTGGTGCCAACTTGGCCTGAGTCACTGCTTCATCAGCAATTTTAGCGGTGGTGATTGCGGTATCCTCCACGGTTTTCGCATTCAGACTGTATGCAGCTGAAGTTAATCGGATCCGCGGCAGTTCAGTGCCGGTTGCTATCGTAACTCCCAACCAGTACTGAATATCGAAGGCGACGTTTAGCGGAGTAACACTACCCAGGATCACATTGAAGATCCCATCTGCCACTGGCACGGTCTGCAATTCGGTCCAGATGGCAGTACCACCACTCTCAATGGGATAAAGGTTAAAGGTTAACTGGTAATTACCGTTGGGAAGGATTTGTCCGCCGGCATCCTTCAGTACCCCCTGGAAGCTCAGGGTCTGGGGGATCTGGGAGTGGATAACACCAGAGTTGTAATAAAAAATAAAAAATACAAAGTACAAAATACATATCAGAAAATGCTTCTTCATGGGTAACTCCTCCAAGTTGGTTAATTTTTATTTTTAACAGAGTAATTTCAAGTACCGATAAGATAGATTTTCCATCGAAAAGAAACGCACCAAAAATTAAATAGACCGATCGGTGGAGTTTGGGAGGAAGGGAAATTGAGCATGACGGCTCGTGATATTCAGTAAACCTGTCTCAGGAAAAAGCCTGTATTTTCTGCAGGAGAAAATCCGGCTCAGCGACTGAATCCAGACTCACCATTATTTTGAGAGAAATTTAGATAATTTATTCGTGAATGTCAAATTATCAGCAGACCAATGGTCAGCGTTTCAAAAAATGTTTCTATAATAATGAAATATCTAAGATGTTTTTGGTACCTATAATCCGTTAATAAATCTTGGACCTTGAAGAGGTCAAATTAATTTAAAAAATAATACCCCCACTTCTTTTTTAATCCGCATATAGGATTTATAATTTATTCACTCTTTCATACAACGATAATTTATTGATCATCTACGTTGATCATGATTCAAGATGGGGATATTTTTTTCTACAATAATAAAACATCTACGATGTTTTTCGATTGTCAGACTCATACAATTGACTTCCTGACCTCGTAGAGGTCGAATTATTGTAGAAAAACTACCCCCTTTTATGTCTAATCCTCGTAGAGGATTCATAACATTATCTACGATAATCTATTTTTAATTTTTCGTTCTATTTTATCATCCTCAGGTCATTGTTGAATATTTTCATAAAAAATCCCCATCGTTTCCGGTTGACCGTATAATTCAGGATTCAGGTATTTGCCGCGGTGGCCTTCCGGCTTGCCTTGCTCCACCGGAGCGCCATATTGTGTTACCCAACGATCGTTTCGCACTGCCTCCACCCGCCAAGATACTTCCATATCGGGCTTCCCACCGGCAATTTTAAATCGATTGTTCTTAATTCTTTCTGCAACATGCAGATCAGGCATGGCAGCGTCTAGTGGGGTGAGTTGATATCGAAAATCCTTATTGATGGATTCAAAATAGGGGGGCAATTCAACAATTGCCTGTCCTTCATCATCCAGCAATGCATTACCACTATAAGCATTAAGAGGCTCAGCACCCTCAGTGCAATAATGGTTTAAATACTGATTCTCGGGATTCAACGGATGATCGATCTGGAAACTTTTAGTACCACTGGCTGCAAATCGACCACTTGAATATACACCATATCCACTAG
>MESS01000137.1:3541-15381 GCA_001771055.1 Caldithrix sp. RBG_13_44_9
CATATACTCCCCTGCCGTCCGTGCTTTGGCTCAGGCCATAGATACCATAATTCATTCCACTGTAAGCAATAGCAATTCCAAATAAACCTCGGCCTGTAGTACTGTTATTAACAAAATATCCTCCATAATTAGTCCCGTCGGCTGCAGTTGCAATTCCACAAATTCCTTTTCCTTCAGCATTTGAACTCAAACCATATATAGTAGCACTTGTGTCCGGATTACTGCTTACACCAACCTGTAATCTTCCTCTAAAATACGCATCACCATCGCCTTCTATGTAGGCATGATCAGTATAAATAAAAGGAAGGGTGGCACTCCGGGTCCGAAAACGAGCCAGGTAGGGAGGTGCCGTACCTCCAGGTGAGAGGTTGTGCTGAACTAATAACTTAGAATCACTGCCCTCCGGGGAAGTTCCAATCCCGATGCTCCCCCAACTACTATGATATTGTATGTTTGAATTACCCTGGGTATTGGTGCCAGTAAAGAGGGGGAAATAATTGACCGTTCCACTTCCTCCTATTCCCCCGGAGGCCGGGGTCTGCCAGGCCGTATTGCTCCCGTCAAAGGTGATTACATTACCCGCACTTGCTCCACCGGTGTTAATCTTGGGCAGGGTCACTGCCCCATCGGAAATCTTGGCCGTGGTCACCGCATTGTTTACCACACTATTGGAATTTAAACTGTAAGCTGCCGAAGTGAGCCTGATACGCGGGGTGAGTTCAGAACCTGTTCCCACGGTAATGCTCAACCAGTAGGGTACATCAAATGACAAGGTAATCACCACCGAACTGCCTAAGATCACATTGAACACACCATCAGTCACCTGCACCGCCTGTAACTCAGTCCACAACGCAACCCCTCCCATGCCGGTATTGTATAATCTGAAGGTAAGATTATAGGTGCCGTTAGGAGCAATGTTTCCACCGGAATCCTTCAGGACTCCCTGGTAACTCAGGGTTTGAGGGATCTGGGAGAAGAGAAGACAGAAGCTTAAGACAAAAGAAAAAAGAAAAAAGAAAAAAACGAAATTTCGTTTCATAATGTTCTCCTTTGCAAGAAGGGGTTGAGGTCACATATCTATAGAAAGGTATTATTTTCATCGTTGCTTGAGGGAAAAGGGACAGACTTTTGTCGAAGAAAGACAATTATCCCCTCAGGTTAAATGCGTCTACCTACTTTGATAGTAAATTTTCACTTTGAACTCTAAAATCATTTCTATCAAGCGATTTTTAAATTGAACCAAAGATGTACACCCGCTTGATAGAAAAATCGCTCGGCGTATTTTCACCGGGCGATTTGACTGACCTTACAATGCATTTACTTGGTTACAATCATCTTGCGGATATCGACAAATCCCTCGGCCTGCATTCTGTAAATATAAAATCCGCTGGCCAGGCTGGAGGCATCGAACTCCACCACATAATAGCCTGGCGGCTTCTCTTCATTCAGCAGGGTCTGTACCCGCTGTCCCAGGATATTATAGATCTCGATCCGCACCTGTGAAGATTTCGGCACCGCATATTTGATGTGAGTGACCGGGTTAAAGGGATTGGGATAGTTCTGGTACAATTCGAATCTCCTGGGCAGCTGATCATCTATTGCCTCAATTCCTACATACACCCGCGCCGAATACCAGAAACCGACATCATGCTGATAGCTGGCATTCAGCACTTTTCCAATAAAGGTTTGCCCAACCGTTGAATTGATAGAATATGCAGCGGAACTGATGGGCACCCCACCATTGCCGAAAACGCTTTGCGAGATCTGATACTGAGCCTGCAGAACTGAACCTGACATTATCAAGATCAGAAAAGTCACTAGCAGCCAAATTGATTCATATTTTCGCATCATTTTCTCCTTTTTAATATTCACAAAAAATCATTCATAAAAAGATACTATCTGGCTGCTATTGCTTCGGCTGAGATTTTTTCGGGTCAGTATTAGGTGCAGCACCATCGCCAAGGGGGGCATCTGGTCTGGATTTTTCGGGAGTGGCTGCCTGAATCATATCAGGATCCTGCGCAGGTTTTGCCTGCGGTAAGGTAGAAGAATGTCTGCCGACCACTAACTGGCCATTCTCGTAATACAAACCTTCACCTTTGGTCTGGGTATCAGCATCATTGTGGAAACCCCGGGAAAGCTTATCTACATAATCTGAGGCAATAACTTCTGAAGGTAATTGCGGCCGTTCATATCCAGCCCGCCGACCAATGGCAATAAAGGAAACCTGCACACTGCTCTCTCCCCGGTTGCTCTCCACTACCCGGAATCCATTCCGATCCACACTGGCAATATACACACCCTGGCATTCACCCATCGGACTTACCGTAACTACAATTGGGATTTCCGAAGAAACCACTTTCTTAAAATTATCATCGAATTCAATGAGAGCTTCACCTTTGCTGAGCTGACTGAATCCGCTGGTCTGAACAGTGACATCGGAAGAAACATTGGTGTATAATACTGCCATGTCGTTTGATTGGGTATCCTGTAAATGAACATCCAGGTTGTTTTTAAAGGTAGCACCATTGGAGTAGGAAGCATAGTTATTACCTTCAGTATACAGACCATAGATCCGGCCGTGGATATCGGCACCAAACAGGTCACCCCAGGCGCCTAATCCAATGTTGGTAGCGGTGCCACTGGTATTAGAGCGGTCACCTGGTACAACGAACAGACTGGTAAAATACCTCCATAAAGTGCGCCGGTTTCAGTTCTGTAGGCCATCACTCCCCAGACTGTACCGCTATAATTACTACCAAAGGTTCCACCGCTGCGGTTAGAGTCTAAATACGAATAGCCAGCTACCCCAAAAGTATAAGGATTTCCCCAAAAACAAAATCCTTTCACCCCTCCCAAGGAGTTATAATGTTGGTAACCGGTTCCATTTACTCCCGAGGAATGTGGGCCAAATCCATAAATGGCATAGTCACCAACATTGGTGCTAGCTAAATAGCTATATACACCGTTATTTGAACTCCCGATATAAGCATAATTACCTGAACTGCCATGAGAACCATACAGGCCATAAGAGGCACTGCCTATGGTACCATAATTACCAGATCCATTTTCTCCATATACTCCATAATATTGGGTTCCCAGTTCACCATAATTCCCGGATGTACTATTAATTCCATGCATACCTATACCTGAGGTGCCTTGACTGTTACCATATACCCCATACCCGGATCCACCATTATATCCATACAATCCATAAGAGGAAGCAGAGGTACTACTGCTGGACATCACACCCGATACCCCCCAGCCACCACCAGCGTTTGAATTATTAATATAATACATCGCAAAAGGTGTAGTACCATATGCGGCTATAGCATTTCCACTTTCAGAATAGTTATGATAGATGTTATTTTCAGTATAAATTTCAGTAGCAGGAGACAAAGTAATGCTGCCAACGTCGGTATTAATAAGACCATTTGTACCATCATGAGTCAATTCAATATAATTTCCCCAGGTGGCAACTGATTTTCCATGAACCTGAATCTTTGCATCATACAGACGATCTGCCCCCCATAACGAGGCAAATGAATAAACCTGATTCCCAATATCATCACCCACAAAAGGAGCCATGTCATTACCAGAGAACTGGATACCATAACGCCCGGGATCACCCAAAGTAGTCCGAAGAATTAATCGATCTAATGCAGGTCCAGTTTTTTCCAGTAAAAGACTGCCGTTTATATGTAGTTTTTGCAATGGAGAGGCCGTTCCAATGCCCACATTACCACTGTTAGAATTATAGATATCATTTCCGGAGGTTGCCCACACTGAGCTGCCGGCATTATCATCCCCCGGAGCCCAGTTACTGCCATTCCATTTTATCACATGACCAGAGGATGGTGCAGTTGATGCAACCGCGCGACCCTGCAGACCATCCACTGTAGGATTAGGATAAGTGCCGGATAGATCACCACCGGCAGTTCCTCCCGGCGGTAAACTTACTCCCGCTGCCAGTTTGGCCTGGGTCACCGCTCCATCATTGATCTTGGCGGTAGTCACGGCATTGGCAGCAATAGTTGGATCAGGATAAGTTCCGGTGAGGTCACCACCGGCGGTTCCGCCCGGAGGCAAACTCACTCCCGGTGCCAGCTTAGACTGGGTCACTGCCTCATCATAGATCTTGGCAGTGGTCACCGCCCCATCCGCAATCTTGGCGGTGGTGACAGCATTGTTCACTACGCTGTGTGAATTCAGGCTGTAAGCCGCTGAAGTCAGTTGGATACGCGGGGTCAGCTCTGTACCAGCTCCGACGGTAATCCCCAACCAGTAAGGAACATCAAACGGCAAAGTGAGTGTGGTAGAGCCTCCCAGGATGACATTGAAGATACCATCTGTGACCGCCACCGATTGAGCTTCGGTCCAGAGAGCCGTTCCGCCAATGGCACCAGAATAAATCCTGAATGTTAGATTATAATTAGCATTAGGGACAATTACTCCAGATGCATCCTTCAGGACTCCCTGGTAGCTCAGCGTTTGAGGGATCTGACTGAAACCAATCCCGCAGAAAAAGGCGATAAGTACTAAAACAACTGTAAAAGTTCTTAACATAGAATACCTCCTCTTGGTGTGTGGTTTATATGAACTAAAAATCAGCGTTTTCTCAAACACAAGAAAAAGCTGGAACAATCTTTTCATCATAAACCCGGTTGCCGGGATTGATCGATGGTTTCGAGTGTAATGTGAAGGAAACGGGGAACAGGAAAAATCGAAAGTTTGAATACCGGCACGGTTGTTTGAATCTCGTTTTACCGAAGACCAACCCATGGCCAATATCTAACTCCCTGTAAAGTTGATTACAATTTGTACAATAAACAGAAATTTGTCAAGTCACTTTCTGTACCACTATATTTTATTTGAACTTAAAATTCTAATAATTTAAAGTTATTCAGATTCAATATTAAAAATTTGGGATCGATCTTTCTTCCGATTTCGGGGATAGTCTTCAATCTGGCTGTCATAAAATCTGCACTTGAGGAAAAAGTATCTCCACTTGAATATCATAGTCCATGCGTTATAAATTAGCAGGTCTATTGGGTAACACGATGATAAGTTTTTTTCCGGATTACCAGGGAATTGATATCGGGCTCTATATTCTAAACCGTCTGCTATCACTGAATGATTAATGGATAAAAAGTTTAATCGAATTATGAGGTATCAATCATGACTGAAAAAAAGAAACGATCCGATGCCAGGTATAAAATCGCCTGGCTGCCGGGAGATGGCATTGGCGTGGAAGTCCTGGAAGCCGCTAAAATGGTGCTGGATAAACTTCAGCTGAATGCTGAATATATCCACGGGGACATCGGCTGGGAGTTCTGGTGCCAGGAAGGCGATGCCTTTCCCGGCCGCACCATCAATCTGCTGAAATCAGTTGATGCTGCCATGTTCGGCGCCATCACCTCCAAACCAGTGAAAGCAGCCGAAGCGGAATTGATTCCCTCGCTGAAAGGCAAAGGACTCACCTATCGCTCCCCCATCGTGCGGATGCGCCAGCTGTTCGATCTCTATATCTGCCTGCGGCCCTGCAAAGGTTACAGCGGAAATTCCCTCAATTATAAAGAAAATATCGATCTGGTGGTATTCCGGGAAAATACCGAAGACCTTTATGCCGGGGTGGAGTTCAATCCGGTTCCGCTGGAATTAGCAGTAACCCTGGCCAAATTATCTAAACCATTTTCGGTGTTTAAGGATTTAGCAGGGGATCAATATGCCATCTCCACCAAGATCAATACCCGCAAGGGATCGGAACGCATCATCCGGGCCGCTTTTGATTTTGCCAAGAAGTTCGGCCGGAAAAAAGTAACAGTGGTACATAAGGCTAATGTAGTGCGGGCTACCGATGGATTATTTCTGGAGATTGCCAAAGAAGTGGCGAAAGATTTTCCCGGGATTCAGATGGACGATGCTAATATCGATGCCATGTGTATGTGGCTGTTGAAGAATCCTTTTAATTACGATGTGCTGGTAGCACCCAACCTTTACGGCGATATTATTTCCGATCTGTGTGCCCAGATGGTGGGCGGACTGGGATTCGGCTGCTCCGGAAACATAGGAGAAAAATTAGCAGTCTTTGAACCCACTCATGGTTCGGCACCCAAGTATGCCGGTCAATATAAGGTGAATCCGATTGCCACTATTCTGGCTGCCAAAATGATGCTGGATTGGTTAGGCGAAAAATCAAAAGCTGAAGTCCTGGAGAAAGCAGTAGCCCGGGTAATCAAGGAAGGCAAGGTCCGCACTTATGATATGGGGGGCAGCAGCAAAACCCTGGAAATGGCCCAGATCATTGCCGCTCACCTATAAGCATTTACAATTCATGGAGAAAAATGTGAAAAACCAGCCAATTATTATTCATGAAGTAGGGCTTCGCGATGGCCTGCAGGTTGAAAAAACCGTGGTACCGCTGGAAGAAAAACTCCGCTGGATCCAAGGCCTGTTTCAAACGGGAATCGATATTATTCAACTCGGGTCATTCGTTAATCCGGAAAAAGTACCGCAGATGGCTGACACCGATCGACTCTTTACCCAATTAATTGCTTCCAAAACCAAACCGGCCACCGTTACTCTTTCCGGGTTGGTACTCAATGAAAAAGGATTGGATCGCGGCCTGGCCTGCGGGGTTGAAATGTTCTGCATGGGTGTTTCTGCCAGTGATACTCACAGCCAGAAAAATACCGGTAAAACAACCTTCGATGCCCTGGCTCAAATTATCCCTATGGCCCAAAAAGCCCGGCAGGCAGACAAGAAAGTTCAGGTTTCGGTCCAGTCAGCCTTTGGTTGTGGGTTTGAAGGAGCCATGGCTAAAGAGCGGGTGCTGGGCATTATTAAGGAATATCTTGCCGCTGGTATCAAAAATATCAGTCTGGCTGATACCGCCGGACATGGACAACCAGAACAAGTGGAAGAGTTATTTTCTGCTATCCGGGAATTGGATCCGGCAGTGGAGATGACCTGCCATTTTCACAATACCTATGGGCTGGGTCTGGCCAATTGCTATGCAGCCCTGCAGACTGGTGTCACTTCTTTCGAATCGGCTTTCGGTGGACTGGGAGGCTGTCCCTTCACTAAAGTACCGGCCGGAAATGTCAGCAGCGAGGATCTGGTACATTCCCTGCAGCGCATGAATATTCGCAACGATATTAACCTTGACAAACTGCTGGAAGTGGCCAGGATGGTGGGGACTTACTTAAACCGTGAACTTCCCGGTTTTATTCTTAAATCGGGTTCGATAGTAAAATTCAAGCAGACGATCTCATAATTTAAGGTGATTTATGAAATTACTGGAGAATATCCGGGTGCTGGATTTAACCAATGTTCTGTCCGGACCTTTCGCTACTCTGCATCTGGCTCTACTGGGAGCTGAGGTGATCAAGATCGAAAATCCTGATGGCGGTGACCTGGCCCGTAAACTGGGTAACGTCAATGAGTATAACAAACAACTAATGGGAACCAGTTTCCTGGCCCAGAACGCCAATAAAAAATCGATCACTCTCAACCTCAAAGTACCGGAAGCTAAGGAAATTTTCCGGAAACTGGTCAAAACTTCTGATGTAGTGGTAGAAAATTTCCGTCCCGGAGTGATGGACCGATTGGGATTTTCCTATGAAGAACTATGTAAAATTAATCCGAAAATAATTTTCTGTGCGATCTCCGGATTCGGTAAGACCGGTCCGGATGCCTTCAAACCAGCCTACGATCAGATCATCCAGGGATTATCGGGAGTGATGGCTATTAACGGGGACGAACGGCTCAATCCCTTACGCTGCGGTTTTCCGGTGTGTGATACCGTGGGTGGTCTCAATGCCGCGTTTGCCATCATGGCAGCTTTATACTATCGTGAACATACTGGAGAAGGACAATTCATCGACATCGCCCTGCTTGATTCCATCATGCCGCTGATGGGATGGGTGGCGGCTAATCTTCTTATAGGCGGACAACAGCCGGTCCTACTTGGAAATGATAATTTCACTGCTGCACCTTCCGGCACCTTCCGTACCAAAAATGGTTACATCAATATTGCCGCCAACCAGCAGAAGCAGTGGGAGGATCTGGCGGATACCCTGGGGGTGCCCGAATTAAAGACCGACCCCCGTTTCCAGGAAAGGGATACCCGCAAAGCCAACCGCCGGTTACTCACTCCATTGCTGGAAGAGAAGCTGTTACATAACAGTACCGAATATTGGGTAGAAATTCTTAATGAGAAAGGTATCCCTTCAGGAGATATCTCAAGTCTGGAAGGGGCCCTTACCAGCGGCCAGATTAAACACCGGCAAAGTATTGTAGATATAAATGAAAAAGGAATCGGAGATATTAAACTATTCAATCTCACTGCCAAATTCTCAAAGACCCCCGCGAGGGTGGACCAGCCTCCGCCGCGGCTTTCTGCTCATACCACCGAAATTCTCACTGAATTGGGTTATCAGGAGGCCGACCTCAAAGCACTGAAAGAGAAAATGGCTATTTAAGGACAATGCAAGTAAAGATAGAGGAGAATAAATTATGGGAATGACAATGGTTGAAAAGATATTGGCCCAGGCCACCGGTCAGACTGCCGTCAAAGTAGGGGACGTAGTCGAACCCAGAGTGGATCTGGCCATGTCGCATGAAAACGGGGCGCTGGTGATCAACCAGTTTATGGAAATTTATAAAGACACCGGTTTGGAGGCCAAAGTCTGGGATCCATCCCGGATTGCTATCATCTTCGATCACCGGGTGCCGGCCGAAAGCTCCAAGACTGCCACCAATCAGAAGAAGATCCGCGATTTCGTGGCCAAACAAGGCATTCGCAAATTTCATGACATCCGCGGGGACGAGGGGGGCATCTGCCATCAGATCTTGCCGGAAAATGGATATGTCCGGCCGGGCTATGTAGTGGTGGGAACAGATAGTCACACCACCAGTCATGGGGCACTGGGAGCATTTTCCTTTGGAATTGGTGCCACCGAAATGGCCTCAGTCTGGGCACTGGGGGGTGTGTTGAATGTGGAAGTCCCGGGTACTATAAAAGTCGTTGTTAACGGTGAATTTCCGCCGTTTGTGGGACCCAAAGATCTCATTCTCTATCTGATCGGCCTGATCTCGGCTGAAGGAGCCAATTTCAAAGTCATCGAATTTCACGGCTCTACCATTGAGAACATGTCAACTTCCGGACGACTGGTGATTTGTAATATGACGGTGGAGGCTGGCGCTACCTCCGGAATTGTCCCGCCGGATGAAGAAACATTACAATATCTCCACAAAGAAGCGGGAGTGAGAGGTAAAATTAAAACCTTTGGCCCGGACGCCGATGCCAATTACGATCGGACCATTGAGATCGACGTTTCCAAACTGGCGCCGCAAATTGCCTGTCCGCACACGGTTGATAATGTAAAATCGATTGAAGAGGTGGAAGGCAAGAAAGTGCATCAGATTGTGATTGGTTCCTGTACTAACGGCCGGCTAGACGATATCGAAATTGCTTCCCGCCTGCTGGCCGGGAAAAAAGTCTCACGCAATGTGCGGATGCTGGTTTTTCCGGCTTCCGGCCGCATTTACCGTCAGGCTCTGAAGAAGGGTTATGTGGCCAAGTTAATGGCCGCCGGAGCGGTAGTGATGAACTCCGGCTGCGGTCCCTGCCTGGGAGTGCACCAGGGTGCCCTGGCAGAAGGCGATGTGGCACTGGCTACTACCAATCGCAATTTCAAAGGACGAATGGGCAATCCCAACGCCGAAGTATTTCTTTGTTCACCGGCAGTGGCAGCCGCCAGCGCCCTGACCGGCGTAATCACTGATCCCCGGAAAGGAGGTTAACCATGTCAAAAGTCGTGTTGAAATTAGGTGATGACATTTCCACTGATATTATTTATCCCGGTCGATTTATGGCCACAGTATTGCCGAGTGAAACCCCGCAGTTTGCTTTCGCGGATTATCAGGAGTTTAATGCCAGGGTAAAGAATAAACAAATCCCAGCTGGCAGCGTGATTGTTGCTGGAAAGAATTTCGGCTGCGGATCTTCCCGTGAACAGGCTGCTTCCTGTCTCAAAGGACCGGAATTCATGATCGTGGCCAGGGATTTTGCCCGGATCTTCCTGCAGAATTCCATCAATCTGGGATTGAACACCATCATCTGCCCGGGCATCGAAGCCAATGAAGGCGATGAACTGGAAATTTCCGGTAACCAGGTTATCAACCGGACCAGCGGTAAAAGTTTTGACATCGTCCCCCTGCCCAAAGCACGGCAGGCAATTATCGATGCTGGAGGTTTGATCTCCTTTACCCGCCAACTGGTGTTGCAGGGCAAAAAATAAAATTGAATTAAAGCACTGGAATTTATTCCGGTGCTAAATTTTTCTGGTCCCTAACGGGACGCGAAAAAAAATCCTAAATTATAAATTTAATCTGTAAATGGATTTTCAATAAAAATTTTTATGCGAACAAATCTCAAATCAAAAATATAAAATGTATTTTAGTTCTTCCCCCTTTGAAAAAGCCTTCCTGGCAGCAAACAGGGGGAACAAACGGGAATTTTATAATAATCTGTATCTATCATCTACCACCTACCAATAAGAAATCATAACAAATCCCCCTCACCCCCTTTATTAAAGGGGGAATTCAATCGACAAAATTCATTAGGTTCAGCGATAGAAAATAAAAGAGAACCTTATTATTAAACCACTAAGTCAATACAAAAATTATTGTTGAATTTTCAATAAAAATTTTTAAGGGACTAATCTAAAATATAAAATGTAGTCATTTGATTCTTCCGGCCAGGCCGGGGAGCAGGTAGAAGAAATGCAGCCCCATCACTGCCTGGTTGTCTTTACGCAGGTTAAAAAAGAAGCCCGGCGATAGTTTTCCAATCTTTATGATTCCGGGATAAATGTTTAAGCGGGCCTTATAACCCTTGGTGCCGGATAATATCAGCGAAACCAGCAATGAATTTTCCCGGTCATAAAATATTCCGGCTGTCCATATCAATGTGGTGGTTTGCTCCCGCACTCCGGAATTGTTCTCGATATTCACCAGATTTTTGGCAACCAATCCTCCGGCAAATGAAATGCTGGTCATGTTGGGACGCTGGTATGACAATCCAAACATACCGTGAGTACCCCAATGATTGAAATAGCTCCAGGAATCCCAGAAGGGCAGTTTAATTTTAATCATAAAATTCTGACCGATATTTTCAATAGTCTTTTGAACGGGATCAATTCCCGGCATAAATGACCAATCCCGCATATGCAATGTATTTGCAAAGAAACGGTTCACGTGATTGAATGAAAATAGCAATAATCCGGCAGTATTAAAAATGTACATATCTGAAATGGAGTCAACATTGGGTCCAACATAATAATTATTTTCCACGACCTCATTAAGAAAGTGGTAGGCAAACCAGGAGGAAAGTGCCCAGAGAGTTGATTGGGGAAATCCATACCAGCGGTACCAGTCCAGGAAGGCCCGGTAAGTGAATCCCCCTCCAAAAAGATGATTCTTATAATTAGGGTAATATTGGGCCTGTTTCAATTTCACGCTGCTGGGAATCACCTCCTGCCGCCAGAATTTATCCCAGCCGAATCTATTAATAGTATTGAAAGGGTGGGATAAATTATAGGTCACATTCTTCCAGCCGTTTGCAAAGTTAATGTCTGCTATCCTATTTGAGCGGTTGCTGATTTGCAAAATACCAAAACCGCCATTCATAATAATGATTACCGGATTATAAATTGCTTCCGATCCATAATTCCGGCCGTGATAGTAATAGAAGGTAGTAACTGTCTTATTGGAATAGCCAGGATTTAACCAGGTCAGAGTTATGATTAGGAAAAAGCAAATTCTATATTTAAAAT
>MESS01000137.1:15424-21724 GCA_001771055.1 Caldithrix sp. RBG_13_44_9
AAAAAATTAATTCCCCTTATCAATAAACTATTGCTGAGCTGGCAGGTTAACTTTTCCTTTAGGATTTTTAAAGTAACTGATGGTAGTAGAAATTTATAATAAAATTCCAGACTTAATGATAAGGGTATCACAAGGTTTGAGTCAAAAAAGGATACTAATGAAAATGAAGCAAAAAATCAGCAGATTTTATATAAAAAACTCTAGTGAGATAAATCTAAAATCTAAAATCTCATATGTTTTTTGCACGCCCAGAGGGATTCGAACCCCCGACACCTGATTCCGAAGACCAGTGCTCTATCCAGCTGAGCTATGGGCGCGTAAATACATTTTATATTTTATATTTAATAATTTAAAGTTTAAAATCTTCACTGCAAATTTAAATTAACGGCAGTGGCTCTGCAATCCAAAAAATAGATAAAGGTATTTTATCTGAATTGGACTTTTCTAGCCTGCTTATTCACAAAATTGATAGAAGTCAAGCTACCGCTCATTTATCTTTTGCCACGGGTTTAAACCCGGGCGTGGCAAGATAAAAGGTTTAATATTACTTACCTTACTTCAAATAAATAACAATTTTGTGAATTAAACAGGCTAGTTGTCAAAAAAGGACCACAAAGTTTCCGACTTTTACAAAATTCATAACGCTACGCGAATAAAGTTACTTGCCATCCGCCAACTGCATACTGCCAACTGTTTTGGATATACAGCTTATCTTCCTTTTACAACTCGTAAATAGCAAGGGCTAGCGCGTTATGCAAACATTAATACTTGCCACTGCCAACTGTTATATTTCTTCCCAACCCCTCTATGCTCTCTGCGCTCTGCGCTATGCTTTAAGCTATTTAAGCAATAACATCTTCCTGGACATACCGTATTTCTCAGTCTCAAGTTTATAAATATACAACCCGCTGGCTCTCCCCTCCCCGTTCCACTGATAACGATGGTAGCCGGCCGGCAGATTTTCCCAACTGACCTTATCTACCTGCTCACCTAGGATATTATAAATGGTTAATGATAACTTCCCGGATTGCGGTAATTCAAACTCTATAATGGTGCGGGGATTAAATGGATTGGGATAGTTCTGATACAAAAATATTCTGGATAGTAAATCCCTACCCTTCCCTTTAATATGAGTAGGACCAGTAAAACGATAGATTTCAAAAGCGTAGTCATCGGCCACATAAATTGTGTCATTTTCTACAAAAATTTCATATCCTGACCCCGGAGTATCGTACGAACCTACTTCGACAATATTATTGGTATCAGACACATCTGCAATAAACAGACCATAATTGGTTTGAAGGTAAGCATAATCACCTTCCACAAACACTGCAGCCCGCAATCCGGGAAAATCCAGTTCCTCTATCAAATGAGGCTGAGTAGGATTGGCAATATTAATAATTGTTAAGTCATTACAAGCCATGAATGCTAAATCACCATTCACCTGAATGTCGTATGGCCAACCGGACAATTCTAATTCACCAATTCTTATTGGCAACATTGGATCTGATATATCGAGAATATATAGTCCCCAATTTGCATCTACCAGATAAGCATAATTTCCCGACACGTCAACTTTATCTGCAGATACAGAATCATAGTATCCAACTTCAATTGGAATTTGCGGATTGGATATATCAATAATACGCAATCCAGAGTCCGAATCAGCCACATAAGCATAATCTCCCTCCACATCCAGACCCCAGGCCCAGCCGGGAGTATTGTAAACCGACAACAGAGACGGAGCAGCCGGATCGGCCACACTTACAATTTTTAAACCTTGAGACGTCTGAGTGATGAAGGCCAGCGTATCTTTCACTACAATACTTATTCCATTATAACCAGAAGATGGCCAATTATAGATAACAGATGGATACAATGGACTACTCACATCCAGAGTAGTTAATAATTTCTGTCCTCCGGTAACATAAGCCACATTTCCTGATTTATAGACTCCCATCACTGATTCAGAGCTTGGTCGATATTGAAAGAGTGGTAGGGGATTGGATGGATCAGCGATATCTAGTAATCGCAAACCGCCATAAGTATCAGTGAGATAAACATAAGAACCTGTGGTATAAACCCCGCTGGCATTGTAGGCAAAAGCAGTACTTAAATTTACTGGATTGGAAGGATCAGAAATGTTAACCATATGTAATCCAGAACCATCATAAGCAATAAAAGCAATCGTATCCTCAACAAAAATACCAATCGCCTGGTTTAGTCCAATATTGTAAGAGCCTACCTCCTGCAGATTATTCAGGTCGGAAATGTTTACGATCCTCAGCCCAGAATCTCTGGCGGCAATATAAGCATAATTTCCTTGTACCGATAAATCATACATTTGGCCCGGCAATTCCAATTCTGTTATCGCATACATGCTATCTGACTGTGCTACATTGACCACCATCAAGCCAACATCCCAGTCTCCAATATAAGCAAGGTTATCTTTTACCCATACTCCATGGGCATCCAGATAGGCGGTGGTAAATTGACCAATAACTATAGGAGTGGAAGGGGTGCTAATATCGAAGACATATATTCCAGCAGATCTGGCAGCCAAATAGAGTAAGTTTCCCTGTACAAAAATACCTCGTACATATCCGCCACCGATATGATATTGCCCTACAATCTGGGGATAGGATGGGTCCGACACATCTGTCACGATCAGCCCATAATGCTCATCACCAATATAGGCATAATTGCCGCTCACTGATATTACTCTGGAACTTCCCGGAGTCGCCAGATTGCTCATTAACACCAGAGTGTCTGGATCGCTGACATCTAATATTGCCAACCCATAACCATCCACCACATAGGCATAATCCCCAGATATCACTATATCAGAATATGAGCCCGTTACCAGAGCATTTCCCAGAAATTCCACATTCTGTCCGAACTGGCTTAATACACTTAAAGGAAATAAGAAAAGAAAGGTGATAAGGTAAAGAATGATAGAGCGCATACTGACCTCCATGGTTATAGTGGAAAATAATTTTTATCTCTGAATACAGTTTTAGTCAAAGAAAAAATTCTTTCAACAGAACACGGAGATCTGAATCAGGATACTGGCAGGTTAATGAAGGTCACACTGTCACAAGATCATTTTTATGTACACCGCTGGCCTGGACGGTGTATATTTTCTTAGGCCTGCTAAGAATGACCGAATTTAGATAAAAATTAAATAATAGTCAAGAAAGTAATGTCCGCGGAGTGCAAAAAAAAGAATGCAGAAAGCAGTCGGCAGTTAGCAATAAAAACCTGCGCTTGGCGAATATTTTGTACTTTGTAATTTGTATTTTACCTTTTTTCTCTGCCATCAGATGGATCCGTCTAATGACGGATTTTGTCTTTTTTCTTTTTTCTTTTTTCTTTTGTTTTCTTGTATCTTGTATCTTGCTTCTTGTTTTTATGGTGCGCGGAGAGGGACTTGAACCCACACAGGATTTCTCCCACCAGATCCTAAGTCTGGCGCGTCTGCCAATTCCGCCATCCGCGCTGAGCGGCGCAAAATATAAGGGATTTTATGAATTACTGCAAATCGTATCTTAAACTGCCAGGCGTAAATCACTCCAGAACGTGGTCCAGATCCGGGCAATATTGAAATCATTTCCACGCTCCCAATTAAATAACCGGCTATCCTTACCTAGAAACAAGCCGTTTTCAAAAATTAATGCCGGGCGTTCTTTTCTCTTTCCCTCGCCAGTAACCAGAACTACCATGGTTGGAATCCTTTCCTGATCCTGCTCTAACAAAAGGGATACTTCCTCGGAAAAATTCCACCTGCGAAAAGATGTGTCTCCCGCCAGAATCAGTATTCTCTTAAGGTGAGGAAGGATATCCTCTCTAAAATCTATCGGAATGATAGCCGAAGAATCGAATAGATAAAAATAGACTAGCAGTTCCGGATCTATCTCCAAACGGAAGGCCCGGAAAGGAGAATCTTCCATTTTAACCAAAGGTAATTTCCGGGAAATTTCCAGAAATAAACCTTTTTCCTGCTCCACCACCAGCACTTCAATTATTTTCATGAATAAGTTTTCCTGATAAATCTTTCAATTTTTATCGCAGATTCGGGATCAATCTCAGAGGATACTCCCGGATCTGCTATCTTTGCCGCAGGTAGAGGAGATTCCACAATTTCAGTCTTTACCGGCTCTGGAAGTGGAACCTTTTCTTTGCTGACCTTTTTACTCTTTTTAAAAAGTCCCCCCAGGGAATTTATTATTTGCGATAAACTCTTTTTCTCCTCTTTTTGAGTTACAGGCGATGGCATTTCCTTGGCAGTTAGCAGTGCTTTTTTTTCTAGGAGTTGATTTACGGTTCTTAAGATTTCCAGATTATCCTGATTCATCACTGCCAATAATTCGTAAAGATCACTGCTTTCCTGGCACAATTTTAGAATCTGAACTGAGAGTTCATTTTTCGAATATTCCAAATTTTCCAACTCAGGGTTGGTACGGTAGCGGTCATGGGATGCCGAAAACAACCGTATTAATTTTTTCTGCTCAGTAGTCTGGTTTTTCAATTCCGGCAGTATAAGCGGATTCTCGGTTTCCAGATCCCCCTTTTCTGTCACTTTGGTAAAATGTACCTTTACCTCAGCCCGGATTAATCCTGCCAGCTTTCGCAGCGCTTCCATCCCTTCCAAAGCCCGCAATGAGGCCCGGACGATTCTACCCTGGTGGAAATACACCCGGCCAATGTGCCCGCGCTCGGTAACTGTGAGCAGAGCATCCGCCTGGGCAACCTGAATACGCCGAATCGCCTCGATAAAACTGGAGTCTAAAAAAGCACCATCGCTAGCCGGTATTTGGGTGAATCCACTGGCTTTTCGCAGAGGTTCCAAAACCTGATATATCAACCGATAAAACTCCATTTTGGGGATCGGTATCGAAATAACACCTGCAACCGGCAGAGCGGCTATATAATGGAATTCTTCTGCTTTACGGACTACCGCAATAACTGGCAGATGTTTTAACTGATGATTTTCTAAATGTTGGAATAGCGCGGAAACTATCTCAAAATTTCCCGGCCAGACTATTATCAGGTCAAGGACATCATTCTGGCAAACCTCTATTACCGTTGGCAGTTTTGTTGCCAGGTGCAGCTGATAACCAGGAGAAGAAAAAATCTGCGATACTTCTTCACGATACTTTTCGTCAAGTAAGTAAACAACCACATCATACATAAATGAAAATCCCTCGCCGATTATGTTCTACCGCCGTCCAGAAGCTTAAGGATTAATTGGCGAAGCTGGGGAAAATTTTTCAGATCAACCGCTGAAATAGAAACATGCGGAGGAACTTCCAATCGATGCTTCACCTGCTGAATCCCTTCTTCGGCATTCTCTCCGGTATTCGCTACTCCGATGACAAATGGGAGCGAATATTCAGCTAAGAATTGCCTCAGGAAATATTTCTGATAATCCATCTCGGCCTCCTGGGCCAAATCAACGATAAATACTGTGGCAACCAGATCGCTGATGAAAGAAGCCAACAGCTGATGAATCTGGTCATTTAACGGCAGTCCCACGAAATAGAGCTTGACCTGCTGTTCCAGGGCTACAGCGGTGATTTCAACCGAATTATTGGTTACTAACTGACTTCCGGTAGATTTAGCAATGGATTCAATCACCGAATGCTTGACGGCTTCTGATGACCCAAGTATCAGAATTTGTCCAATTTTTTGGCCAGGATTGAATAACTTTTCATATAAGTACTCAAAATCCTCCTCTGAAAAGCGCTGACTCTCCTGGCTGTCTCTCTCGATTTCAATAATCCCCTGCTGCAAAAATTTTTCGATTATCCGGAAAGTTTTAAGAAAAGATAATGAACTGATTTTCAGCAATTTTTTCAGGGAAAGTCTCTGGTCCAGGATTTTTAAAATTGTTTTTTCAGCTTCGGAAAAATGAACTCTTTCTGCCCCGCTTCCTTTTTTCAACATGGGATTATTCTCACCGCATTTCTGTAGAAATTCCTTCCAGAGTTTTTGCTGATACTGAAATTCAAGCAGATGTACCCGGGTAGAAGCTTCAAAAAGTGCAGCTGATTTTGAGTCGGAAAAATATTTCAGAAAAATTTCACCTCGTTGATGCTGCAGAATGTCCAGCACCGCAGCTGTTCCCTCCGCACCCGGACTGCTGGCGGCTTCGATGAAGCCCTGCTGTAAATACAGCTTGGCAGACCAATCATTATCCACAATTTTACAGGAGAGGCTCTTTTTTTCCAGCAGGCAGCTTTGAATCAGTTCCGGGATAGCTAAGTCCCGTAAACTCTTTTTAGTCATTTTGTTCAAATA
>MESS01000137.1:21733-24771 GCA_001771055.1 Caldithrix sp. RBG_13_44_9
CAGCTCTTTCTGGGAATACAGATAATGTTTCAGGAGCAGGGATAAGGTTGACGCCTTAAAATAGGCTCCATCCACTACCCGTTTGATGCCCAGATTATAATAGGAGATTCTGGTATCTGGATCAAACAGCTTCCCATAAACCAAGGTATAAAAACTACCCAGCAGACGAAGTTCATCCGGGGATTGGGGAAGCAGATCTGCCCGCAGAAAAATGGCTTCCGGCCGGCTTTCCCGCAAGTCATTCAGGAGATCAGAAAGTTTGGGAAAGATAAAGATCTCAAATCCGTTCTTGATGGCAGGATTGACAATTGTCTGTGCTAATTTTTGATCCGATTCGACCAGATAAATAATGGAAGCCATGATTGCCAGGAAGTAAATTTTTCCTAAAATATAAATTTTATTTAAATTAGAGTCAACTTATCCTGTTTATTTTCAGGTAAATCTTTTAAGACCTAATATGGAGAAGAGATTCCAGCCATTCACAGTTGTTGCAAATATTTAAACAAAAGCTGATAGATAACAATACCATAAGCAATGGACACGTTCAGGGACTGCTTGCTCCCATACATCGGAATTTCAATAGCCGCATCAGCTAATTCCAGCAGTTTATCCTGGACTCCGAAAACCTCATTTCCCACCACCAGACAGAGCGGATAGCTGGGCTGATATTCAGTATAAGGCTGACTATCCGAGGTGTGCTCCAGAACCACAATGCGGGTGCCGGTCTGTTTTAATTCCTGGATTACCGGCAGAGAATCAGACCGGTATTCCCAGGGAACAGTGTTCACTGCACCCAGAGCAGTTTTATCGATTTCCTTACGTGGAGGATAAGCGGTAATGCCGGTCAAATATAATTTACTGAGCCTTACCGCATCAGCTGTGCGGAAGACCGCTCCCACATTATATAAGCTGCGGATATTGTCCAGCAGGGTGAACAGGGGGAAACGGTCGGCGGTTTGCTGCTCTTCCGGACTCAAACGCCGGGAAGTGATTTCCTGATAGCTTAATTTTTTCACATCCGCTCCAGCTTTACTACCAATTCAATATGGTAGGTGTGGGGAAACATATCCACCGGCTGAACTTCCTTTAGCCGGTAGAGGGGCAGCAGCATTTTGACATCCCGCGCCATGGTGGTGGGATTACAAGAGACATAAATAATTTTCTCCGGGTGAATCCGCAGGAGTTCTTTCACAACCTCAGGATGCATCCCTCCGCGCGGAGGATCGCAAACGATAACCTCGGGTTGTTCATTCAGTGTAAGAACGGTCTGGCGGATCTCACCAGCAATAAATTCGCAGTTCTTGATCTTATTTCTCTGGCAGTTTTCGTAAGCATCCTGCAGTGCACCTTCGATCAGTTCAAAACCAACTACCCGAACCGCCTGACTTGACAGGAACAAAGCAATAGTGCCTGTTCCGGAGTACAAATCCAATATCAATTGATGCCCTGAACCAACATAGTCTCTAACGGTCCGATATAAATTTTCTGCCTGCAGAGAATTGGTTTGAAAAAATGAATTGGCTGAAATGTCAAACTCGAACGGACCGATCTTTTCGGTGATGACCGGCTTACCATGGAGAAGATGTTCCTCCTCTCCGAAAGCAATCTGGGCATAGCGGGGGTTTACAGTATTAATGATACTGGCGATATTGGAAAATTTCACTGCCAGCTTGCGGGCAAACTCCGCCAAGGCCTCAAAGGCTGGCTGAAAAGTAACTACATTTACCATATACTGGTTGGGGGAAAAGGATTTTCGGATCACCAGAAAGCGCAATAAACCTTTGTGTGATCTGAGGTTAAAAATAGAAAAGCGCTGGTCATTAAAATATTCCTGGGCAAATTTCAAGATGTCATTCATCGTGTCATCCTGCAGCCAGCATTTTTCAATATGCATTACCCGGTCAAAAAAATCCGGGACATGCAATCCCAGGGCATATCCCTTCTTCACCTCCGGTTGTGCTAATTCTTCCGGCAATAACCAGCGATTAGCAGTAAATGAAAACTCCATTTTATTACGATAACCAAAGATGAACGGTGAAGGCAGAGTCTGATGAACCACTTCTGCACTCACATCAGCAATATGCTGCAGGCTTTCGATTACCTGTTCCCTTTTGAAAAGTAACTGCTGGGAATAGTCGAGATTTTGCCACTTACAGCCGCCGCAAAATCCAAAATGTCGGCAAGGGGCGTCCTGTCTTAAAGGCGAAGGTTCAATCACCTTTACCAGCCGGGCCTGCAGGTAATTTTGTTTGATTTTCTGTATCCGGGCAAGGGCAAAATCTCCCGGTATTCCACCCTCAATAAAAATTACCTGGTTCTCAAAGCGGGCAATCCCCTGACCACCATAGGCCAGTTTTTCCACCCGGACCTGAATTTCCTGTCCCTTTTTCACAGAGTTTTTATTAGAAAGATAAAAATCCTTTCTGCTCTATGCAATAACAAATCCAGACTTACATATGACCTAATTGACTTTCAGTGGAAAAAAAATAGCAAAACATACAAAGCATAGTGCATAGCGTAAAATATTGCCAACTGCTTTCAGCTTTCCATTTGCTTAATTTCGAATAATGCAGATAGTCTTGCAGAGTCTAGTCCTTGCCAACTGCTTGTCCGGCAATCAGGGATGATGACGGGCAAACCGCCAACTACTTTCTGCTTTCTGATATACTGCTTTCTCCTCAACATACAGCCAATTGCCTACCCGGCGCCAGATGGGAATTGGCATGCATA
The DNA here is from genome assembly GCA_001771055.1 of Caldithrix sp. RBG_13_44_9. Lineage (GTDB taxonomy): Bacteria > Calditrichota > Calditrichia > RBG-13-44-9 > RBG-13-44-9 > RQOF01. The sequence continues at coordinate 24,464 of MESS01000137.1, forward strand.
AACAAAATTCACTGTATAGTCTAAATCAATAATTAGGATAAATTCGTGAAATTCGTGGACAGATTGTCAACTGCATACTGCCTGTCCGGCAATCAGGGATGATGACGGGCCAACTGTTTTTAATATCACGCTACCGCTGCTTCCGCTTCAGTGGCTAATTCTCCATTTAAATATGCCTCATAAGCTGATAGATCCAGCAGACCGTGACCGGAGAGATTGAAAACAATAGTTTTTTTCCGGCCTTCTTCCCGCGCGTTGATAGCTTCATTAATAGCCATCTTTACCGCATGGGAAGATTCCGGTGCCGG
>MESS01000137.1:24928-28212 GCA_001771055.1 Caldithrix sp. RBG_13_44_9
ACCAATCACCACATCCGGATAATCATTCACTAATTTAAATTGCTGTTGAGTTTCCAATCCGATAACGGTTTGATGAAGCAGTACATGGTTTAATACGCTCCCTAGAGAATATTTGGTATGAGGGCTGTGCAGGGCTGTTTCGATGGCTTCGGAGATAGCAATGCCCAGACTTCCGGGACAATCTGGATCCTGTGCCAAAATTTTTCGTCCAGCCTCAGTGCGATCTGAAGGTGAAGCAAAAATTTCCGCTCCAAATAAATTCATCATTGTTTTGCGATATGGTTTTTGATGATAACTGACCTTCACCATGAAAACCGTACATTCCATGTCAAATAGATGGCAGGCATAAGCCAGAGCACTCCCCCACTGCCCGGCCCCGGTTTCGGTGACCAGTCGTTTGGTACCTTCCAGTTTATTAAAATAAGCCTGGGCAATAGCAGTGTTGGGTTTATGACTGCCGGTGGGAGAGACTCCTTCGTACTTGTAGTAAATCCTGGCTGGGGTATTGAGCGCCTTTTCCAGGCGTTCGGCTCGGATCAGGGGGGTGGGTCGGTACAGGCGATAAACTTCCCGGATCTTTTCGGGAATCGAAATTTCCCTTTTGGGACTCATCTCCTGTTCAATCAGTGACATCGGGAAAATAGCCGACATATCTTCTGCGGTCACCGGTTGACGGGTAGCCGGGTGCAAGGGCGGATCCATCCGAAATGGCAGATCGGCGGTAATGTTGTAGTAATATTTCGGAATTTGATCCTCTGAGAGCAAGATTCGATTATCCATAACAAAGCTCCTTTATTAATGGGTAGAAACAAAAAACCCGCTGTCGGTGCAAGGCAGCGGGTTATGAATTAAGAAAATTAATTTAGACATCAGCTTACATATTTCACCCACTGCCGGTTACGGCGCCACCACCAGTTCAGTGTATTGTGGGTGAAGTATACCATAAATAAATACCTATAAATTTTATAGAAGGAAGATAGGATGAATTCCTTTAAAGACCAAACAATTTATAAAATCAAATATATTTTTGAATAATAGCGAAAGAAAAAGGCCTTGATTTATTTGGCAAACCTCCGTATTTTTGGCGTGCTTTTAAGGTAATTAATAGTTTATAGTTTGTAGTTTATAGATTATAGTTTGTAGTTTGTATTTGATAATTTGTATTTCTTGAGGAGAGGTGGCCGAGTTGGCTGAAGGCGCTCGCCTGCTAAGTGAGTGTAGCGGGTTAAACTGCTACCGAGGGTTCGAATCCCTCCCTCTCCGCCAAAAAAACATTTTAGATTTTAGATATTATATTTTAAATTTTACTGTGGATCGATTACTAATTCTGAAATCTAAAATCTAAAATTTAATATATTTTTCCGGAGGGCTAGACCTAACTGGTAAGGCGGCGGTCTTGAAAACCGCTGGGAGCAATCCCTTGGGGGTTCGAGTCCCTCGCCCTCCGCTACACAAGAATACCTCTCACATGCACTATACCTATATCTTGAAAAGTCTTAAGAATGGGACTTACTATAAAGGTACAACATATACCATCGAAAATCGATTGAAGTATCATAACTCAGGAAAAGTACCGTCAACCAAATCAGGGCGCCCCTGGACCCTCCATTATTTTGAAACCTTTGAAACAAAAAAAGAAGCCATTCAAAGAGAACATTTTTTCAAATCGTACCAGGGTTTTCTTTGGTTGAGAAACAATAAAATTATTTAAGACGGCAGTCTTGTCCCAGGAGGGGATCACTTCGTGAAAAACCGCTGTCCCGCATTCGCGGGACATGGGGTTCTCCCAGGAAGGGATCTCTGATGGGGGAGTCCCTGCCTGGCGAACGCTAGTGAGACAGGCCTCGCCCTCCGCTAAAGACCAGATTAAAGAAAAAAGACAAAATAGGCTTCTTTTGTCTTGCTTCTCTCTTCTCCGCCTAAGCGGGATATATATTTTCGCGCAGAGACGCGAAGGCGCAAGAGATTTAAATCATAGTCTACTTCAGATATGTTTTTCTCTGCCCCTCTGCGTCTCAGCGGGAGAAAATTTCTTGTATGGAGAAGCTGGAATTCTGAAGTGTCAAAAAAATTAACAAATCCACTCTAAGGTCTATATTCCAATAAAGCATTAATATGATGAACTACCGAAGCGGTCAATTTCTCTAAATTGTATCCCCCTTCCAAAAACGAAGCCACCCGATCCTGACAGGTTTCTTTAGCAACCTCACAAATTTTAGTGGTCAGCAATCCAAAATCTTCTTCATACAGACCAAGTCCGCCTAACGGATCATCGGCATGGGAATCAAAACCGGCTGAAATCAGAATAAAATCAGGGTGAAATTTCTTGATAATCTCCAGTCCCTGATCAAAGTATTTGATGTACTGATCACGAGTGCATCCATGACCAAGAGGAAAATTGAGGGTGGTGCTGCAGCCTTTCCCCTCTCCTATCTCAAGCTTACCACCGGTTCCCGGATAATGTGGATACAAATGGGTGGACATATAAAACACCGAAGGATCCTGATAAAAAATTTCCTGAGTACCATTGCCATGATGAACATCCCAATCAATGATTGCGATCTTTTCCAGCTGATGATGCTTCTGCAGGTATCTAGCGGCAAGAGCAATATTATTAAACAGGCAGAATCCCATCGACCGATTGGCCGTGGCATGATGGCCGGGAGGCCGCAACAGCGCTATTCCATTAGTAATAACTCCGGAGGCGATCTGTGAAACCAGCTCCATCCCGCCGCCAACCGCCGCTAACGCCACCCGGTAGGAATCTGGTGAAACATAAGTATCCATATCCAACCAAGAGGGTCCCTTACTAGCAGCAGACCGAACTCGCTGGATCATCTCCTGAGTATGAACCAGCCGCAGATTTTCTTCCTTGGCTGGAATGAAAGAAATCTGTTTCAGATTTGACAAAATCCCATCCTGTTCTAATCGGGACATGATCGCCTGTAACCTCTCAGGTGATTCTACATGACCCGCCACTGTGTGCTGTAGGAAGATTGGATCATAAATGTAGCCGGTGGACATGAGAGTTTCTCCTGGGTTACGGAAAGACGGTATAACAGTATAAAGGTATAACAGATTCTGCTATACCGGCCTGTCGGATATAGGGTATAAAGGTTTAACAGTGTTCCAGTATACCGCTATACCTTTCACCTTTTTCTTTTTACCCTTCCTCCTCACTACGCACATTTACATTTCTCAGGTCCTGCATGCTGCTATAAGCCAGATCCACTGCCTGGACGATCACCCGGCGGTGATCTGGGAAACCGGTAAATATCAGGTTG
>MESS01000137.1:28229-32941 GCA_001771055.1 Caldithrix sp. RBG_13_44_9
ATCATCAGTAAAAAGACGGTACTCTTCAAATTTCCATTCTTCGGTAAAAATCTTCCGATAGAAGCTGGCAATTTCCAGAAGAGTCATACTGGTCTGGAAATTGATCATATCGGATTTTAAAGTTCTGGTCAAATTTCCGGCATCCGGCGGCATGGGAAAATTCCGCGGTTTTGATTTTTCACGCTGTCGGCTCTTTTTCTGCTCAATATAAGCGCCCAGCCGCAAACTAACTACATCCGATTCTGTTTCCACAAAATCCAGATCGAGTAAAATTTCTAAGATCTGATCACCTATCTCCCGGTAAATATCGGACCACTGCTGTTCCAGCTCGGCTGTTACTTCCGAAAAGCTTTCTCTCAATAACTGCACACTTTCCAGGTATGATGGCCGCAAGGCGGGATGCTGCAACACCGTCATCGCCATTTCAAAAACCTGCTTATCAATGTCATTCAACTTTTCACGCAGTAGTTCAGACATGACTGGTGTCTCCTGCCCTGCTAAATAGTTTTTATTGTTTTACGGAAAGACAGTATAACGGTATAAAGTTATAGGGGTATAAGGTATAGGAATCTATGCACAGAGGTTATCTGTATTGTCACAATTCTAATAAATCCACTTAAATCATTTACCTATTTCCTTATACCATATACCCCTATAATCTATAAACTATAATCCATTAACTAAAACTTCGCCACTCTGAGTATCTACTTCATGAAAATGGCCTTTCTATTCTCCACAAAATCTCCAGCATTAATGGAAATGATGTAAATCCCGGAAGAGAGCTGCTGCGGATACCAATCAAATTGATGTTTGCCGGCTTTTTGATCTTCATTAACCAGAGTAACAATTTTCTGACCTAGAGTATTAAATATGACCAGGTGCACCCTACTATCCTGAGGTAAATCATACCGGATGGTAGTACCTGGATTGAAGGGATTGGGATAATTCTGATACAAAGCAAAATCTCCCGGTATTTCGCTTCCAGCAATGTCAGTCTGGGAGGGAATACCCTGTGCTTTATCGATGGTCAGAAAATGTTCCCCTCCGGAAAGAATCTCAAATTCCAGATTAATCAATTCTCCATTTTCATTCCCTAAGCCTTCTCTGTTCAACAAGGCGAAATGAAACTGTCCCTGGTCAGCCACATTATTAATGAACAAATCGGAAGAACTCACCGGCACTACTGCTTTCAGCTTCAGGGCCCGGGCATCGTAGCGCAGTGCGCAATCGAAGCCGAACAGTTTTAAGGAGTCTGATTGCAGTGGAATAATTACAGTTTCACCAGGTGATCCTTGTATGGAAGATATTTTCAGGTTGATATTAATAGTTGTGTCGGCCGGGATGTCGGAATCCTTACCAGCAGCATTGGTTTTGGTTAATACTAATTGGTTTAATACGACCATAGCATCATTTATGGCTAGAACATTATTTCGATTGGCATCAGCTAAAAGTTCCTGATAGGGATCAACATCGTTAAACATCTCGATAACTGCCTTCAAAATAAGCACCGCATCCGGCAAATCATAACTGCCATTCTGATTGAGGTCTCCGAACAGCGGATTATCCATCACCTTTAAGCTGCCCTTGACCATGATGGGATTGACCAGATTGGGCAGACTGTATTGATAGGACAGATTTGCCTCTGAAAAGATCAACTGGGTGGTACTGCCCAGCGGTGCGGTACTATTTACCCTGAACGGCAGTTTGATCAGCACCCCTTTTTGCTCGGAAGCGATGGAGGTCGCCCTGGAAAGAGCTACCGACACAATCCCCTGGTTCTGGGTTACCCGTACAGATCTAACAAAATCGGATGTCAGCGTGGTGAGTTTAATATCAGCTTCAGCCAGGGTAAGTATATTTCTATCGTATAAAATTTTAAAGTCGCCTCCCAGCAAGCTTTTGGGATTATTCACCTCAATCCGTACCGGGGTCTTGAAATTTCGAACTCCTTTAGTCATGGAGATTGAAACCGTTGGCCGGTTATAGAATTCCTGCACCAGACGGGTGGTCTCCCTTAGGTTAGCCAGCGCTTCTAGCCGGTCACCACCTGTTGCACCAATACAGGCCAGCACCACTTCCTGGATATTACCGGCATAGAGAGTAAAGGGTCCACTACTGATAATCAACCGTTTATCGCCCGGATTCCAATCCAGGTTCCCCAGATTGGTCAGCGGATCACCGGTAAAATCAAATGGACCGAATGGTTTCGGATTACCCCAGCGGTCCAATCCCCGCATGATGTTGTATCTTTGATTATCATCTACCGGATCTCCACCTACTCCAAAACCATAAGTAGCAGCTAATTCGCGAACTTGACCATCAGCAATCGGTCCTTTCAGCAAGCATGCACCAAAGGCACGCGGTACATCGTTATTATTGGAATTATAAGAATAGGCCATATTCAAGGTGGTATCGGTCCCCATTAAGTCATTGGCATAATCTACAAGATCAGGATCGAACCAAATCCCAAAATAACTCTCAGGATAATTATTGGTGCTCTTATTAATAATTCTCCACTTGACAATAAAGGCGTCGGCAGCACCGTTAAGGGTATAGCTATAGGTGCTGCGCTGCACTTCCATGCCTAGAACCGGATCTCCACCGCCGGAATGCACCGGTACATACATATCATTAAACACCGTCCAGCTATCCTGAGGCGAGATCAACAAAGGATCGCCATTGGCATCCACCGGAGCACCGTCCTCTTCCGGCCAGTTATCCCAGTCGCTGCCGCTGCGGGTGGAATCGATGACATAGACTCTGTTTTTACTTCTCAAGGGATATTCCGGCGAAAGTTGATCCAATGGAGCAGGATTCTCATTAATGATCCTGCCGGGAAGATAATCACTATTAGTATATTCGATGTGAGAAACCGAAGGCGTTCCATTTTTCAAAGTGCCCAGATAATGGCCTCCGGAATAAATAATATAAGTCCCCAAACCTTTGGGATATTCCCCGCCGGCCCCGTTACCGCCTACCCCTACCAGGAAATCCTGGGCAAAGGTACCGTTATTCAATAGCTGTACCCGCCAGTGGTTGGCATTGATTTCCTTCTGCCGCAGGAAACTGGAAAATGCCGAGGTATTTCCGGATGGGTCGGTCACTGTCACATTATAGATACGGTTTTCCGGAAAGACTCCGCTGAAACTGAAGTTGCCGGACATCTCACTGAAGGTGGTGCCCAGATATTCCTCCCCCTGGTTAAAAGCATCGGTAAAAACTTCGACCGTGGAGAAGGGATAGGTGGTCCCGGTGAGAGCCGAACCGCTAAACTCAGTGATCATCGGGGAAGCAATCTGGTTATTCCCACCGCTGCTCAGAATTATACCTGCAATACCATTACCGGCAATGGAATTGCGGGTAATGGTATTGCCGATGGTTCCGTTATCGCCAATGTTCACTCCCCAGGTATTGTAATAGATAACGTTTCCCTGCCCGGGAGCCAGGCCCCCGATTATATTATCATGCGCTCCATTACGGAGGAGGATGCCGCTGCGATTGCTTCTATTCTCGCTTTTTGTTATGTCGGTTCCGATATAACAGCTAACGATGGTATTGTGATGGGCATTGGATCCGGTAAGCCTGATGCCACTATACCCTGGACCGCCGGGTCCGTTAAAGTTGTTGATCAGCAGGCCTCGCAGGGTATTATTGGCGGATTCGATGAGTATCCCGTTGACAATATCCGGCGAACCGCGGCTGATCTCGATGTCCGGCAGACCGTCGGCATTGATGTCCCCATTAATGGTGGTGCCGTCTTCGACCAGGCTGGGCAGCTGGATTTGTGGATAAATGGTCTGGCCCAGTAAAGTCGGATAAAATTCAATCAGCGAAGGTTGGCCGTCGCTGTTAGCATTATTGATCGCCTGCCGCAGGGAACCAAAGCCGGCATCATTGGTATTGGTCACTAACAATCCATTGATCTGTCCGGAGAAGGGTAGAACTTCGTAAATGATATCGGTGAGAACGTCCCCTAACCAGTAATTTCCAGTGAGAGGATTGTAGGCAATACCGCGCAGTGAAGAATTGAAAAAGTTGTTGCTTGGATCAAATTCCATATCAAAATCAAAAGTATTTCCAGTGAAAGTAAAGTCAGTGGTAGTCAATTCATAAACCCTGCTGTGGTTTTGGCCGTAGGTGGCTCCGACCATAAAAGTGCCACGGTCGGGCAGATAGGCTATGCCACGCGGGACCGATCCCTGGAATTCCGAGGGAAAGGGAAAGGTTTGCAATAATTCTCCGCTGGTGCCGTCATATTTATGAACCACCGCATTGTTTCTATCCATAGTCCACACATGCCCGTTCTCGCAGGCCACACCGGTTACCGATTTAGGATTAATCCCCGTCGGAACATCGATGCTTTGCAGGATATTCCCTGTCAACTCGATTTGATATAACATTCCATTGTTAATATTTGCCACCCACAGTGAAGCGCCATCCCAGGCCAGACCATAACTACCACCACCGCCGGGAGCGGGAATACTGCCCTGCGGCTGCCAGGTTACTGGGTCGAACCGGATTATCTGGTTGTGATAATAGTTGGCCATCCAGACACTGCTGCCGTTGAAGGCCAGTCCGTAGGGTCGGCCGCCCGGCCGCGCATAGGAAGCAGCATTACCGGGGGCATTTTGGAGAGACATAGGATAGCCGGTTGTGATGTTTGAGGGTGCGCTTTCCCCGATGTTATATAAAGCGGTTACATAATAAGAATA
>MESS01000138.1:0-9581 GCA_001771055.1 Caldithrix sp. RBG_13_44_9
AGATTCGAGTGGTTTTGATCAGTATAAAGCCTGGTCGTCTGACTTTTGATAATTTTTACTGGTGATTTCGTGTCTTATGTAAAGGCTAGAATTTTTCCCGAAATTTTATCTCAAAAGAAATCCTGATAAAATGTGAGATATATCTATAAATTTATTCAATTGCATTGTTTAATTACTCTGGTAGAAATTATGGCTGGTTTTGCAGACTATATCGAAATTCGTCATCCCCGGGGCTAATGAGTCAGGTAAGCTCTGTATGTAAGGGAGGTGGCGGAGCTTTAAGTAAATAAGGAGTTTATCTTGAAACCTTTGATTATTTTGTTTATAATGTAAGCGGTAAACTTAACTGTGAATTGATGAAAAATTACCTTCTGTTTTCTCTAACAATACTGTTGTTATTCTGCTGCTTGACAAAATCGATCCCGGGGCAGGTGCTTAAATCTGGAGATGGGGTAAGGGTCATCTTTTATAATATCAGTGATCCAATTTCAGGTGACTACTTTTGTCAGCAGGATGGGAATATTCAACTGCCTTATATCGGGTTGGTGCGGGGGCAGGAGCGGGAATTTAGTATGATCCATCAGGAAATTGTGGCTAAATATGATTCGCTTTACCGGAATCCTGAACTCACCGTACAACCTCTTTTAAAAATAAATGTGATGGGAGAAGTCAAGAAGGCGGGCATCATCTATGTTACCGGAGTGGAGACATTGCGAGATGCAATTGCTTTGGCAGGCGGAGAAACCAGCGATTCTAATCTGGAAAAGATTCATCTGATCCGGGGAAACCAAAGAATCGATATCAACGCGAAGCAGATGATCAAGGAAGGGAAAAATTTGGACTCAGTAGGGTTGCAGTCTGGAGATCAGATTTTTGTACCGCGGGAGTGGTGGGTGGCAGTGAGGAACTGGGGAGTAGTGGTATCAGCTGCCGGATTGGTAGTAGCCATCATTGCACTTCTTGCCAACTAGTTTTTCTGGCCAGGGATGGAATGAATAGCTGGCAGAGATACTTCTATCAAAAATCCACCCGGATTGTAAACATTCCGGATAAAGACCTTAATTCAAAATGATATTTCGAATAAATCTGATTAAAAGGTAGGTTTATATCATTTATGGAACACACATCTGCGCAGGGACTGGATATTCGTCTGATATTTCAAGTGATTGAGCGAAAAAAAAACTATCTAATCGGCGTGGTACTGTTTTTCCTGGTATTGGTTTTACTATATAATTTTTTAGCCACTCCGGTTTATCAGTCCTCAGTTTTGATAAAGAAAGAACAGATTTATGATTACCGGGATCCGGATCCGTTGAATCGGATTATGTCCCGGCAAACCACTGATGAAATTGATACCGAAATCGAAATCAATAAATCCAGATCGGTATTGGAAAAAGTTGTGCTGGAAAAGAAATTGTTTTTGCAGATTGAAAGCATCAAGTTATCAAAGGGAAAAAATATTAACCTGAATTATTCATATCCTTTATATGAACAATGGTTGGGAATTGAATCACCCTGGAAGGAACAACTCCCGCGTTTTGAAAATATTCAACTAAAACCAGATGAAGTGTCCCATGATTATCACTTGAAACTTTTCGGTGATAATCAATATTTGATCTTAGATGCTGAGAAGGACAATGTTATCATGTCCGGATCGGATCTGAATAATTCTGCTTTTAATTTGCCGAATCTCATTTTTACTATGCAATGGTCAGCAGCTTCGGCCGGGAGTGAGGTATATTTTAATGTCCAAAATTTAGAGATAGTAGTTGAACAATTAGCGGAGCGAATTTCCATCCGTAAAATTGGCAAAACGAAAATATTTCAACTCTCGGTAAAGTCTGACTCACCCTTTGAGGCCCAGCTTCTGGCCGCTACGGTGGTAGATAAATTTCGGGAGGTCCGTCTAGAGCAGAAGCAGCAGACGGTTAAATATTCCTATGATTTTGCAGACCAGCAGCTGCAGCAAATAGATCAGAAATTAAAAGCAGCCGAAGACACTTTAAGTAAGTTTAAATCAAAGCATAAAATTACCAGCATCGATGATAATTCGGCTGAAGTGGTCGATTTTTTAAGCAAGCTCGAAACGGAAAAAGTAAATACTGATCTGGAATTAACAGAATATGAAAATAAGATCCAGGAAATGAGACGGGAGGTAAAAAATCGAGGTTATTTTGATCAAACCTACTTAACGCCAGAAAGCAATAACGAATCTTATTCACCTTTTTCGGTCCTGTTACGGCAATTATCAGATCTGGAGCTCAAGCGCCTGGAGCTGTTGCAAAAGAGGAAAGATACTCACCCTGATGTGGTAACGATCAACGAACAGATCAGCCAGATTAAAGCCCAATTGACTGATTACAATCAGAATACGATTATTGCTTATCAGATCATCATCAATTCCCTCCGGGAGAAACAGAATCGTCTGCTGAGTCTTATTCAGAAATATTCCGGCCGCATAGAATCCCTTCCGGCCGAAGAATCACAGCTGGCAGAATTAATCCGCCAAAAGGAAGTTTATGCAAAGATGTTTTCACTGCTATTGGATAAGCGGGAGGAAATGCGGATGGCAGAATTATCAAAGCTGCAGGATATAATTGTAGTTGATCCCGCTCAAAAGCCTTTAAAACCCATATCACCCCGTAAGAGCCTGAATGTAATATTGGCTCTGTTGGCGGGAGTTATGCTGGGTCTGACGGCTATTTTTGTATTAGAACATTTCGAAAAGAGACTGACAAATCTAGATGATGTGGAGCGGTTATTCAGTGTGACGTTGATGGGAATCCTGCCAGTGTATGACGCCCAATTACGAGAGCAAATCCGGAATTCAAAGTCCATTGAAGAAAGAGCTGTAGTTTTAATAAAAGAGCAATATGCTTTTAAAGAAATGTACCGGTTGCTGCGGACCAAGATTGGAAATATTCCCGGCGGTAAAATGATGATGTTTACCAGTTGTGAAGAAAATACCGGAAAGACGACTGTTATCTCCAATCTGGCACTATCATTTGCCAAAATGGGTAAAAAAGTGCTGGTGCTGGACTGTGATTTAAGGAAGGGCAAGATCGGCAAATTTTTTGACCTGCCTGAGAATGCCCGGGGTATGATCGATTATTTGTCAAATAACCAGAATCGGCCGGAAGTTTATAATAACTTTAGTTTTCTTACCCAGCAAACTCTGGCTGTTGTTCCTAATGGCGGTTATACCGATGATTCAAGTGAACTCCTCAGTGCGATGGCAGTAAAGTCAATGCTGGAAGATTTTCAGAAAGCATATGACTACATTCTGATAGACACTCCTCCCATCACCAAGGTTTCGGATGTACTGATCCTGGGTGATTTCGTCAAGGACATCATCCTCATTGTCCGCCCCTTTCTCACCTATAAAGAGGCAATCCGGGGTGCACTCGAAGAAATGAGGCAGGCTGGTTTGAATCTCCAGGGGGTGGTGGTGAATGGTTTTAATGTCGGGAAATCTGCTTACTATTATCGCTATGGTCATGGGTATAATTACCAAACCATTTCTGAGTCGTAAGAGCTTAATAATGAACCTGCGATTTTAATTCTGCGGTGATCGGTTTTTCAATTTGCTGATAAAAAAGAAAACCTTCCTGTCTCAGCTTCAAAGAATTGAATCGAAATATTGAGACATCGTTATACTGCTGGTTCCTGATCTAAAAAAAGATCTTTGGTATAATTCTATCGAGCTGCGGATAAACCCGGGGATCAAAACCTGATTTAAGATCAGTCAATTCAACCATTACAGGTTCAAAATAAATTATTACAAAGGAAGATATATCAGTTCAGATGTCAAACCATTTTAGAAACTACTCTGATAAATTAATGGCTGATCTGCCACCGCAGGAAGGTTGGTACCTTCTAAAGGATTTCCAAATTCTTTTAAACAGGGAAAAAAATCGCAGTTCCAGAAACGGTTTACCCCTGACTTATGTGGTCATTCAGATCAGCGATTTGGATCAGCATGAAGTGAATTTCACTGATGAAGATTATTTTGCCTTTTATAAAAACCTGATCAGTATCATCACAAAAAATGCCCGAAATAGCGATTTAAAGACGCTGTTGAGCATGGATAAAGTCGGATTGTTATTGGTGGATACCTCTCTGGAAGGAGCCAAAGCTTTTGTGAATAAAATCCTGGAAAAAATATCTGATTTCTATCGTTCCCAAACACGGATGAGCGGGGACCGGTTTATAAAGAATATTAAGATTTCATTAAATTCGCTTCATATTGTCGGGACAGAGCGGATCAGCGAGAACAGATCAATTCAATTGGGTGCCGGAGTAAACCCCAAAAATATTCCAAATGATAAAAGCGACCTGCAACAACGAATTAGCCTTCCTGCTGAAGGACTTCAGGTTTTACCGGCCGGCAATGGCTCGCTCAGTTTATCTTCGGCCGAGTCTGTTTCCGAAGATATTCTCAGTGGATTGAAATTTGATTATCCATTTTTTAAAAGACTTTTAGATATCTTTGGTTCAGTGGGTGCCATTATTTTATTCATGCCGTTAATGTTGTTAATTGCCGGTTTTGTAAAACTAACCTCCAGAGGACCCATATTCTTCAAACAGGAGCGGATTGGGTATCTCGGCAGGCCGTTCATTTTCAGAAAATTCCGTACGATGACGGTTAATTCGGATGAATCGATTCATAAGGAATACGTTACCAAACTTATCCAGGGGAAGAATCAGGAAATAAATCATGGCACGGATGATCAGCCGCTTTATAAGATAATAAATGATCCCCGGATCACTCCCCTGGGACAAATTTTACGGAAAACCAGTCTGGATGAATTGCCGCAGTTTTTCAATGTGCTTAAAGGAGAGATGAGCCTGGTGGGTCCCCGGCCACCCATACCCTATGAAATAGTCCATTACCAGAACTGGCACCTGCGGCGAGTGCTGGATGTCAAACCCGGCATTACCGGACTGTGGCAGGTGAGCGGACGGAGTATTACTACCTTCAATGAAATGGTACGGCTGGATCTGCAATATACCCAGCATCAATCCTTTTCTCTGGATCTACGGATTATTCTTAAAACCTTTGCGGCACTTTATAATACCAAGGGTGCTTTGTAATCATCGACTTTTTTTGACTTAAAAACTGCGACCATGAAATTACAAGTTGTAAATCCACTTGAGACCGCGGATTGGGATCATACTGTACTTTCTTTTAAAAATTATTCTTTTTTTCATAGTCAGGCTTGGGGAAGAATTCTGAGTGAAAGTTATGGGTACAAGCCTTCATATTTTTGTTGGACAGTGAATGATCTATATCATCAAATTGCAGCTGTAATGGAAATCAATAGTTTTATTACCGGTAGAAGAGGAGTTTCTTTACCTTTTACCGATGAATGTGAACCTTTGGTACATCAGGTAAGTGAAAATCATTTTTTCAAGGACCTGATTGAATATGGCCAATTATCCTCATGGAAAACATTAGAATTACGAGGCTTGACATTCACACCGGAAAATATTCCTTCGTCTGAAATCTACTTAGGGCACACTCTGACCTTGAATCCCGGAGTTGAGTTTTTATATTCTGGATTCAGAAATACCACAAAAAACAATATAAAAAAAGCGCTGAGAAAAAAGCTCCAGATCATCTTTTCTAATTCATACGATTCATTGAAAATATTTTACCGACTTAACTGTTTAACTCGAAAACGGCATGGATTACCTCCGCAACCTTTTCAGTTTTTTCATAACCTTTATAAACATATTATTCATCAAGAAAAGGGATTCATTGTGCTGGCCAGCTATAAAGAAAAAATTGTTGCTGGAATAATTGTAGTTCATTTTGGAAGGCGTGCCATATTAAAGTATAATGCTTCTGATTATGTATATAAGAACTTAAACGCGAATTATTTGCTGGTATGGGAAATTATTCAACACTATGTAAAAAATGGCTTTGAATCCTTGAATTTTGGAAGAACAAATATTCATGTGCCCGGATTAAAGGAATTCAAAATTGGTTGGGGGTCAAAAGAGTATATGATAAAGTATTATAAATATAATTTTCGTGATAAGGCATTTATTTCTGCTCAAAACAAGGAATTTGGTTTTCATAATGCGATATTTCGTAAACTTAATTTATCGCTGCTTAAATGGATCGGAGAAAAGCTCTATAAACATGTTGGTTAGTAAGGGCGATTATTTATGGATTTTATAGCTTACTACTATTTGCTTAGGCCAATCATCCCCAGAAGAATACAAGTTATTTTTCGAAGAATTCTGGTTCAAATCCAAAAGGAAAAAAACTCGCACATCTGGCCCATTGATGAAGGAGCCAAAGAACCACCTGAAGACTGGCAGGGATGGCCGAATGGTAAAAAATTTTGTTTGGTTCTCACTCACGATGTTGAAGCAGAGAAAGGATATAAGAAATTTCGTCAGTTAATGCTTTTGGAAAAAGAACTCGGTTTTAGATCCTCATTTAATTTTGTACCAGAACGTTATCATATAGATGATCATGCAATCCATGAAATAAAAGCGAATGGCTTTGAAGTTGGAGTTCATGGATTAAAACATGACGGTAAACTCTATCAGTCCTTTGAAATATTTAAAGAAAGAGCATACAAAATTAATCAATATCTGAGTGCCTGGGAGGCAAAAGGATTTCGTTCTCCCTCCATGCAACATCATTTACCGTGGCTCCATTTATTAAATATTGATTATGATGCTTCAA
Source organism: Caldithrix sp. RBG_13_44_9 (assembly GCA_001771055.1). Classification (GTDB taxonomy): domain Bacteria; phylum Calditrichota; class Calditrichia; order RBG-13-44-9; family RBG-13-44-9; genus RQOF01. The sequence goes on from MESS01000138.1 coordinate 6,704, forward strand.
CTTTCGATACCGATCCATTTGAACCCCAGCCTGATGGAATTAGAAAGATTTTCCCTTTCTGGTATATCAATAACTCAACAGATAGAAATTTTATTGAACTACCCTATACTCTGCCTCAAGACTTCACTTTATTTATTCTTATGAAAGAGAATAATATTGAGATATGGAAGAAAAAACTTGATTGGATTATTAAAAATGGAGGGATGGCCCTACTTATAACACATCCAGATTACATAAATTATGATAATAGTATAAATGTATTCGACGAATATCCGCTTCAATATTATCAAGATTTTCTGAATTATATCCAACAAAAGTATTCAGGATTATATTGGAATCCGCTTCCAGCAGAGTTGGCCAAATTTTGGAAAACCAGGGCCGTTCGGAAGTGAAAAATAATTTGACATGTCAAGTAATTTCAGATGGATTTGATACCTTACCGATATCAAGAAATATTGTTGGCAGGGAGTTAGGCTAACTTCAACTAATTCTAATTCAGTCGAATTTAGTTGGATGTTTTACATAAATCTCTTAGTAGAATAATTCTCAAGTGGTTGTCTTATCAGCGGGATTTCTATGTCGATTCAAATAGTGAAGTAAAATATTTTTAAAACTCAAATTGTCTAATCAAAATTCCTGGAACGAGAAAGAAATTTTATACTTTCTTCTTATTATAAAATATTTAAGTTTTTTTATACCCATCTAAAAATTATTGTGGATGAATTAACATGCGAATCAATTTGTATGGTTTAGGATATGTAGGATGTGTCTCTGCGGCTTGTCTGGCTAAAGAAGGGCATGATGTTTTAGGCATTGATATTGATGCCATTAAAGTTAATTTAATTAATGAAGGTAAAAGTCCGGTCATTGAAAGGGATTTGAATAAATTAATCCAAGCGGCCATTCAAGCCAAAAAGCTTAAGGCAACCATTGATGAAATAAGACCTGCTAAATTATCAATTATTTGTGTAGGCACGCCCAGTAATGATAATGGAAGTCTAAATCTTCTTTATCTAAAAAATGTGGCAAGGCAAATAGCCGAGAATATAAGAGAGAGTAGAGAATTTCATACTATTTGTGTGCGAAGCACTGTACTTCCTGGAACCATTGAAAATGAAATCATACCGATCATAGAAAAAGTATCCAGAAAAAAGGTCAAAAAAGACTTTGGAATTTGCATGAATCCCGAGTTTCTAAGAGAAGGAAGTTCGGTAGAAGATTATTACCATCCTCCGTTCAGTATAATCGGTGAAATGGATAAAAAGAGTGGCAATTTAGTTGCTTCTCTTTATAAGCATATCAAGGCTCCTTTAATACGTACAGAAATTAAAATCGCCGAAATGGTTAAATATGCCTGTAATTCATTTCATGCATTAAAGATTTGTTTTGCAAACGAAATTGGCAATATCTCAAAAAAGTTAGGAATGGATAGTTATGAAGTGATGAATATTTTCTGTGAAGATAAAAAATTAAACATCTCTAATTCTTATTTAAGACCAGGTTTTGCTTTTGGAGGATCTTGTTTGCCGAAGGACCTGAGGGCTTTGTTGTATCAGGCCAAAGAAAATGATTTAGAAATTCCGGTTATTAACTCGATTTTGTCAAGTAATAGTAAACAGATAGAGTATGCATTTTCGATAATTAAAAAAATTGGGAAAAATCGGGTTGGTTTATTGGGTTTGAGTTTTAAACCAGGAACGGATGATCTTCGTGAAAGTCCCCTGGTGGAATTGGCTGAAAAATTAATTGGAAAAGGGTATATACTTTCCATTTATGATCGGGAAGTTTCTCTTGCTAAAATTTTTGGCTCGAATAAAAAATATATAGAGTCGGTAATTCCTCATCTCTCTTCATTAATGAAAAATTCAATAGATGAGATTTTTAAAGAATCAGAAATAGTTGTGATTGCCAATAATTATCCCGGACTCAAAAGAAACATCAGCAAATTATCTAAGGATAGAGTAGTAATTGATCTTGCTAGAATTTTTACACCTAAGGAAGCTAAGCACTATACATATGAAGGCATTTCCTGGTAAAATTCTGATGCTGGCTGAAAGTCCTTTTCCGCAGGATTCGCGGGTGCGGAATGAGGCAATTACCCTTACCCGGATGGGATATAAGGTATATGTGATTGCTACTCGCTGGGAAAATCAGCCTTTTAATGAAGAGATCGACAAGGTTACAGTTTACCGTGTTTCACAGATAGATCTCTTCAAAAAAAATCCGGGGCGTGTTCATCCTCTGGTCCGATCAATCTATTATTTAAATTCTGCCATCGGTTATATTTTCGAATATTTTTATTTCAGCACCTGTTGTCTGCTTTTAAGTTTTTATGTTGAACTGCGGCACGGATTTCAGGTATTGCATACTCATAATCCCCCCAATATGCTGTTTATCGTTGGATTGGTCTTTAAGCTATTTGGTAAGAAATATGTTTTTGATCATCACGACCTTTCACCGGAACTTTTTCTTTCCAGATATAATAAGGTTGGCGGCCTGATTTATAACATATTACTGCAGGAAGAGAAAATCTGCCTGCGGCTGGCAGACCGGGTAATTGCCACCAATGAATCCTACAAGATGATTGAAATGGAAAGAGGTCATATCAAATCCGATAAAATATTTGTCGTTAGAAATGGTCCGGATCTACAAAATTTGCTGATATTGCCAGCCAATGAAGCCCTAAAATCTATGGGGAAGAAAATTCTGGTTTATCTGGGTATCATGGGTCCGCAGGACGGAGTGGATTATCTTCTCAAGTCTTTATCCTGTTTAGTCAATCAGTATCACCGAACCGATTTCTATACCATCATTATTGGTACGGGTGATGTGTTGGAGGATCTGAAAATCATGTCCTCTGAATTGGGATTAGAAAAGT
>MESS01000138.1:9664-9859 GCA_001771055.1 Caldithrix sp. RBG_13_44_9
TCCAGTCCCTTAAATGATCATTCGACCTGGATCAAGGTGATGGAATATATGGCGTACGGGAAACCGACCGTCAGTTTTGATCTGAAAGAAACCCGCTATACTGCCCAGGAAGCTGCAGTTTATGTTGCTCCTAATAAGATAGAAGATTATGCCCAGGCCATCATGCAGTTAATGGATGATCCGGATAAAAGAAGC
>MESS01000138.1:9987-10925 GCA_001771055.1 Caldithrix sp. RBG_13_44_9
GCATTTAAAATCTAAGATTCCTTTTTGGTCTTTTTAAAATTATTCAGTTTCTCTCCCTTTAATCTGTGAAGGATTAGAAATCAGCAGGATGGCCAATGACAAATGGATGATTTATTTAAAAATAAATTGATAAGTGCAGTCCAGCGATTTTCTGATTGGCTGGAAAGATATGGTGAGGTTTCGCAGGACCAATATGATTTCTGGGCGACTACCTGTGGTCAGTATGCGAAGGCGCTTTATTATCGGAAGCCCTTGCTGGGAAGTATAGCGGTTGCACCCATAGTATTTCTGGATTCATTCCTGCCCGCTGCCCGCCGCTGCTTCAGAAAACGCAGCCGTTTTCCAATTGCCGATGCCCATTTTGCGATGGGCTATTTCTATATATATCAGGTGACCGGGGATGAAAAATTTTATCAGAAAGCGATTCATTTTTTAGAAATGCTGCAACAGACCAGATGTCCGGGTTACAAACATTCCGGCTGGGGATATCCTTTCGATTGGATGACCAACAGTGGAGTGATCCAGGCACAAACTCCGCTGGTCACCACCACTCCTTATGTCTATGAAGCTTTTGTGGCAGCAAGCGAGATTCGTCCAAATCCGCGCTGGTCAGAAATCCTGCACTCCATCGCGGAGCATCTGGCTTTTGATTTTGATGATACACTGCTGAATGACCAGAGCAGCGCCTGTTCCTACATTCCCAGGGATAAACTAACCGGAAAAAAATATCCGCCGGTGGTGAATGCCAGTGCTTACCGGGCATTTGTCCTGACTGAAGCTGCACTGAGATTCAAGGATAAGCGGTATCAAAACATCGCTCAGAAAAATCTTAACTTTGTGCTGGAAGCCCAGCAGGAAGATGGATCATGGTTCTATGCAGTAGGGGAAAAAGACCAGTTTGTGGATCACTTCCATACTTGTTTTGTCTTGAAAAATTT
>MESS01000138.1:10948-13116 GCA_001771055.1 Caldithrix sp. RBG_13_44_9
GAGATAAAAGATTTCAGAAGGCGATTATCAAAGGATTAGAGTATTATAAAACCCAGCTGTTGGATCAGATTGGATTACCCAAACCTTTTGCGAAAGAGCAGCGGTTTACAACCTATCGCCGGGAGTTATATGATTATGCCGAGAATATCAATCTGTACGTCCTCCTGCAAAAAACCAGAAGTCAATTTGGTGAGATCTCTGATTATCCTTTACAGGATCTGCTTTCCCGCTGGCAGAAACCGGACGGTTCATTTCGCACCCGCCAGCTTTTACTGGGATGGAATAATGTTCCCTATCACCGCTGGGCACAGTCCCAACTGTTCCGGAGTTTGACTTTTCTGTTAGTTTACGGAAACGCTAAAACAGGAAATTGATGGCAGGAATTATGACATGTGTGGAATAGTCGCCCTTTACCGTTACCAGGATAAATCGTCTTTCGATCTTGGTCTCTTTCAGAAAATGATCGGCTCCCTGGCCCATCGCGGACCGGATGATAACGGACAATTCGTTACTGTGGAAGATGGAATTTATCTGGGGCACCGCCGGCTGTCAATCATCGACCTGTCCACCGGACATCAGCCTATGACCAATGAGGACGGGAGCATCTGGATCAGCTACAATGGTGAGATCTATAATTTCCTGGAATTACGGCAGGAACTGACTGCGTATGGTCACATATTCAAAACCCGTTCCGATACCGAAGTAATTATTCATGCTTATGAGCAGTGGGGCAGTGAAGCCTTCAGCCGCCTCAACGGGATGTTTGCGCTGGTATTATGGGATGGAAATAAAAAAGAACTTCTGGCAGCCCGCGATCCTTTCGGAATTAAACCTCTTTACTATTGGCAGGATGCTAGATCCCTGCTGCTGGCATCCGAGATCAAAACATTATTTCTCTATCCGGACATAAAGCGGAAAATTGATCCTGGGGCGCTGGCGGATTTCCTGGCACTGACTTACGTCCCCTCTCCCCGTACCGCTTTTTCTTCCATTTACAAACTTCCTCCCGGACATCTTTTATGCTGTAACAGCAGCGGGATAAAAATTTCCCGATTCTATCAGCAGGTTCCGGTTCCGCAGGAAAAAAAGTCTGAAGATGAGCTGGTTGAAGAACTGCGATCCCGGATATTTCAGGCGGTAAAGAGACAGCTCATTGCTGATGTGCCAGTTGGCGCGATGCTGAGCGGAGGAGTGGATTCTTCCACCCTGGTCACTATCATGGCTCAACTGACTGAGCAGCCGGTAAAGACCTTTACGGTAGGATTTGAGGGAGATTTTAAAGAGAATGAGTTTACCTTTGCCCGTGAGATTGCCAGGTGTACCGGTAGTCTGCACCAGGACATTACTGTGACCCTGCAGGATTATATCCAACTGCTTCCACAGTCGGTGTGGCATATGGAAGAGCCGGTGGCTACCGGTTCAATCCTGGCCTATTACCTGGTCTGCAAATTGGCCAGTCAATCGGTAAAGGTGGTATTGACCGGGCAGGGGGCGGATGAACCATTTGCCGGTTATCCCCGGCATCTGGGAGAATATTACGGGAGATTTTACCGCAGATTGCCGGCCGGAATTCGCCGTTATCTTATTGGGCCGACCATCAATTTACTGCCGCGAAATGAACGGTTGAAAAGGGCGATATGGTCGTTGGGAATCAGCGATCCTGTAGAGCGGATGCAGGCGATTTATCATACTATCGATCTGGAAATGAAAAAAAACCTGCTGCGAAGCGATATCGCAACTGATCAGGCAAGTTTGCTGTATCAGGTCATCAAAAATTGGCAAGTGGATGTCAGCGATCTGGATGATCTGAATCAGCTGTTGTATGTCGATTCGCGTCTGTCGTTAGCAGATAACTTACTATTGTATGGAGATAAAATGTCCATGGCAGTTTCCCTGGAGGCCAGGGTTCCCTATCTGGACCTGGAACTGATGAAATTTGTAGAGGGGCTTCCGGCAAAATACAAGATCAGGGGGCTTACCCAAAAATATTTATTGAAGCGGGCGGTGGAGAAATGGATTCCCAGGGATTTCATCCGCCGGAAGAAAGTGGGCTTCAGTACCCCGCTGGATAACTGGTTTCAAAAGGAGTTGGCCGGAACCATCAAAGAGGTTTTGTTATCTCCCGGCTCGGGCTGCCGGGAATATCTGAACCAGGAATTGATTGCCCG
>MESS01000138.1:13307-13479 GCA_001771055.1 Caldithrix sp. RBG_13_44_9
TGCTCCCCGCTTGCAGGGAGTTGAGAAAAAGCAGTATCTGGGCAGTACCTTCATCCATCAGCTGACGATGTCTATTGTCGCCAGTGTTCTTTTGATCCTGGCCGCGCTATTCATTCCGCATCATTTTTTTCCGCAAGGATTTGTTCCAGTGGTCTGGAGCCTGGTGCTGGTG
>MESS01000138.1:13511-13627 GCA_001771055.1 Caldithrix sp. RBG_13_44_9
CCGGATTTGTTTCGCTCTGCTGGAAATGAAAAGCGCTTTTATGCTGGATCTGGCGGTAAGCATTCTTCAAATCGCTGGACTATTCGTGCTGGTCCGGCAGGAAATCCTCTCGGCAC
>MESS01000138.1:13657-17244 GCA_001771055.1 Caldithrix sp. RBG_13_44_9
GTGGAGCAGTGGGCGGGAGTTGGATTTATTTACAACGCGGTATGCTGGTATTGCACCTCCGGCGGGCTAAAGATGATTTAAAGCAAAATTTTCTTTCCGGGAAATGGATTTATGCCAGCGGGCTCTTATGGTCTCTCATTACCTATATTTATCCCTGGATGTTAGCCAGATTTCATGGAACAGCTGCCACCGGGATTTGGGCGGCAGGACTGGGTGTAGTGGCGCTGTGCAATCCACTCTACCTTGGGATGCAGAATTTTATCACTCCCAGAATTTCCCATGCTTTTGCCGGTGGTGGCAAAAGCGGTTTAAGAAAATATTTATTCAAAGCGACTGTGCTATTTGGCGGAGCGATTTTTATCTGCAGCCTGATACTGATGTTCTCCGGTAATTTTTTATTGGTCATTTTTTATGGCGATAAATATGCCGGATATCATCTGCTGGTTACTATTCTGGCGCTGAATTTATTGCTGGTCGCTATTGGCTTTTCCTTTTCGCGGGCGCTGTTTGTGCTGGAGAAGGCCCGGGTGGATTTCCGGATCAATTTCTTTTCCCTGCTGCTGCTGTTAACCGCTGGTATCTGGCTGATTAAATCCTATGGAGCGGTTGGTACCGCGCTGGGATTGACTATTGGGAATGCGATGGCAGCCGGGTTGCGAATCACCTCGATTTTATTTCTTCTGAAAAAATAGAAAATTTGGTAGATTCATATTTTAAGAGTCTGAATTAGAATCTAGACAAGACTCATTCGACAGATAAAATTTTAAAATAATTTAAGAAAGTATCGCTTGAAGCTGAAAATATTATTCTATATCACTTTTAGTTTTCTGTTCCTGCTGTTAACCTATGGCAGCTTTTTCTCGCTCAGCTCCGAAAAGCTGGTTTTCTTAGCCCGGGAAGATGGAGCGGTGGAAACGATAGGAGCAATTTTCTTTTTTGGCTGTTCCCTCTTGTTTTTATGGCTATTCATCCAAAGTAAGCAGGGAAATAATTTCCATTTCTTTCGCACCCGGAAAAATTTCTTCTGGCTGATTCTGGGACTGCTGTTCTTTTTTGCCTTTGGGGAGGAACTCAGCTGGGGCCAGCGGATTTTTCACTATTCCACACCTCAGGTAATGAAGGATGCCAATATCCAGGATGAGCTGAATCTTCATAATCTGAAAATTTTTCATGGATTGGATTCCAGTGGTCAAAGGAAATCATTTGTCGAATTATTCCTGAACATCGATCGGTTATTTTCAGTATTCTGGCTCCTCTTTTGTCTGATCTGTCCATTTATGGCAAAAGTTTTTTCCAGGATTTCCGGCTGGTTCCAGAGAATAAACCTGCCACTGGTACCGTTATGGTTGGGAATGTTTTTCCTTCTCAATTATCTTCTTTCTAAAATTCTGGAATTGTTTTTCACCCAGGATATTCTGTTGTCGGCGATTACCGAGTTCAAAGAAACTAACTTTGCCCTGCTTTTTTTTCTGGTGAGTTTATGGTTCTTCCAGAACCGAAGACAAAATAATACCCTTCTCATCTGATCCACTAAACCTTCGGGTAAAAAGTCTAATCTGATCATGGTACAAAATACCCGCTTAAGTGAATCGCACATTCCCTGGTTGACTTTTATCCTGTTAACCATTTTGTTTTTTCTGATCATCGGGCACGATTTTACTTTTCCGCTACGGGAGCAGGTCGATGCCTCGGCGGAAATGTTTGAAGAGATGATTCAAGAAGGAAATCCGCTGCGTCGAATTTCCCTGGCCGTGCTGGTGCTATTGGCGATGAGTTTGCTGATTTTTCCGAAAAAACAACGCTGGCAACCGGATCTTATTCTGAGTGGGCTGATTATTTTTTTAATTGTCTGGAGCATCGCCTCTACCTTGTGGTCGGAGGATCAAATGCTGACACTCAGGCGCCTGTCGGTATTTGCAGCGTTCTGGCTGACTACCACCGCGCTGGCGCTGCGCTTCCCTATTCTCCAGCTGCCATATTTTGCGTTGTTTAGTGCTACTATTTTTCTGGTCATTGGACTGGCTACTGAAATCGCCACCGGCACTTTCACTCCCTTTCTGAAAGAATACCGTTTCATGGGCACCATTCATCCCAATGTGCAGGGGGAAAATTGCGCTCTACTATTTCTGAGTACGCTGATTTTGTCGGTAAACCGTACCACCAGACGCAAATATTTTATCATACTCTGCCTGATCGCTTTGGTTTTTTTGATTTTCAGTAAGTCCCGCACTTCCTTTGTGAGTGCACTTTTGGCGGTTTTAATTTTTTTTATAATTGCCAAGCCATGGGATTTTAAAAAAATAATTATTCTCTGCGGTTTGAGTGGTTTGGTATTGGTTCTGGGCTTTATTATTTTAAATCTCACTAACGAAGGGATTACCACCGTCTATTCTGGTGTCAATCTGGGAAGGGATATTTACGACCTCGATACTTTGAACGGCCGGTTGAGGATCTGGAATCTGTGCCTGACCTATGTCAGCCAACAGCCACTACTGGGTTATGGTTATGACAGCTTCTGGACAGTCAATAATATTGTCCAGCTGTCCAGTGTGGTGGGGTGGGGATTGAAGAGCGCCCATTGCGCTTATATTGAACTTTTGCTGAGTGTCGGGATCATTGGCGCGGTAATTTTTCTATCGATGATCGGATACGGGGTTTACCAGTCATTCAAACGCTGGCGGGCGGTGCCGGATAATGCGGGTTATGGTTTTATTTTCCTGATTCTGATCTTTTATCTGTTGCAGGGGCTGCTGGAATCTCGGCTGGGTCAGATGGGTTATGGTGTATTTCTCATTCTGTGGGGCCTGTCACACTTGGCTTTGATAAAAACAAATGAAACTGTTTGAAATTTACTTCAATTGAACTTCCTTTTTGCAATAACAAAATCATTTAACTCTTATATCCCTAAACAAAAAATCCGGATGAAGCAGATTTACAACAAGTCTTAAGCAAATTCATAAATTCTTATGCGGGCAGCCATCATCAGTTTCGGGGGACATGCTTATTATCCCCATTTATTGATTCAAGCAGCTCTGGAGCAACTGGATGAAGCTGTTGCTTTCGTGCCGGAAATGCAGCGAGCGGAATACCAGGCGATCATCGGACCGCAGAAAGGAATATTTTTTTATCCCAGGCCGCGCCTGAGAAATCCTGGGAATATAAAAGTCTTGGGAAAGCTGTTTCAATCCATCAAAGATTTCAAGCCGGAGGTGATTCATCTGCTGGGATATTACCCGTGGCTGGTATTCTTCAGGAAACAGTTGCAGGAATATCCGCTGGTGCTGACCGTTCATGATCCGAAAAAACATACCGGTGATTTCTCCAGTAAAATTGTCCCCGGTTCAGAGCGGATGTTTTATAAATATGCTTCGCAGATCATCACCTTGGGTGAGCAAATGAAAAATGCGATAGTGCAATCGGCTGCAGTCGAAGAATACCGCATCTCTGTTATTCCCCATGGAAATTTATCCTGTTATTTACGCTGGGCTGCTTCCGATATCAGTGAAGAGGAAAATAGTATCCTGTTCTTCGGACGACTTTATTCGTACAAAGGAGTGGAATATCTAATCGAGGCGGCACCGCGAATT
>MESS01000138.1:17385-19509 GCA_001771055.1 Caldithrix sp. RBG_13_44_9
TTATTTCAAGAGGCATCCCTATTGGTACTACCATATATTGATGCCAGTCAGAGCGGACCGTTGTTAATAGCCTATGCTTTCCGGAAAACGGTGGTGGCTACCCGGGTGGGAAGTCTGCCAGAATATGTGGATGATGGCCGCACCGGATTTATTGTTCCTCCCAAAGATCCAATCAGTCTGGCTGACAAGATCATAGAACTATTGCAAAATCCAAAATTACGTACAAGCATGGGAAATGCTGGCTATCAGAAATCAGAGCAGGATTTTTCCTGGAGTACCATCGGGAAGAAAACTGTTGAGGTTTATCAAAAAGCGATTTCAGGTACATAGTCGTAACGGTTTACACATTAAATAATAATTTTTGCCACTCTTAACTTTCTTCTGAATTTTGAGGTTGTATCCTGAGTCCTCATCCGAAACCCGTCATCCTGGTTCTGGGTACCTCGCTAAGAATTGTCAGCGGAATTTCCACCCATCTGCAGCAGATTTTTCACTCTCCCTTAATCCAGAAATTTCAGTTTCGGCACTTTGAAACTGGGGGACAGGGGAAAAATGAATCATTGCTGCTAAAATTACGGAGGTATTTGTTCAGTCCGCTGCAGCTGGCTGTTGCGATTCTACGGTTAAAACCAGACTTGATTCATCTGAACACTTCCATGGATCCCAAAGCCTTCTGGCGGGATGCGGTATATTTGCTGATTGCTAAGATCCTGAGACGGAAAGTGATCTTTCAGGTTCATGGCGGGAAACTGCCGCAGGAATTTGGTAAAGCGAATATCCTGTTCCAGATATTTTTGAAATGGATTCTAGATCTGCCCAAAGCAGTGGTGGTACTGTCTGATCGGGAGTATCAGTCATATCGGAATTTATTATTGCACCAGAGAATTGAACTTATCCCCAACGCCATCGATCTTGCTCCTTATTCCACAGCAGTTGAGAAAAATTTTAATAGTCAGGAGCTGAAGCTGGTTTATCTGGGAGCGCTCACTGAATCCAAGGGCATCCTGGAGACCATTGAGGCGCTGGCCAGCCTGAAGGCCGCGGGGAAATTGGCTCACCTCAAGTATGTCATTGCCGGCAGCGGGAAGATTGAAAACCAGCTAAAACAGCAGGCAGCCCAGTTAGGACTGCAGGGACTAGTGGAATTCACCGGGCCAATTTTCGAGCAGGATAAAATTAAATTCTGGCTTTCGGCCCACCTCTTCATCTTTCCTTCTTACGACGAAGGATTACCTTATACCCTGCTGGAAAGCATCGCCTCCGGAACCCCGGTGATAGCCACCCCGGTGGGAGGTATCCCTGATGTGATCCGGGATGGAGTGCATGGAATTCTGGTAAAACCGCGAGATTCTGCAGAGATCGCTTCGGCTATATCCAGATTAATTCAGCAACCGGATCTGCTTAAGAAAATGTCGCTGAAATGCATCGAGCGGGCTAGGGAAAGCTATGAAATTGAGCGGATGGCCGGGCAGTTTGAGGCGGTGTACGAAACAATATTGGGGTAGGGGGTATGGTATAGGTGATAGTTTATAGGTGCTGAGTTTAAGAGACGGTTGAAGTAAAACGGAAAAGGGTAAAAGGCTAAAGGTCAAAATTGCAAGGCCTGCCTTGCCCTGTTCTTCAGACCAGGGATAATGAAATATTTAAGATGAGTAGACTTAGAGCAATTTTTTGATTAATCCGGCATTAAGCTTAATCTGATAAGGTAAAGCTATAGCGCGAATGTTTATATTGCCCAAGTCAGATAATATTCCTGATACATAATATTTAAAAATTCCTTTCCTCCTGTTCTCCACTTTTGCATTCCTCCCTCATTTTCCCGAGAATTCAAAAGCTCCCATATCCACTCCTTTACCCTCTGGAACAGGTTTCCCTTCAAAATCGACAGACAGCTGAACATTTTGACCGGTGTCGATGCAGGGTGACCTGGCTTTTAATTCAAAATTATATTTCGTCGCATCGCTGAACAAAGGATCGGACTTTAGGTTCTGCCTGATCAGATCCCTATTCGTACTATTCTGCTGGTTGAATTGGGTAACAGCCATTTCTTTCCTGCGATAAAAAATGATGGCTGACTTTTTGGAACTGAAAAAATTGTTATTTTGAAAGACATTTCTGAAAATA
>MESS01000138.1:19548-20612 GCA_001771055.1 Caldithrix sp. RBG_13_44_9
ATATTTTTGGAATTCCCGCCGCATTCAAAGACAATATTATTGATGATCTGGTTATCGCTGATCGGTGCCTGTTCATGGCTGCGCAGAATGATGGCCGGTTCATCACAATCATAAATCACATTGTTGAACAGCTGATTGTGATGACAGGCGTTCCCCTCATGATTACTGAAACTGAACGCCTGAGCAGTGCCCTCGCTGCGGTATGGCACATTCCGTAAGGTATGCACAATATTATAGTAAATAGAATTATGGTCGCCTGAAATCTGATTGCGGACTGAGGTGTCAACAAGGTAATTGCGGTAGATTTTGTTGTACTGGCAGCTGCCATCCGGACCGGCCACTTCAAATCCCCGGCAATAAGCCACGTTTTTTGCGCTGATAGTATTCTGATAGATCTCGTTATAGGAAGTAGGCAGCTTATTGTCACGACTTTGGATCTGGATCCCGGAATGCCCCCAATCCTGAATCCGGTTGTCGAAAATTTTCCAGTAATTACAACCGCTGTACAACTTAAGCCCGTCTTCCACCGCATAATATTCGAAATCATACTTCAGGCGCAGTCCGGAATCGATGGTGCAATTCCGGATAACTCCATAGTTGGACTGGGAGGCCAACACTCCGTATTTGCCGCTGTAGCTACCGATCTCACAGTTCTCGATCTGAATCCGCTGGCAATTGTTCAGATGCAGGCTGTAGAGATCGCCCCCCTGGAAAGATAGATCACGGATGATGATATCGGCTACATTTCTGCCAATACCAGCGGCATCGCGCACTGCTGCTGCCGCTATCCTGGTGTAAAATTTGGTAGGAATATCTGGTGAATAAATATAAAGCCGATGGGCCAGTTCATCATAGAACCAGCGGGCAGTGGAATCTAATCCGGACAGTTCTTTGGAACACCGGTATTCTTTTTCAGAGAGCCAGATTCTTTTAGGATCCTGCGGACAGCGGATGTACCAGACTGTCTGCTTCAGACTGGTCCAGTATGTCGGCTTTGACCAATTAAACAGGGTATCCCAGGCAGCGATAACCGGTTTCTCACCATCTCCATAGGAAGCGAGGAT
>MESS01000138.1:20751-21644 GCA_001771055.1 Caldithrix sp. RBG_13_44_9
AGGGAGTTTACCGACAGCTGGTAAAAATAAATCCCGCTGGCCAGATTTCCTGCATCCCAATCATAGCTATGGAAGCCAGAAAACAGGGAAGCAGAAAGCAGCGTGGCCACTTCTTCACCCAGAGTATTGTAAATCTTTAGGCTGACTTCTGCCGGTCCGGAAAGATTGAAGGAAATAGTGGTTATTGGGTTGAATGGATTGGGATAGTTTTGATGCAACTTGATCCCTGTTGGTATTTGCTCCCTGGAATCTTGCGTGATACCGACGATTCCTCCTTCGTTAAACAGGGCTAAACCGCCGCCGGCAGTGGCAATCCATTTTTGTCCAAAATTGTCCAGTGCTACCTCATTCACCCGGCTGGCCGGCAGTCCGGAATTGGAGGTATCATAAATGGTCCAGGTGGTATCGTTAAGTTTAGCCAGTCCGCCGCCACCGGTGCCGATCCATTTATTCCCCAGATCGTCCACGGTAATACAGCGGATCCAGTTATCCGGCAGATCCGAATTGGTAGAAGTATACGTCAGAAAATTTATCCCATCGAAGCGGGACAGGCCACGGCCATCCGTACCGATCCAGATAATGTTACCGTTTTCAATACCCAAGGCCTGAATCTGATTATAGGGTAGCTGGGAATTGGTAGAGTCATAAACCGTCCAGATTGATCCATCGAATTTGACCAGACCTCCACCCTCGGTTCCAATCCATTTATGGTTTAAATTATCGATCTCAAATGACCGGATATCATTACGGGGTAATCCAGAATTTGAGATGTTGTAGATCTGCCAGCTTAGCTGGTCAAAGATCCCCAGACCTTTGTCCGTCCCCACCCATAAGTGGCCATTAGTATCCATTGCCAGGGTGCGGACCCAGTTGGAGGGAATTCCAGCATTGGT
>MESS01000139.1:0-1822 GCA_001771055.1 Caldithrix sp. RBG_13_44_9
AAACCCTCCCGTTTCGCCGGGTAATGAATTCCTGTAACTGCTTTTCATCCATTAGTTGCGGGCTCTTATTCTTGATTGAATCAGTTTTGTCAATGGGACCTTTTGCTGATTGATCCTGCTGAGAGGAACAATTCACCAGAAGAAGAAACAGGAATACCAAAAAATACTTAAAAGCGGAAATCATTTCTGCACTCGTTTAATGGTACAGCCAAAAGCCTTAGTTTCTTTCTTGGAAACGGGCTTTCCAGCTAAAATCTCATCCAGGGCATTTCGCAGGTCACGGGATTTAATCTCACTTTCCCGCTGGGAATCATCAATCCGTCCATGATATAAAATCTCAAAATTGGAATTCATAACGAAAATTTCCGGAGTCACCTGGGCATTGAACTTATCGGCAATGACATTATCCGGATCTTTCAGGACCGGGAATTGAAATCCATTCTTTTGAGAATGGGTGCTGATCTCTTCCACGCTTTCCTGCTTATTGGAATTAATAGCGAGGAAAGCGATGCCTTTTTCAGTATAATCCTTGTAGAGAGCTGCCATACGGTTGTTATAATCATTGGAAACCGGGCATTGAGTAGCAATGAACATTACTACAACGGCAGTGGAATCCTTATAATCGGACAACGAATGACTTTTACCGCTGTAATCTTTAAGGGTAAAATTTTCCGCTTTGCTCATCTCACCGGCATAACTGAAAGAGATGAGTAAGAACAGAATCAAAGAGAAAATGATTAATATCTTACTATGAATCTGAAACATGCTTATTCCTCCGTGTTTGATGATGTTAAAATATTTTGGTGGTGATACGACTGTCTTTCCATTTCGTTCCCGGCAGGAAAACAGATTTTTCCGGATATTACAAAAAGAGTGAAGATGAACTGAGTCATCTTCACTCCAAGGAATAGCTTTAGCTATTAAAAAAAATTAATAAACTATTTCGGCAAACGATTTTACCTGTTGGGGTACCTTTTGTTTATCACCGACAATGACAATGCTCATTTCCTGATCTTTCAGGTAGGTGCCGGCCATTCTTTGAATATCTTCCGGAGTTACCACATAAATATTTTTGACATATCTGGTCAGATAATCAGCCGGCAAACCATGGAAATCGATGAAGGAGAGTTGATTGAGGATACCCGCTCTGGAAGAATTTCTCAGTACGAAGATCCCGGCCATATAGTTCTGGGCGCTTTTCAGTTCTTCCTCCGGAACTGCTTCATCTTGCAAACGGTCGATTTCATAAAAAATTTCTTTTATGCTGGCACCAGTAACTTCGGTACCTACATCTGCCACCTGCACCCAGTAAGCATTCCGGTAATTATTGGTGATAGAACTGTTTGGACCATAGGTGTAGCCCTTGTCTTCCCGGATATTGGAAGTGATCCGTGAAGAAAAATACCCACCCAGCATCATGTTGGTCACCTGCAGAGGAAAATAGTCGGCATGGGTAGGATCAATCACTGGAAGACCCATGTAAATGGTGCTTTGTGGCGCTTGCGGACGATCTACCAGGTAAATTTTCCGCTGGGAGACCGGTGATGGAATCTGATGGAACGGTTCTGAACCTTTTTGCCAACTGGAAAAAGAGGATTTAATAGCTTTCTCAATATTGGGTTGATCAAATCTGCCCACCACATAGATCGATGCTCTGGCAGATCCATAATTTTTGCTATAAAAATTTTTAACCTGTTCCAGAGTAAAATTGGTCAACATTTCTTCAGATGGGAAAAGGCGTCCGTACGGGTGATCCGGATAAAGGATCTGCAAAAATTTCTCTTGCGCCAATTGGCCGGGTTCAGCCTTGGCCATGCTCAGA
>MESS01000139.1:1866-4650 GCA_001771055.1 Caldithrix sp. RBG_13_44_9
AAAAACGGGATTCTGGAGAATATCAGCCAGTAATTGAATCAGTTCAGGGGTAAATTCACTCAAAACCTCACCGCCAATCCAGCTGAGATCTGCGCCGGTGGAGACATTGATGGCTCCTCCCATGCTGGCAGCTTGCTGGGCAATAGCCGAAGCATCAAGAGTGCTAGTCCCCTCCTTTAACAGATCGGCAGTCAGATCTGCCAGCCAGGTTTCCTGAGCTGTTTCATTCAGATTACCCAATTCCATTACTACTCGCACCAAAGCTTTTGGTAAATCACCATATGGTACCAGAATGATTTGCATCCCATTATCTAAGGCAGATTGCTGAACTGCGGGCAGGACAAAATCTTTGGGTTGGGAACCCTGTGGAGGCGGTTCTTTTTGAGAAATAAGATTTCCAACTAAGAGTATGTTTATTATCAATATAAATATAGAGAGCGATTTCATCTATTGTCCTCCTGTTTATTGTTGGGCTTTCGGTTCGATGATCAACACCGTTTGATTACTGGAGAGTAGGTATTCCCTTACGGTCTGCTGGATCAATTGGGGAGTAACTGCCAGAAACTCCTGTTCCAGCTGGTTGATCCGCGAAGGATCATCATCAAACAGGGCAAAGGAAGCCAGTAAATCTGCCAGTCCAAATCCAAAGTAGTCATCGATGCTGCTGTAAAGATTTGAGCGCATTTTAACCCGCGCTCGAACCATGGTCTCTTCATCGACAGGCTGTATTACAAAATCTTCGATGACCTGTGATAAGGCCTGCAATATCGTATCCGCTGAAACCTCCTTATCGTGGAATAAATAACCCATCCACAGCATTGGTCCATCGTAATTAAACATATTTCCCAACAGGTTTATTCCCCCGTCTACTGAACCGGTCAATCCCTTCTCCTGGACCAGCTTTTGGTACAATTTGCTGTCGCTTCCCTGTAAAAGGATCTGGTCCGCCAATCCCATAGCATAATATTCCGGAGTATTTCTTTCTGGCATATGGTAGGCAAAGGCTAATGCTGGCCGCTGGGCCAAGGGATCAACTTTAGTAAATCTTTTCATCTTCTCCTGGGGCGGTTCGCTGATATCCGGTTTCACTGCTAATTCAGCGGATGGAATCGATCCGAAATATTTTTCAATCAAATTTTTTGCGCTGGCAGATTCAAACCCGCCGGTTACGACCAGGACGGAATTATTCGGAGAATAATAGGTTTTGAAAAATTGTTTGACATCTTCCAGTTTAGCTGCTTCCAGATCAGCCATATCTCCATAAAAATTGTGGTTGTTATACCAATTCTCATTGGCATATTGCGGCATATCCAACCAGGGAAATCCTCCATAAGGCTGATTCAATACATTCACTTTTACTTCATTGATCACAACTCCCTGCTGGTTGGTCAGATTTTCCTGACTGATATCCAGACCTCGCATCCGATCCGCTTCTGCCCACAATGCGGTTTCCAGTTTATGTGCCGGAAGAATTTCAAAATAGTTCGTAAAATCGAAACGGGTGGAACCATTCATGGTACCACCGCTGTTCTGCACCAGCCGGATAAATTCCATTTTCCCCAAATTCTGTGATCCCTGGAACATCATATGCTCAAACAAATGGGCAAAACCGGTACGATCTTTCGGCTCAATCCGGAATCCGATATGATAATACACCGCCACGGTAACAGTTGGAGCGGTAGCATTGGGAGAGAGTACCACCTTCAATCCATTAGCCAGCTTATAATATTCTACCGGCACGGTAAAGGAATATTGTTCTTTACTGCAGGAAGCCAGCAACAAAAGGATCAGCAACGGTGGAAGGATAATCCTTAATATTTTCATAATACCTCCAGATTTTTGAAATACATCAACGGGAACAGGTCGCCTGAATTAATTGGACGATAAATCTAAAATTCTGAAAATTGTTTACCAAACGGAAAAAAATAATTAAAGTTGCAAAACCGCCAGAATTAATCTCTGTACTTCTTTTTAGGAATTCAGGTCATGGATTTCAGTAAATCAGAAAGGCTGTATATTGGTCTCCTGGAATTCCGCTTGAGCTAAATTCTTAAATTCATTAACTTGTTTTTTTAAGGATTGAGAATATGTTTCTATTGGCTAGATATATTATTAAAGAGCACATCGGACCCTTTTTGTTTTCGCTGGCTGTTATCATGTTTGTCTTCGTCACCAAATTCATTGTTCAGTATATCGGCCGGATATTTGGCAAGGGTCTTTCCTTAATTACCATCCTGGAGTTTGTCTACCTCAATCTGGCCTGGATGTTCGCTCTGGCTGTTCCCATGTCAGTGCTGGTGGCGGCACTGATGGCTTTCGGACGGTTATCATCCGATAATGAGATCACCATTCTAAAAACTTCCGGGATCAGTTTATACAAAATAATCCGCCCGGTTCTTGCCAGCACCATCCTGCTCACCATTTTCATGTACTGGTTTAATGATCAGTTACTGCCGGAATACAATCACCGGGCGCGGCTGCTTTTTTCCAGCATCAGCCGCAAAAAACCCACTCTGCAACTGGAGCAGGGAATCTATATGACGCTAGGTAAATACAGCATCCTAATCCAGGAAATTGAAAGATCTCTGGGTGAAGAGGTGGTAGTAAAGAGCGACATTGTTGGACCAGAATTTTCGGAGGATGCCGCCGACCGGTTGAAGAAAATTACCATTTTCGATCGCAGCAGCACCGATCTGCAGCGAACCGTGATCGCCAATCGCGGAAAATTAGTATTCGATAAGGAGCGGGAGCGGCTGGTTTTCACCCTGTTTGATGGCGAGATTC
>MESS01000139.1:4674-7588 GCA_001771055.1 Caldithrix sp. RBG_13_44_9
CGGAATACCGGCGCCTGCAATTTTCGGTCAATAATTTTTATATCCCGGCTCCGGAACTGGTCTTCCGGCGCGAGGAGGATGAATTTCGCAGTGACCGGGAGATGAGTGTCAGGATGATGCAGACCGAAGTGAAAAAATTCCAGAAGTCCATCGGCAATGCCCTGGATAATATGAAACTCATACTGCGGGGATATTATTATCACCCCGATACCCTGCAACATTTCCTGCTAGCATCCAACCTCAAGACGGAGCAGAATCCGATCAGTGCAGAAGAGATGCAGAACCTCCGGTCCAGGTCGGTCCGCAAAACCCAGGCCGTGATGCAGAAACTGGATAATGAAAAAAACAATATCGACTATTATCAAAAACAGATCTATCGTTTTCAGGTTGAAATTCATAAAAAATTTTCTATCCCTTTCGCCAGCATTGTCTTCATCCTGATCGGAACTCCGCTGGGTATCAAGGCCAGAAGAGGAAGCCTGGGAGTGGGGGTAACCTTCAGCATCGGTTTCTTCCTGCTGTACTGGATTTTTCTGATCGGCGGAGAAGAACTGGCTGACCGTCAACTGATTTCCCCCTTCATGGCGATGTGGCTTCCCAACATGATCGTCGGATCATTCGGGGCTTATCTCACCTACCGGGTAGTTAAGGAAACCACCTTTATCCGTTGGGAACGATTGCCCAAATATCTGCAATTATTTTTTAAGGGAGACGAACCGTCATCGTGATCAACATCCTGGACCGTTATATTATCCGCAAATTTTTGATTATCCTTTTTTTCAATATTCTGGCGTTTATTGTCATTTTCGTAGTCATTGATCTAATAGAAAATCTGGATAAATTTCTTTCCTTCGATGCCACTTTTGGTCAGGTCTTCCTGTATTATATTTTTTATATCCCCTATATCATCATTCTCACTCTTCCGATCTCGATGCTGTTGAGCAGCCTCTTTTCGCTGGGTTCGATGGCTCAGCATAACGAAATCATTGCCATCAAGACCTCCAGCGTCAGTCTGTACCGGATATTACTGCCGGTTCTGGTGCTTTCATTGATCATCAGTATTCTCATAGGTGTTGCCGGAGAGACCATGGTGCCCAAGACCAATCGTCTGCGACTGGATGTATACCGCTATGATATCAAGAAGGAATCCAAACAGCTGCGATCTTCCAGGAATCAGATTGCGATCCAGGATGATGATAACCGGCAGATCTATATCCAGTTTTATGAAACGAATAAGCTGCGGGCACACAAAGTGAATATCCTTAAAATTGACGATAATAAAATTATGCAGCGTTTTGATGCCCGTTTCATGCAATGGGATTCGGAGCAAAACCGCTGGGAGCTGCTGGATGTGACGGTGCGTACTTTAACTGATAGTACTGAAAAAGTGATCCGGCTGGACACCCTGGTTTACGAAGAGAGCAAGGTAGCACCGGAAGATCTGCTTGATCTGGAGATCATGCCGGAAGAAATGAACTATGCGGAGCTCAATCATTTTGTGGATAAGATGATGGCGCTGGGAGCTGACGCCAAGCGCTGGCTGGTAGATCTGTATATGAAGATCTCCTATCCTTTGGCGAACTTTATCATCGTACTGTTTGGAGCGCCGCTGGCTGCCAAAAAACGGCGAAGCGGACCGGCTCTGGGATTTGCCATTGCCCTGTTGATCAGCTTTATCTATTTTCTGTTTTTACGAACCGGGCAGGTTTTGGGTCACAAAGGGGATCTGGAACCCTGGCTGGCAGCCTGGATCGGAAATATCGTATTCGGGGTAGGAGCGGTCATCGTACTCTTAAGGGAGCGTAAATAAACTCCGGCAGGAATAATCCTCAGCGAATAATAGCTATTTTACCTGATTTCAACTTCTTATCGCCATCTCCCTTGATCAGATAAATATATAAGCCACTGGAAAGATCTTTTAGATCATCATCCAATAAGGACAATTCCAGACGACTGGGGGGAGCTCCATTAAATACTTTTTTGTAGACGATATTACCCAGTGCCGGGGAGATAAGCCACAGTTCCTGGGCGTCTGCCGGGATTGGTTCGAAAACAACCGTGGTTTGCCCCTCAGAAACTTTTACCGGATTAGGAAACGCAATAGTATTTTCTCCTACTGTCTCTACAGGTAGAACTGTAACATTAACCGTGGCAGTATCTCTTCCTCCTCGTGCATCTCTTACTTGATAATCAAAATTATCCTGGCCTATATAATCAATATCTGGTGTATATCGGATCGATGATCCATTCAGAAGCTCCACAGTACCATGTTGCGGCAACAACGGGAAAGGTTCTACCACAAAGATGGAATCACCATCTGGATCTGAGTCATTGATCAATGGATTAAAAATTACAGCTTGATTCTGATAGGTGGTAATTTGATTATCTACAGCAATAGGATTAAGATTTGTGTCTTGATTTACAATATAAATAATAATGGTATCACAATCCCAAAATTCAATAGAGTCACGTACAGTTAGAACAAAACTTGCTTGACCTATAAAATTAAGTGGATTAGGAATTAATCTAATTCCAGTAGGATTCTTTTCTATTTCAATATTCAATGGAACAGAAATGTCCAGTCTTTCAGCTAACTCACTAGGAGAACTTTCGTGATCCCAAAGAAAATCAGGATATGATACTATCGTGTCAATATCAGAAGAAATTCTGTTAACTCCCCATCGTACATCAGGAATTCCTTCACCTTCTGGATCAGATATTTCAGATTGTAATCCTTGGAAATCTACTGCAACCACTTTATATGATATAAAATATCCAGGCTTAATAAATTCACTATAGTCAACTGTGTCTACTCTCTGTACACCCTCCGGAGTCTGTGTAACAATACCAATCGGTTGATAGTTACCCGCAGCAATATTTGTGTCAGGATTGCTTGTTCTAGCCCTGAACAAAA
>MESS01000139.1:7619-7699 GCA_001771055.1 Caldithrix sp. RBG_13_44_9
CAACAGCTTTAAAGGTTTATTCCACTAAAATGAAAAATAAATTTCTGGTGATTAGTCTGACAGGCAGGAATAATCTAATT
>MESS01000139.1:7784-15535 GCA_001771055.1 Caldithrix sp. RBG_13_44_9
GATCACGCTCCAGGGCATCCGGCGCTGGGGAAGACCATCGATCTCTTTTTCATAAACGGTTTCACCAGCCGGGGTATACACTAGCAGACCGGTCATCTCCTGGGGAAGATTATCAAATACTACTACTGAATGTCCTCTGGCCGGCCGGAAAGGATTGGGATATACCCTGATCTCCGAAGCGTCACTGATCTGGGATGGGGTCAGACCAGTCTCGAAACTGGACTCACCATAAGTCCGGCTGAAACCGGAGGTATCAGCTAAAGTAAGGGAGTAGCGATAGGTAGTATCAGGAAGCAGATTTCTTAACATGAATAAATGATTAGCCGCATATTCCAGTGATCGATAAGTAGTTTGTAAAGTAGGGGTCACCCAGAAAGTGAAGGATACTTCATTGGGAAGGTCAGCTGTTATCTCTACCTCCACCTCACCAGCGGCTACTGGGCGAATCTGAATACTGGTTAAATCCACCCGCGGTTCGACTAAAACCTGAAATGTCCGCTCGTCATACAGACCTTCGGGATCAGTTACTCTCATCCGGAAGTCAGATATTCCATACCAATCCGGTCTGGCAGAGATCTGCAGTATACCGGTTTGCGGATCATAGGAATAATCCAGATCTGACGATGGATAAAATTCCCAGCTTAATTCCGAAAAGATATTGGAAGAATCGATGACCACGGTAAAAAGATCAAGACTGCCAGCAACATCTTCATATAAAGTGATCTGCGGTGGTAAAAATACCAGAGAGGGAGCGGTATTTGCCCCTGGAACCCGATAGAAAATCCGGACTTCAGCGGTATCGGCCAAACCTGCCGGATCCTCAACCGCAAAACGGCCGATCTCAAAATTAGCGGCGCCTGTCTGCTCAATCCTTACCAGTTTATTGGACAGATCTTCCCAGATGAACTGGAAGTGGGAATAATCCAGGAACTCCCAATTTAATTGCTGGGCCGAATTATCGATATCAAAGGCGAAAGGTTTGAGGTCTATGATATGATTCCCGGCACTCTCAATTACCAGTTCACTGAGATCCAGCACCGGTGGATCATCAATTGGCAACACCTGAAATCGAACGGTATCTTCATCGGATAACCCACCGGGATCATTAGCGGTAAAAATGATATCTTCCGCACCATACCATTCAGAATCAGGGATTTGCACCGTTACTACCCGATTGATGTCTATGGCAATCAGCAGATCCAGATTACCCTCATAGCTCCAGCTGATCTCATCATCTTCATGCTCAGGATCGGTGACATAATCATCCAATGATATCGGAAAAAACTGACCGCCTTCCTGCACCGTCTGATCCGGGATCTGGCTGATGACCGGAGGCATATTCTGAAAAACCACCGTCAAAATAAAATTCTGGGTATCCGTGCTGCCTGCCAGATCCTGAACTCTTACTATAATATTATGCTGGCCGGTATCGGACAATGCCGGAATACCGGAGATCAGGCCATTCCGGGAATGGATCTGGAGGAATTGGGGAGCCGTTGTCAGCGAAAAGGTCAAGGTATCGCCCGGATCCGGGTCAACAGCCTGCACCTGATAGCGATAAAGACTATCCCGGGTGGCTCCGGTAACCGGCTGGGAAATGATTTGCGGCGGATCATTCACCGTCTGCACGGTAAAGGCAGAAGTATCCAGGGCAAATAAACCGGTAGAATCTTCCACCCGCCAAATGATGGTTTCTGAACCATTCCAATTTTGGTTAGGAATAAGAATTGTAGCGATCCGCTGCGGACTGATGGTAATTGTCAATGCCACATTACCGCCATATGACCAGCTGAGAACGCTGTCCGGATCATCCGGATCAGCCACATAATTATCCAGAGTGATGGAGGAAAAACTTGATCCCTCCATGATATCTTGATTGGGAATTTGACTAATCACCGGGGATTGATTGGGATCAACCACCGTCAAAGTGAAGCTTTGGATATCCTCACTTCCCGCCAGATCCTGGACTCTGACAGTCACACTGTGCTGTCCGGTATCAGACCGCACCGGGATTCCAGAGATAAGGCCATTCTGGGAGTTGATCTGCAGAAATTGGGGAGCAGCTGTAAGCGAATAGGTCAAAATGTCACCGGGATCAGGATCTACCGCCTGCACCTGATAGCGATAGAGACTATCACAAATCGCATTATTTACCGGCTGGGAAGTAATTTGCGGCGGATCATTCACTGCCTGCACCATAAAGGTACAAGTATCCAAAGCAAATAGTCCAGCTGGATCTTCAGCCCGCCAAATGATAGTTTCTGAGCCATTCCAGTTTTGATTAGGAACAAGAATAGTGGCGATTCGCTGTGGAGTGATGGTAATTGTCAATGCCACATTACCCTCATACGACCAGCTGAGGGTGCTGTCCGGATCATCCGGATCAGCTACATAATTATCCAGAGCTACCGAGGAAAAACCCGATCCTTCCGGGATTGTCTGGTTGGGAATATTTGTTATCACCGGAGGCTGATTGGCACGTCGAACCTGCAGGGTGTAATTCTGAGTATTGTTTGCCCCGGCCAAATCCATTACCCGAACTGAAACAGCATGGCTTCCAGTATCAGTAACCTGCGGTATACCGGAAATCATCCCGGTATTGGAGTTGATGGTTAAAAAAGCCGGCGATGAGATGATTGAAAAACTTAAAGTGTCTCCCGGATCAGGATCAGTGGCGGTGACCTGATAGCGATAGAGGCTGTCTACCCAGGCAAGGGTTATGGGGGTAGAGGTAATACTGGGAGGATTATTCACCGGAGCTGTAACCTGCAACTGAATGTTTTCGTGGTCCCAGAAACCAGCCGTATCTTGAACCTGCAGGGAAAATCCGGCCGGTCCAGTATAGGACAACGGCTGGGGAGTTAAAGTCAGATTGTTATTCACCCGGGAAACCAGCAGGTGATTGAGATTACTAAAGCTAAGAATCAGATTGGATAGAGGATCATTCGGATCCAGCAGAAAATTAGTCAAGGGGACCGAGGTGGTCTGACCATTGGTAATTTGGGCAAGAGTCCAGTTTATAGCCGGAATTCCGACTGCGACAGTATCGGAAAACTCCGACTGCAATCCACCGGTATCCACCGCGGTCAGGGTAAAGGAATACAGGTTACCAGGCTGAATATTGTTTCGATCCACTGCCTGAGTCTGCGGATGGGTGATGGTCTGCAAAATCTGAAAATTGGTGGAAGCATTCACCGCCCGGTATAACCGGTACTCCTGAATATCCGGCTCAGGATTAGGATTCCAAAAAATCCGTAAAGAATCCGTTTGAGCAGACAAACAATTTGCTAATATGATAATAAGAAAGATCGTTCGAATTCGATACAAGGTCATTCCCCTTATTAGGCTTTTCCCTTTTGTTATGCAAAGATTCTGCCAGGCCAGAATTCCTTATAAATCAAGCCTTTTCATTGAAGCAGTCAGGCAGGACTGGGTAATTTTTATACAGTCATCTCGGGGTGTAATCTTTAGATAACGCAGCCAACACTACCATATCTGTAATTAACTGGAACTCTTCACACACCAGAGGCAGTTTTACCCGGGAGGATTGAACCGAGTTTGGTTTTCAAATCCCGGGTCAAATAATCAGTAAGACCCTGAAGAAGTTGACCCTGAAAAATTATATTTGATATATCTCTTAAAATTTTCTATTTTCAAATCAAACAACAGAAAAATCTAAGATTGGACAGATGACGGAAAACAAAAGATCAGATATAATCGTCAAGGGTATCCCGGCCTCAGCTGGAATTTCCATCGGACCAGTTTTTTTGTATTATCAGCACACCCTGGAACCAGAATTACAGCCCATTACCGGTGAGTCGGTTGAGGCGGAAATTCAAAAATTCCAAAAAGCTATCGAAGAAAGCCGTGAATATCTATATAAAATTCATCAGGAAACCGATCAGAGATATGGACGTGATTTTGCCGAGATCGTGCAGGTGCAAATTTCCATTCTGGATGATACCATCTTTCTGAACGAAGTTGAACAATTAATCCGCAAACAACTTTATAATGCCGAATATGCCACTTTTAAGGTTTTCCAGCATAAAAAGGAGCATTTTTTACGGTTACAGGATGAATATTTCCGGGAACGTGCCCTGGATATTCAAAATCTTAAGCGACTGATCTTGAAAAATCTGTTGGGAAAAAAAGCCGAGATCGATCTTAAAATAAAATCCATTGTCGTCTCTGATAATATCAATCCGGCTGAAATCATCAAACTCCATCACCAGGATATCTTAGGTTTTTGTACCGATGTTGGCGGGAAAAATTCCCATACTGCCATTGTTGCCAGATCACTGGGAGTTCCAGCAGTAGTGGGGACCGAGTACATTACCAATATTGTTCAGGAGGAAGATTACCTGATTCTGGATGGTAATGAAGGAATTATTATCATCAATCCCACACCGGACAAAATCAAAGAATATACCGAAAAACAAAAAAAGCTCATTATTTTCGAAAAACATGTATTTAAGAATGCCGAAAAGCCGGCCTTGACCCGGGACGGTCGGAGAATACAGGTTATGGGTAATGTAGAATTTCTGGAGGAACTGGAACTTCTAAAGAAATCGGGGGCTGAAGGAATCGGACTTTACCGCACCGAGGGGATCTTTTTGTCAGGCAGTGAAATTCCGCAGGAAGATGTTCAGACCGCCTGCTATCTGAGATTTGCGGAAGCCCTCAAACCGCAGGAAGTCATCATTCGTACCCTGGACATTGGAGGAGATAAAATATTACCGGAATTGAGCGCGACTCCGGAAGGTAATCCGTTCCTGGGCTGGAGAGCCATCCGTTTCTGTCTTGACCATAAGGAAATTTTTATTCCCCAGATAAAAGCGATTTTACGGGCCAATAAATATCATAATATCAAATTATTGTTACCGATGATCAGTTCACTGGAGGAAATCCGGCAATTCAAAGTGGTCTTTCAAAGTGCTCAAGAAATCCTAAAGTCCGAGGAGAAAGAATTTAATCCCCGTATGGATATTGGCATCATGGTGGAAATTCCCTCAGCAGCACTCATGATTGAGAGTTATATTGATGAAGTGGACTTTTTCAGCATTGGTACTAACGATCTAGTGCAATACACCCTGGCGGTGGACCGGGCTAACGAAAAAATATCGCATCTATATAATCATTTTCACCCGGCACTGCTGAAGTTGATACGAAAGGTGATAGAAGCCGGTAGGCACCATAAAAAAATGGTAAGCATGTGCGGTGAAATGGCAGCCGATCCGGTTGCGGTACCTCTGTTGATAGGCATGGGATTGGAAAATTTAAGTGCGGCCCATTATGTTGTACCGGAAATAAAAAATGTGATAAGAAATATAGCTCTGAGTGACTGCATCCGGTTATATGAGAAAGTACGAGGGCTTTCCACTGCCTCTGAAGTACAGCAACAATGTCAACAATTCTATAGCGAAATTTTCACCTATCCGAATCATTTAATTTTAGACAATTAATAGAACTCATAAATATTAGTTGCCGAAATCTAAACCTAATTACTTGGATAATTGAACGAGCTTAATGGAAGGAGCTTTTCATGCACACCCCGGATCACTCCAGTTTTTACCAGATTATCAGTAATTTCCCCCAGCAAATTGAAGAAGCACCTGGATTAATTAAAAATCTAGACCTCAAGGTTGTCAAAAAAGATTATGATCATCTGATTTTCCTGGGAATGGGCGGATCTGCCATTGCCGGCGATTTTCTGAAGTGCTACCTCCATCAGGAATTCCCGATTCCTTTTCTGATAAACCGGAATTATTCCCTGCCGGACTTTATCGGTTCTAAAACTCTGGTTATTGCCTGCAGCTATTCGGGTGATACGGAAGAAACCATCGCCGCGACTAAAACGGCCATAAAGGCCAAAGCCGCCATTATCGGGATCTCCAGCGGCGGCAAATTAGAAAAAGTGATGGAAGCAGAAGAACGACCATTTTTAAAAATTCCCGCCGGTTATCCGCCACGTCAGGCCCTGGGGTATATGTTCTTTCCGATCCTTAACCTGTTTCAACATCTGGGACTGATTAAACCCCGGACGCATGATATGTCCGAAGTCATAAAAATTCTGAAGGAATTACGGGAGCGAAACCATCCGGAAAAAACCCACAGCCACAACCTCTGCAATCACATTGCCCAGAAATTATATAAAAAAATCCCGGTGATTTACACCGCCTCCGAATTTCTCTATCCGGTAGTGGTTCGCTGGCGCAACCAGTTTAATGAAAATTCAAAAATTCTGGCCTTCAGCAATGTGATTCCGGAACTCACTCATAATGAAATCATGGGGTGGGAGGCCTCGGCGGATATTCTGAATAATTTCAATGTGATCTTCCTGCGGGATGAATCGGAAACTGCCCGGAATCGTAAACGACTTGAAATTACCAAGGAAATTTTCAAGAAAAATAAAATTGCCATATTTGAAGTATTTGGGGAAGGAAAGAGCGTGCTTTCCCAAATCTTTTCCCTGGTCTATATTGGTGACTGGGTCAGTTATTACCTGGCCCTGATATACGATAAGGATCCTTACAAAATTCAGAGTATTCAATTTTTAAAGGACAGTTTAAGCCGCTTCCAGGATAAGCCAAAAGTTAAAAGAAAACCATAAATCAAAATGGTGATTACAAATTAAATTCATTGACCAATTGTTTGTTTAAATAAATCAATTGAATAAATGGGAGAGCCGTTATGCATTCGTATTCCTTTTCCTCTGAATCGGTTACTGATGGTCATCCGGATAAGATGGCGGACCAGATTTCCGATGCAATACTGGATGCCATATTGGAAAATGATCCTTTTGCCCGAGTGGCCTGCGAAACGTTTATCAGTAACGGTCTGGTATTTATCGGCGGCGAGATCAGTTGCGAAACATATGTGGATATCCCGGGAGTCGTGCGGGAAATGGTAAAGGAGATCGGCTATACTGATCCGCACTTTGGTTTTGATTTTGAAAGCTGTGCAGTTCTCACCAATATAAACCAGCAGTCACCCGACATTGCGATGGGAGTTGACCGGGCCGGAGCCGGAGACCAGGGAATGATGTTTGGTTATGCCAGCAATGAAACGGAAGAATTAATGCCCATGCCCATCATGCTGGCTCATAAGATTACCATGCGTCTCAGTGAAGTCCGGAGAAAGAAAATATTGGATTACCTCCGGCCTGATGGTAAAGCTCAGGTAACGGTACGTTATTCCAACCGGAAGCCGGTAGCGGTGGAAAAGGTAGTGGTTTCTGCCAATCATAATCCGGAAGTGGAGATGGAAAATTTAAAGCAGGACATCATCCGGGAAGTAATCAATCATGTGATACCGGAGGAATTGCGGGATAAAAATATCCAGTATTTTATTAATCCTACCGGCCGCTTTGTCATAGGGGGACCCAAAGCCGATACCGGGTTAACCGGCCGGAAAATAGTAGTGGATACTTACGGCGGCTCTTATTATGTGGGCGGGGGTTGTTTCAGCGGAAAAGATCCTACCAAGGTTGATCGGTCTGCTTCCTACTTTGCCAGATATGTGGCCAAGAACATTGTGAAAGCCGGTTTAGCAGAGCGCTGCGGACTGCAGGTAGCCTATGCCATTGGAGTAGCCGAACCGGTGAGCCTGATGGTGGAGACTTTTGGTACCGGCAAGCGGGGAGATGCCGATATTGCCAAACTGATCAACAAACATTTCGATTTTACCCCCGGAGGAATGATCAATCATCTGGACCTGCTGCGACCTATCTATAAGAAAACCGCGGCCTTTGG
>MESS01000139.1:15651-15716 GCA_001771055.1 Caldithrix sp. RBG_13_44_9
AAAAATGTGAATGAACCAGAATATTCAGTCAGTTGTTTGGAGAGCATAAACCAACCATGGATGAA
>MESS01000139.1:15755-18248 GCA_001771055.1 Caldithrix sp. RBG_13_44_9
GGGATTACATTTAAAGGAAGCTGCAAAAATCCAGGCCCAGGATGTACTTAATTTTTTGGGTGGACTCCCCCAGCAAAAACATGAGTGCGCCCTGTTGGCCAGCAATACTCTTAAAAAAGCATTGGAAGAATATCAGGGCAATAAAGCCGCATAAAAAAATATTCCTACTTAAATATTTATCTTTATCATCTCTGTTACCTTCAGGATTTTCAACAAATGAAACTTATGGGATGATTATCAGATTTCTGAAACAGTATCAGTTTTCTGATAATTGAATAACATTAAAATCCAAATTTTCTTCCCTCAGCCTGATCTCCTAATGCATTATAAAACAAAGTCTTAGCAGATATATCAAAGTCCAATTCAGCGATAAAGTATAATTGGCATTCAATTTGAAGTGTAACTGTTAAATTAAAATTTAACCTGAAGTAATTGTTAAGTACTTTACACCTTAAATTCGAATTAATTAACTCAGATCCAAATTAACGGGAGGAAAGCCATGAAAAAGTATTTACTCAACCTTAACGTAATTCTGCCGGCAGTGATGCTGTGGATGTTATCTTGCGAGCAGATCACAGATCCTATTGCCAAGAGTGTAAAGCGGCCCCTCACCTCCGAGGAAATGGTACTGGTCTCTTCTGATAATCGTTTTGGAGTAAATATTTTCAAGACCATCGCCGCTGACCAGAGCGATTCCAATATCTTTATCTCACCGCTCAGCATCTCCATGGCTCTGGGGATGACCTTGAACGGCGCCCTGGCTGAAACTCGCGAAGCCATGGAGCAGACCCTGGAATTGCAGGGCCTCACCCAGCAGCAAATCAATGAGTCTTATCAAAGCCTGATTCAATTATTGACTCAGCTGGACCCGGCGGTAATTTTCCGCATCGCTAATTCCATCTGGTACCGGCAGGGAATGCTAATCAAACAACCGTTCCTGGATTTGAACCGGCAATATTTTGATGCCCGCATCGAAGGTTTAAATTTTGATGACCCGCAATCGGTAGATATTATAAATCAGTGGGTGGATGATCAGACCAACGGCTGCATCAAAAAAATTGTCGATCAGATCGATCCCAATGATCTGATGTTCCTGATCAATGCCATCTATTTTAAGGGGGATTGGACCTATAAATTCGATAAAGATTTGACACAACCTGCCAATTTCTATGGTCTGCATGGCAATGTCTATCCCTGCCAGCTGATGCACCAGGAGAGTGAATTCATGTACCTGCAGACTTGTGATTTTCAAGCGGTGGATCTTCCTTATGGCATCGGTGATTTCCGGATGGCCATTTTCCTGCCTTTCCCGGAGAAAAATATCGATTCACTGATTGCCAGTCTGACTAATGAGCAACTGGACCTGTGGTTAAACAACTTTGCAACCCGGGAGGGGATCCTGGAAATCCCCAAATTTAAAATGGAATACAAGCTGGAATTGAAAGAAGTACTTTCACAGCTGGGGATGAGCATTGCTTTTGATCCATTCCAGGCCAATTTCAAAGATATTTATGAGGGTCCGGAAAATGCTTTCATCAGCAAGGTTCTGCATAAAAGTTTTGTGCAGGTTGATGAAGAGGGTACCGAAGCCGCCGCCGTGACCTCAGTAACCATCACTCTCACGTCGGCCGGTGGAGCCTTTTATATGCGGGCAGACCGCCCCTTTTTCTTTATTCTCCATGATACTCATTCAAATACCATCTTATTTGTCGGAAAAATTATTCAGGCGGAATGGAGTTAAAGTTTATCCTAGGAAATATTAATATTCATTGAAAGGAGAAAGATGAGATGAAAAAGTATCTGTTAATTCTACTGATTGGTTTAATGCCCCTCACCCTCTTCGGGCAGTACTGGGGGGAAAGGGTAACTGAAAAAAGTTTCGAAAGCTCCGAGTTATATTTCACCAGTTATTTTCTGAACACCTACGGAATCAATAACTTCCGGCAGGTAGCAGTGGGATTCATTCAGGATCCCTTCCTGGATCTCTACCTGAATCCGTCGAATTTGCCGACCCTGAAAAACCGGAATTTAATATATCTGGATTTCCGGGGTGACCGCACCGAAGCATCCGTAATGGAAGAATATCGAACCTATCCGACTTACTACGAAAGAGGTGTGTTAGATTATTATGCACCAAATTACATTGATCCACGCTGGTATCAGGACACCCGACACGAACCAGAACCGGTCTTTTCCCTGGGAGTGCTGGCCTATCCCTTCAGCGGTTCATTAAAAAATATCTTCCTGGGAGCGACGTATCAACTCATCTATAAACAGGAACCTTTTTATAGCATGCCTTCCTGGATCTATTACAACAAATATGGTTATGATGCCTTCGGCGGCCGGATGATGGAGGGGAATAATATTCCCATCCAGGATCGCTATGTGGGTGAAGATGAGATGCTGAACAACGGCCAGCTGTTCTCTACTTTCCTCGGCAACCAGTTCACTGAAAAATTATCAGCCGGCATCTCTTTGAACGGAGTGTTCCAC
>MESS01000139.1:18268-19995 GCA_001771055.1 Caldithrix sp. RBG_13_44_9
TAACAACCTGACTGACGAATACGGGAACACCTATAATGACGACTGGTATTCCAATACGGAAGTCAAACGGGAACAGGAATATCAACACCTGGATCTGGCAGCCGGTCTCAAATATCAATTTTCTCCTACCCTGCTCCTGGGAACTAAAGTAGGTTATCTTGATGGAAATGCCGATCAGACATTCAATTCCCTCTATTCATCGTTCTATGATTATCAGTCGAGCGATTTACCGGGAGACTTTTCAACCTATTATAACGAATCGTCCACCTTCCAAACCTGGAAGCATGACGGGAAAAATCTTTATGCAAGCATAAACCTGTCTAAAGAGCTGAAAGACAAAAATAGTGTAAACGCATATTATCGCTATACCCAGTCTGAGGTGGATCTGGACAACCACTCCACTATTCAGGATACCGCTTATTCCGCCTCTCACTGGACTTACGACTCTATTTTTTATGAATATCAACATAATTCATCCTTGTCCGATCAAAGACATGGATCAGGTACCCGGGAGGATAACACCCATGAAGGAATGCTGAACTTCCGCATGAAGTTGACCGAAAAAAGTTCCATAACATTTGGTGGTTACTACTCCCGAACCAACTCCAACATTAACTCTTTTGAACCGGTTTTAGCCAGTCGCTACATCGCCTATCAGTCCAGTGATTATCAGGGCGACACTTTATCCCTGTATGAGGATAAAGATCTGGATTGGAATTACCATTCACTGGAATGGTCATTGCAGATTCCCTTATTTTTCGATTTCCAGGTCAGTCCGCAATGGCTGATCAGTGTCGGCATCAATAAAATATTAAAAAGCTGGCAGATCGAGGATGAAACCATTGCCTACTATCGGATTCGGCAAAGAGTGGAAAATGATTCGGTGAAAACCGATACCAATTTCGCCGAGCGGTATAAAGAACCCACCAAAAAAATTACTGAAGACTTTACTGATATTATTGCCAAATTTGCTGTTCAGATTACTCCACAGATAAGGATACATCTGCTGGTAGATCCTGAATTCGAGGATGATTTCCGCATTGCCCAATGGTGGTTAGGTTTTCAGGCTAATTTATAAAACCGGGAGTGATTGATGAAAAAATATTTAACTTTCGCATTGACATTCTTGAGCATCAACCTGTTGATAATCAATTGTTCGATCGAGAAAAACCCGGTTTCCACTGTAGCCTTTCTGGCAGACGAGCAAAAAGCTGCCATCTACCAGGCAGTATTGGATTCGATGGTATTGCTGGTGGGAGTAGAACGAATTGTCTTTAAAGATTCAACTGATTTTTTTCCGTTAACCGAAGAAATATATTCACAAATCCCGGATCTGGATCCCGGTACGCTGGAAGACTTCAATCAAAGAAATCAGAATTCAATCCCTCTTGGAAGGATTCCCGGAATATCGATGGAGCAAATTCTGCTCTCTAACCAAGAATTCCAGAATATCCTGGTCCAGGGAGGTTGGGAGCTATTTTACACCCGCTTTCCTGAGTCGGCCGGATTACTCGGAATGTCAGATATAGGATTGAGTGAAGATGGAAATCAGGCATTGCTTTATTTCTCACAGTTCTGGTACTATCTGGCGGGAGCCGGTCAATTGGTATTTCTGATAAAAAATAACGACTGGCAGATCACCAAAATCGTCACTGTGTGGATATCCTGACCATGATACCACGGAAAGGTTTGCCATGATTTTCAGAAAACTGATAATAACTGTTGGA
>MESS01000140.1:0-129 GCA_001771055.1 Caldithrix sp. RBG_13_44_9
TATCCGACATATAACACTTTCAGGGTATAGGTACCGGCAGGAACATTCATGATGCGATAAATTCCATCACGGTCACTGGCTGCCCCCAGGTAAGTGCCTTCCAGCACCACATTAGCACCGGGCAGATAG
>MESS01000140.1:151-293 GCA_001771055.1 Caldithrix sp. RBG_13_44_9
CCCGGCCGGCAACTTCAGCATTGGGCTGAGCCAAAAGTGATGGACTCAAAATAAAGGTACAGATCAAACTTAAGGTAAAGCTACAAACCGTCAACTTCTTTAACTGCAAAAAATATTTACTCATTTTTTTCTCCCCATTTTC
>MESS01000140.1:371-1442 GCA_001771055.1 Caldithrix sp. RBG_13_44_9
CAATTAGTCTATTGAATACTGTTTCGCTTAGAAATACTCTTCGTGCCTCCTTCTGTTATTAGTTCAGTACATTTATGCTAATGAGTATAACTAATTCAGAATCAGACTTTTACACAGAAAATACTCGCCTCCCTTTCCATCATCCCGGTAATACTCCGCTTTCACTCTGGTCTTAGTGACATAAAATTTGATGAAGGTACTGGGTGAATAGTTCGCTTTTTTCCAAAAGGTCTCTGTCAACCGATCTGCCACCTGAGGGCCTTTCTGCACCTCCCGGAAAAAAAGGGATAATCCCTGGATGATCTGTGGTCCGGTCAGTTGCCCATACGGCAATCCATTGGAAAAATCCATATATTCCAGGCCCTTCTGGAGATCTTTCTGATTAGGATGATTGGAGTAAAATTCTTCCACGGCAACATCCAGATTCATTCCGGCATCCAGATTCTTCTGGATCCCGGAAATCACTTCCGGAAAATATTCCATGGGGGAGATACCTTCCAGCCCGCGGGAATGTCCGGTGTCAATCTGCCAGAGACCATTGAAATTGGCATAGGAGGTATTGTGGCTGTGACCACAGACATAGGCTATTACCTGATATTCATTTAACAATCGCAGAAAGGCGATATTATTTTCCATATACCTATTCAGGGAATTTTCATAATGACGCAGTCTGCCAGTGTCCATATCGGGCATGGAAAAGATTGGTTCATGTCCAAATACAAAAATGAATTTTTTCCGGTTCGCCGCCAGATCCTCTTTTAACCATTCCAGTAATGCCGGTACCACATCCCCGTCTGTTCCCATATCGGAATGACCATCAAAATACTGGTTTAATACCACAAAGTGACAGTTTTCCCAGTCGAAGGAATAGGTTGTCTCCTCACAACCGGCCGGCCCGGGACGTACCAGATTGGGAAGGCTTTCGCCTTTCTTATTATAATTTTGCAGGAATTCAACATACTGGGAATCTTCCATTTCGTGATTCCCCATCACCGGATACCAGGGATAATCTTTCCCCAGAATTGAATCAATAGCTGCTTTCACCTTCCAGGGCGGATCGATATCCCCGGT
>MESS01000140.1:1463-1725 GCA_001771055.1 Caldithrix sp. RBG_13_44_9
GCCGTTTTTTTTGATTGCTGTTAATGCTCCCATAAAATGCCGGGTTGATGAGTTGACATCCTGAATATAATAGCGCATATCTGCGGAGGTGACAAACACGAAAGCATTATCAAATTCCTGATCAGGCTGGGTACATTGAACGAACAGGAAGACCCAGAAAATGATCAAAAGCTTATAAAAAAATTTACATATGATGCAATCTCTTTTTATCATTTTGATTAAGATCCTATTAAGAAATGGTTATTGAAATATTTTATTCAAA
>MESS01000140.1:1782-1924 GCA_001771055.1 Caldithrix sp. RBG_13_44_9
CTCAGGATTGGTCCCTCTGCTTCCATCTTTAAACTGGTGACAGCAGCTGCCCAGATGGTGGACTCTGCCGGGGAAGAAGTCAAACGTTTGGCCATATACGAAGCAATACAGGTATCGCCCCGACCGCTCCGGCCGATCAACT
>MESS01000140.1:2041-2235 GCA_001771055.1 Caldithrix sp. RBG_13_44_9
TGATATCCTTTTCAGCAGTGAGGGCTTCGGCCTCTACTGCATCGGTTTTCAAGATTTGGATCCTGGAGAGAATTTTTTCTTTACACGGCCAGGGATCATATCTCAATTTGCCCTGCTCATCAATGGTGCGGACAAATCCCTGCACATCGGCCGCCACCAGCGCCTTTTTTTTCTGTAATACTTCGATAACATCC
>MESS01000140.1:2358-2544 GCA_001771055.1 Caldithrix sp. RBG_13_44_9
CTGGTGGGATAATACAAAAACATATGGGTTGATTTGGGCGAATAGTAAGGATAGACATCTGCTCCCAATTTGAGCAGGCTTTCCACCACGTAATGATCCTCCTTTGCCAGTCTGGTAATGGCAGCGACTTTCAATCCCATCATTACCCCGACATGCACACCATAGTTGAAACCTCCACCATCCACA
>MESS01000140.1:2600-3342 GCA_001771055.1 Caldithrix sp. RBG_13_44_9
CAGATCATAAACCGAATTTGTACTTTTCATATTTTCCTCAGAATACTGTTAATCTGATACTTTGGCTCGCCACAGGGTAGTTGCCAGAATCAGTGAAAGTACAGAGGTACCGATCCAGAAAATAAGGGCGCTACTGAAGTCATAATGACGCACTCCATCAATGATAGTGGTACCACGATCAATAAAATATCCGCTGATCAGATCCTGGGTGGCTGCTCCTATATAACTGAAAATCCCGATAAAGCCGATGGCTGCACCGGCCGCCTTTTTCGGTGAAATATCAACGGCAAACAGTCCTCCCAGCGCTGCCACCAGGCCATTCAACGAAAAACCATAACAGGCGAAGGCAATGCTCAGTACCAAGGTATTACCGGCCGGTCCAAAAAAAATGAGGCTGAGTGCCAGTAATTCCAGCAGGCCAAAAAATAAAGTTACCGGCGGACGCCTGGCATTGAAAAGTTTATCGGAAATGAATCCATAGGCAACGGCCCCGATGATCCCGCAGACCGTGCTGATTCCCAGCATGCTTCCGGCTTTTACGATTGAAAATCCCTTCACTTCCTGCAGATATAAAATTCCCCAGCTGTTTACCGCATAGCGGGTCATGTACATGGAGGCACTGGCCAGGGCCAGGATCCAGATGGTGGGCATCCCGAGAATTAATTTCTGGGCCTGGGAGGTTTTCAGTGGTTTCCCCTCCTTGTCACGCAACTGAACTCCATGATCATCTTTCCAATCCGCC
>MESS01000140.1:3484-3714 GCA_001771055.1 Caldithrix sp. RBG_13_44_9
TCAATCCTTCCCCAATGGAGTGACCGGTACTCCAGATACCATAAAATCTTCCCCGCTCGCGGTTACTGAACCAGTTGGAGAGCGAGACAATACCAGACGGTGCGCCGAAGCCCTGAAACCAACCATTCAAACCCCATAATACCATCCACACCCACAGTAATTCGGTGTGACCCATGGAGAGGTTTATCAAAGCCGACAGCAGAATACCGGTGCTTAAAAACCGTTTCATA
>MESS01000140.1:3756-4633 GCA_001771055.1 Caldithrix sp. RBG_13_44_9
GCATAGCCATATAGAAGTGCTGAACCAATTACTCCCAGTTCTTCGGCGCTAAAAATTCCGCCATCCAGCAATGGCTTTTTTACAATGGATAGTCCCAGCCGGCAAGTGTAAGCAATTCCATACCCTACTGAAATAGACAACATAATGGCAATGCGATTCCGCCGGTACAGTCTATCTATTTTATTCTGGTCGGTTAGAAAAGGCTGGTCCTCTCCCTTGGCAAAAAAGTGCAAGAACTTATTCATTCCCGTCCTTTCATCATCGTGCAGTAACTGTATTGCCTTGGTAATCCTTGAGTTGGGCTTGTTGCATTTTTTAACTTTCTCACACTTCTCAGGAAATCTGATTCCTGATTTAAAGTTCCAACTAAAAATTGCTAAAACGTCACAATATTTTCAGCTCTCAGAGAGACTCAACCTATTCAGCAATTTTAATCCGCCACAAGGTAGTGGCCAGGATCAATGAGATTACTGAACAGCCTACCCAGAAGATAATAACCTTAGAAAAATCGTAATGGCGGACACCATCCAGCATGGTGGTTCCCTGCTGGATCAAATAACCGCTGATCCGTTCCTGGAAGGCAGCACCCATATAGCTGAATATCCCGATAAATCCCATGGCCGCTCCAGCAACTTTCTTGGGAGCGATATCCACTGCAAACAAACCGCCCAATGCTGCTAAAATTCCACTCAGACTAAAGCCATATAAAACAAA
The DNA here is from genome assembly GCA_001771055.1 of Caldithrix sp. RBG_13_44_9. Classification (GTDB taxonomy): domain Bacteria; phylum Calditrichota; class Calditrichia; order RBG-13-44-9; family RBG-13-44-9; genus RQOF01. Next base: position 4,471 of record MESS01000140.1, read on the forward strand.
GGCCAGTGTCAGCAGAACCGGATGCCCGGGAGGTGCATAGAAAATGATGAACAATGAGATCACTTCCATTAGACCGAAAACCAAGGTTACCGGCGGCCGGCGGGCAGCAAACAGTTTATCGGAAATGAATCCATAAGCGGTGCAGCCGGCAATTCCGGCCAGG
>MESS01000140.1:4726-5480 GCA_001771055.1 Caldithrix sp. RBG_13_44_9
GTTACATACATCATGGCACTGGCCAGTCCCAGTATCCAGATTGACGGCAATTTAAGTATCAGAAATTGAGTCCTGGATGTTGTCAATTTCTTCTTACCTTCCGGTACAATTAAAGCACCATGGTCATTCTTCCAATCGGCGATAAGTGGGAGACCATAGGTAGCCGGCCGGTCGCGCAGGGTATAATATAATACCACTGCAGTCACTATACAGAGAAGACCGGGTCCGATGAATCCTCCATGCCAACCCCACACCGTTACCAGGGTGGCAGAAACGACAAAGGTCAATCCCTCTCCCATGGAGTGGGCGGTGCTCCAGATCCCATAGTATCTTCCACGCTCCCGATTACTGAACCAGTGAGACAGTGCCACCACACTGGAGGGTGCACCAAATCCCTGAAACCAGCCATTTAATCCCCACAGCACCACCCACACCCAGAATAAGGTAGTATTTCCGATGATCAGGTTGATGAAGGCAGACAGTAATAATCCCAGTGGAAAGAACTTCTTGATGTTCGAATGGTCGGCCAAAAATCCATTCACCAATCGTCCAAAAGCATAGGTGTAAAAAATTGCCGAACCGATCATGCCTAATTCCTCGGCAGTGAAAATTCCCCCATCAATTAATGGCTTCTTTACCACTGACATCCCCAGCCGGCAGGTATAGTAAATGCCGTATCCCAGGGTAATGGAAAGCATCACCGATATACGGTTTCGCCGATAGGAGTTATCTATCCGTTCCCGATCGGTTAGCA
>MESS01000140.1:5495-5791 GCA_001771055.1 Caldithrix sp. RBG_13_44_9
CGGTTAAGAAAAATCGCAGTAGGCCTTTCATGCATGCTCATCGTTGTAGTAAAGATAAATTCAATTAGATGATAAATCCTGCTACATTTTCAGAACAATCTTCATAGCACTTTTAGGAACAGCTTTTAACGATTTCAGATCGAAACCAACTTTGGGAAAGGCGGTGACACCCTTTTCTAAGGGAACGACCTCGGTGAAAAATTTACTCAGATCCAGTTTTCCGCCCTGCAGTATTTTTATAGCCGGCAGACAGGTATTCTGACCGATATAGGTGCCTAATATTTTAATGGCCCGGC
>MESS01000140.1:5918-8093 GCA_001771055.1 Caldithrix sp. RBG_13_44_9
ATCAAATTTCTTTCCGCTGGTCATTTTAATGACCTCGGCTTCCAGGTCACATTTTTCGGGATTGAAGGCCGGTACTCCGAAAGACTGGGCAATTTTATAGCGGAAAGGATCTATTTCGGTGATAGCCACCTGAGCAGCAATATTTTTTGCCAGAGCAGTAAAAAGGTAACCGATAGGACCAAAACCCAGGATCAGCACGGAATCCCAGGCCTGCATCTGAATGGTATTCATCCCGTTGAGAACGGTGGCCAGGGTCTCCACCTGGGTTGCCACCACATCATCGATTTCTGCCGGCAGTTTGAAGCAGACATTTTCCGGGGCAATACAATACTCAGCGTATCCGCCATTTTTATAGATCCCGATGGTATTTTCCTTGATCAGTTCACACTGGCTGCTGAGGCCGGTACGACAGTACTCGCACAGACCACAACGGGGATTATTATCAATGGAAATGCGGTCACCTGCCTTCAGAGTCGTTACCCCGCTGCCCACTTCCACTACCACTCCATTGAATTCATGCCCCAGAACGGTATCCTTTTTAAAAGCATGCTTCCCCTGTAAAATTTTCACATCCGATCCGCATATCCCGCACATGGATACTTTCATCAGAACCTGATCCGGCGATGTAACCCTGGGCACCGGAATTTCCAGCAACTCGATCTTTCCCACATCTCTAAACATCAATGCTTTCATATTTTTCACGTCTACACCTCCACTAATTAAGTCATATCAAAAAAAATTATTCACTTATTATTCTTAATAATCCATATTCAAAGAATCTCTATTCCCGTTGTAATTGATTAAAATATTGGATCATCCTGACGGCGGCTGTTTCCGGATCGGGCCGTGGTAAAAATTCACCGGAGATGAAGCCGTTATAACCTATTTTGCTTAAAGATTGCATGATCTCCCGAAAGTCGATATGTCCTGCTCCCGGGTACCAACGGTTAGAATCGGCTACGTGGAAATGAAACAATCGCTTACCGGCAGCCTGGATACTGTCTGAAATCAAGCGCTCCTCGATGTTCATATGAAAAGTATCCAGCAGCAGCCCGATGGTATCCATTTTCAAATGATCGAGAAAATGCAGGGACTGATCCACACTATTCAGCAGATCTGTTTCATAGCGATTGATCGGTTCGATGGCCAGTCTGACTTTTTTATTAGCAGCTGCACAATCCCGCAGTGCTTCATACAACCAGCTTTCTGCCTGTTTGCTTCCGACGCCGGTGATCTTCTGACCACGGATCAAGCCGACGATCACCACCGCTCCCAATTTTTCAGCCAGATTCATATGTGAGATAATACGTTCCATTGCCTGGCGGCGAATCAAGGATTCCGAATGAGTGAAAGACAATCCCTCCTCCAGATAAGCCTGGCCGGTACCAATAGCCGGTACCTGCAGCCGATGTAAATTGAGCATCCTTTCCAGCTCTGGCAGATCCAGTTTGGCCGGATCTCTTACTGCCAGTTCGACCCCGGCAAAACCCAGCCTTTTGATCTTCTGTAAATTTTCTGCCAGGTTTCCCTGGTAAAGCAGGGCAGAAAAGGAAGCGGGCTGGGTGGACAATACGATGCTCAGTTTCATGCTAATCACAATCCCATTTTAGGAATGGCATAAATCGGTTTCCAGCCGGGCGAGAATGGTTTCTTTAAATAGGGTTCCATTTCTTTTTCGGTCCGCATGGTAGTTTTTTCGATCGGTGGCAATTTGCCTGCCGGAAAAACCTTTAAAATTTCATCATTGATCAGAGTCAAGTAGGAGCAGATGGCTGCGATCACCCGTTTGGCTTTTTGGGCAGTTCCAATGGTGGGACGGCCAACCACTCCTTCCGGAACCGAAGCCAGCTCGATAGGAAAATGTCCCTGCCCTTCTGACCAGCGGCTGGGACGGGCGAAAGGATCCACTGCTTTATCGAAGTGCCCATCCGGCAGATAACCTTCTACTTTGGTCTCTTCGGCATAATTCATCTGCACATATTCGGGAGCCAGCAGCAGCATCACCGAAGTTTCTGCCTCGTCGGCATGCACAAAATCATCATCCCAGTCACCACCGCGGGATTTAGTCCGGAAAAATTCCCGCACTGCCCGATGCCAATCCAGGGTCCGGAAAATGCCGGGAAGATTCCAGGTTTTCTGCAATTCCTGAATGGCTGCCTCCAGCAGCCAGGAATG
>MESS01000141.1:0-936 GCA_001771055.1 Caldithrix sp. RBG_13_44_9
AAAATGTCAGATGTTATTTTGAAAACTGAAATTCCAGGTGCCCAGTTAATCAATCGCGGTAAAGTTCGTGATATATATGACGCCGGTGACAATCTTCTCTTTATAACTACTGACCGGATATCAGCTTTTGATGTGGTAATGGATTCCGGTATTCCGAATAAAGGGATTGTGCTGTCTCAGATCTCCAAATACTGGTTTGAAAAAACCAAGGGGATTGTGGATAACCATTTTATCACAGATGAGGTTGAAAAATATCCTAAGCCGTTTAATGAGCACCGGGAAATGTTGAAGGGTCGATCCATGCTGGTGAAAAAGGCCAATCCTTTTCCGGTGGAATGCATTGTCCGGGGATATCTGTCCGGATCAGCCTGGAAGGAATATCAGAAATCTCATCTGCTTTTTGGATATACCCTGCCGGAGAACCTGCAAAACTGTTCCAAATTGCCTGCTCCACTGTTCACTCCCAGCACCAAGGCCGAACGTGGTCATGACCTCAACATCACCTACGATGATATGCAAAAAATGGTGAGCCCGGAAATTGGGAGGAAATTGAAGGTTCTCAGCCTGGCTGTTTACACTGCCGGAGTGCAGGAGGCTGAGAAACAAGGCATCATCATTGCCGATACCAAGTTTGAATTCGGTATACTGAGCGGCAAGATCTTTTTAATCGATGAAGTGCTGACACCCGATTCCTCGCGCTTCTGGCCTGCCGCTAAATACCAGCCCGGCCGGAACCAACCCAGTCTGGATAAACAATACCTGCGGGATTATCTGGAAAGTCTGGATTGGGACAAGACCCCTCCGCCGCCTCCCTTGCCGGCGGAAATCGTGGAAAATACCTCGAAAATATACCAGGAAATCTTAAAGATAATCACCGGTAAAACTGTTAAACAAATTCTGGAATCGTGATGGAAAACAGCAGTCTTACAAAAGTCG
>MESS01000141.1:1025-1746 GCA_001771055.1 Caldithrix sp. RBG_13_44_9
GACCAGTATGAGTTGATGAAAATGACCGGACTCAATAAAAAATATTTACCGGGGATTCAATTAGAAAAAAAGTTGAATCTGACTCATGATCTGGAGCAGGCATTCGATTTTGCTCCTAACGTTTTATTGGTAGTCCCTTCCCACGCCATGCGAAGTATCTTAAAACAGATCCCCAGAAAAAAATTGCAGGGAAAACTGTTAATCAATGCGGCCAAGGGAATAGAGAACGATACCCTGCAGCGGATGTCGCAGGTGATTCAGGATATCAGCGGAGCAGGGGAGGAGCAGGTAGCCACGCTTTCCGGGCCGAGTCATGCCGAGGAAGTAAGCCGGGGCATTGCCACCGCAGTGGTGGCAGCCAGTTCGGTTTTAGATACCGCCCGGCAGGTCAGGGAAATCTTCCGGACCGATAACTTCCGGGTTTATTCCAGCACGGATCTAGTGGGAGTGGAATTAGGTGGGTCCTTAAAAAATATTATCGCCATTGCCGCCGGGATTGCCGATGGAGCCGGTTTCGGAGACAACACCAAAGCGGCTCTGATGACCAGGGGGCTGGTGGAAATGAGCCGCCTGGGAGTAGCCATGGGAGCTCAGATGACCACCTTCTCCGGGCTATCCGGTATCGGTGATCTGATTGTGACCTGCATGAGCCGCCACAGTCGCAACCGCTATGTGGGGGAACAGATCGGGAAAGGGAAAACTCTGAAAACAGTTCTGGATG
>MESS01000141.1:1757-2450 GCA_001771055.1 Caldithrix sp. RBG_13_44_9
GTGGCCGAAGGAGTAAAGACAACCAAATCGGTTCATCAATTGAGACAAAAATTTCCGGTGATTACTCCTATCTCTCAGGAAGTTTATGAAGTTCTCTTCCAGGATAAAAATCCGCTGCAGGCGGTACGGGACCTGATGACCCGCGATCCCAAGGAAGAACATCCAATTTAAAAACAAAAGACAATATTATTGATTTTCCGCAACTGAAAATCTGTTTTGGAAAATAAATTACGGTTGCAGCTCCAGAAGGATTAAGCTATATTTGGGGCGCTTTTTCGTGGTGATTTGCAGCATATTGCAGCCACGTTAAATAAATAGCTAAAAAGCTAATCCAGTGAAAATGTGAGTCCCTGGCTTTTTAGCCGGGGATTTTTTTTGGATTAAAATTGGAGGTCATATCTTGGCAAAATCATATCTCTTCACATCCGAATCGGTGTCCGCTGGACATCCTGATAAGGTAGCTGATACCATTTCCGATGCTATCGTCGATTCTATCTATAAAATATCGGGTGAGGTCAGTTATAACCGGGCGGCGGTTGAAACCCTGGTTACACAAAATACCACCATCCTGGCAGGGGAAGTGAAAATACCCGAGGGTACGAAAATTGATTATGAAAAAATTGCCCGGGAAACTATACGACGCATTGGTTATACCGATCCGGAATTGAATTTTGATGACGGCTGTGAAATCAT
>MESS01000141.1:2475-2726 GCA_001771055.1 Caldithrix sp. RBG_13_44_9
ATCCCAGGTGACGGTCCGTTATGAAAATGGCAAGCCCTCCCGGATCGAAAAAATTGTGGTAGCGGTTCCTCATTTTCCGAATGTCACCCGGCAGGAAGTAGCGGATACTGTCTACGCTAAAATAATCCAGCCATTGATCGCTGAATATGGTCTGCCTTTTGCCCGCAGCGAAGCCAGCTATATTACCAATGGCACCGGCATCTGGACCATTGGAGGTCCTTATTCTGATACCGGACTTACCGGCCGTAAGA
>MESS01000141.1:2751-3412 GCA_001771055.1 Caldithrix sp. RBG_13_44_9
GGGACGTCACGGCGGGGGATGCTTCTCCGGGAAAGACCCCACCAAAGTCGACCGCTCCGCCAGTTATGCCGCCCGCCATGTGGCCAAAAATCTGGTGGCGGCCGGAGCAGCGGATAAACTGGAAGTACAGATTGCCTACGTTATCGGGCACCATCAACCAGTGTCTATTATGGTAGAGACTTTTGGAACCGGTAATTTGCCGGAAGAAAAGATCGTCAATATCATTTCCAGGGTTTTCGATCTCTCACCGCGGGGAATTATCCGGGAACTGGATCTTTTGAGACCGCACTATATGGCTACTGCTGCTTACGGTCACTTTGGCCGCACCGAAAACGGCTTTAACTGGGAGCGGCTTAATAAAGTGGAGCAGATTAAAGATTTAATGTAAAATAGGACGAATCCTGAGTGTTAATTGACGGGCGAAAAGCCCGTCGACAATTTTTTTCCTTTCACTGTGAGTTTTACTCTTCATCCTCTAAATCTTCTTGCATGTTTTTTCTCCTTCCAATTCCTTTTTTTTCATATATTTGGTGAGTAACAAATTTTTGAAAAGGTTAAAGAAAACCCTGGTATCAGCGATTATAAGATTCATAACAGGAGAAAGTTCATGTCATCTATCCAGAAGCGGGTCCTGATTGTTGATGATGAGGAAGATCTCACC
>MESS01000141.1:3418-3616 GCA_001771055.1 Caldithrix sp. RBG_13_44_9
CTGAGTAAAAAATTATCCAAGGATAGCGATAAATTTCAACTGGTTTGTGTGAATGCCGGCAAGGAAGCCATCGAAGTGATGAACCAGGTGCCGGTGGATCTGGTGATCACCGATGTTCGGATGCCGGAAGTTTCGGGCCTGGAACTGTTGGTACAGATCAAAGACCGTTATCCTCAGACCAAGGTGATCATCATGACC
>MESS01000141.1:3647-3976 GCA_001771055.1 Caldithrix sp. RBG_13_44_9
CTAACCAGCGCGGTTGTTTCCGTTATGTCGAAAAGCCGTTTGAAATCAATGAACTGCGTACCATCATTCTGGATGCCCTTAACCAGGATAAAGGATTTAAAGGCAGTGTAGCGGACTTTCAGCTCAGTGATATTATTCAACTGAATTGTCTGGGGCGATTGACCTCGGCCTTGGAGATCAGGCATGAAAAGGAGACCGGCTATATTTATTTTGACAACGGGAATATTGTTCATTCCGAGAGTGACCGGCTGGTAGGGGAAAATGCGTTCTACCACATCATGAGCTGGATGGGGGGAGAATTCACTGTTAAACGCAATGTGAAAGCGCCA
>MESS01000141.1:3992-4187 GCA_001771055.1 Caldithrix sp. RBG_13_44_9
AAAACTGGCAGAGCCTGCTGCTGGAGGCGATGCGGCAGTTTGATGAGCATTCCGATTCCGTCCTCGAGCAGAAGGAGAAAGAGAAACGGCGGCGCATCCGGTTGATTCAGGAAAAATTAAAGCCGATGCTGAATTCCAAGGGCACGGAATTTGTGCTGGTGCATGATACCGCCGGATTCCCGGTGACCTTTCTGC
>MESS01000141.1:4298-5042 GCA_001771055.1 Caldithrix sp. RBG_13_44_9
TAAAAAAAAATGGAAGTGAGTTAGTAGGGGTGGTAATTAATTCTGTTTTTTATGTTTTATTGACCCTCCCCAGATAATATCCTAAGCCATTCGAAGTTTTAATTATCCCCTCCCTTGTGCATGTATAGACCGGGGACATGGGTTACACTTTTTTAGCATCATTTTCGAAGTAGGTTCACATGAAAACACTGTCATTGACGCCTTCTTTCTTTGACCCACCCCAATTAAAATTCATTGTTAGAAAACGTTTTGCGAGTCCCTCCCTAATACAGTAGGGAGGAGTGACGATGCAGCCGTGGGCACAGAAAATTTAAACTTGTTAGCTACAACACCACTGTCTTTTTTAAAAACCATCAATCCAACAGATGCACTACCAGCCCTGATTTCAGTTTGGGTTCGAACCAGGTGGATTTGGGGGGCATGATCTTTCCGGAATCAGCAATGGTCATCAGTTCCTCAATGGAAGTGGGATGCAGGGCAAAAGCCACTTTCCAGTCACCACTCTTTACCCGCTTCTCCAGTTCTTTCAAGCCCCGGATCCCGCCCACGAAATCGATCCTTTTATCCTTACGGGGATCACCGATCCCCAGCACCGGAGACAGCAGGTTATCCTGCAGGATGCTGATATCCAGGCGCTTGACCGGATCTTTTTCAGGAAATGTTCCGGATTTGGCCGTTAAGCGATACCACTTTTTATCCAGATACATGCCGAATTCTTTGTGTAGTATCGGTTTGTACGGTTCT
>MESS01000142.1:0-535 GCA_001771055.1 Caldithrix sp. RBG_13_44_9
CGGCAGATTATGTTTCTGAGATTTCTGAAGGCAAAGTTAATTACCGCTGGCCGGTACAGGTGAACAAACTGCTGCAGGAGGGTAAATTTGATCTCATTCTTTCGCTGGGTCAGGTGGTGCCGCATGAGGTGATTGGAATGGCGAATTATAATAAAAACATTCTGGTGGGCACCGGCGGACCGGAATCGATTCATAAAAGCCATTTCTTGGGAGCGGTTTATGGAATGGAACGGATCATGGGAAAAATCGATAATCCGGTGCGCAGACTGCTGAATTATGCGGCTGCTCATTTCTTGCGGGATTTCCCTATCATTTATGTGCTAACGGTGATTGATCGTTCGGAGTCCGGGGAATTGGTCATGCGGGGGCTATTCATCGGAGATGATGAGGAGTGTTTTATTCAGGCCGCCCGCTTGTCACTGGAAGTAAATTTCAAAGTTCTGGATAAACCCTTAAAAAAAGTGGTAGTGTATCTGGATCCACAGGAATTTAAAAGCACCTGGCTGGGCAATAAGAGTATTTACCGTACCCGCAT
>MESS01000142.1:571-710 GCA_001771055.1 Caldithrix sp. RBG_13_44_9
TCCCGGTGTTCACACCTTCGGAGAAGACCGCGAGATAGACCACTTGATCCGGCAGTATGGTTACCGTACTACCCCGGAAATCCTCGCTCTGGTCGATAAAAATCCGGAGCTTCAGAAAAATCTGGCCGCGGCTGCCCAT
>MESS01000142.1:720-862 GCA_001771055.1 Caldithrix sp. RBG_13_44_9
GATCTTCGGAAAATCGATTTACCATTACCTATTGTCCGGGTGGATTATCAGAACCGGAGATCCGGCAGGTGCATTTTAATTTTGCCGACTTATCGAAAATGCGTAAAAAATATCGACCGGAAAAATTGCATGAGGGTTTGAA
>MESS01000142.1:877-1950 GCA_001771055.1 Caldithrix sp. RBG_13_44_9
GGAGGAAATATTTTTCATCTCCAATCCGGCTTTGGGTCTGTGGGCGGCGAAAGAAAAATTACAATGATAAATATTTATTAAAGGAGAATTTTTATGAATAAGTATGATATCGGATTGATCGGTCTGGCAGTGATGGGAGAGAATTTGATCCTTAACATGGAGAGTCACGGATATTCGGTGGCGGTTTATAATCGTACTACCAGCAAAGTGGATGATTTCGTTCACGGCCGGGCTAAAGGGAAAAAGATTAAAGGGACTTACCGCCTGGAAGAACTGGTCAGAAGCCTGAAGCGGCCGCGCAAGATCATGATAATGGTAAAAGCTGGAAAAGCAGTGGATGAACTGATTGATCAGCTGATTCCTTTCCTGGAAAAAGGCGACATCCTGATCGACGGCGGCAATAGTTATTTTCCGGACACCATCCGTCGCACCAAATATGTGCAGGAGAAAGGATTTTTATATATCGGAACCGGGGTTTCCGGTGGTGAAGAAGGAGCTTTGCGGGGTCCTTCTATTATGCCGGGTGGTTCTAAAGAAGCCTGGCCAAAGGTGAAACCGATCTTTCAGAGCATTGCCGCCAAAGTGAAAGACGGCTCTCCCTGCTGCGAATGGGTAGGCAGTGATGGCGCCGGACATTTCGTAAAAATGGTGCACAACGGCATTGAGTATGGTGATATGCAGATGATTGCCGAGTCGTACGCCATCATGCAGCAGGTGTTAGGTCTCACCCCGCCTAAAATGCAGCCGATTTTCAGCGAATGGAATCAGGGCGAACTGGACAGCTATCTAATTTCAATCACGGCTGAGATCATGGGTAAAACCGATGAAGAGACCGGAAAACCGATGCTGGATGTGATACTGGACACCGCCGGGCAGAAAGGCACCGGCCGCTGGACCAGTAAGGAAGCATTAAACTTAGGGGTGCCCGCTCCAACGGTGGTAGAGGCGGTGCTGGCGCGGGCAATGAGTTCCATCAAAGAAGAACGAGTTGCTGCATCAAAAGTGCTGGCAGGACCGGGCAAAAAATTTTCCGGTAAGAAGACAGATTTCATCGAAATGATCCGGCAGGCACT
>MESS01000142.1:1991-6797 GCA_001771055.1 Caldithrix sp. RBG_13_44_9
TGATGCGGGAAGCAGCCAGAGTGTATCATTGGGATTTGAAATATGGGCAGATCGCTTTAATGTGGCGGGAAGGGTGTATTATCCGGGCGCAATTCCTGGGCAAGATAAAAGAGGCTTTCGATAAAAATCCTGATTTAGCGAATCTGCTGCTGGATAAATATTTCAAAACGGCGATAGAAAAAAGTCAGATAGCCTGGCGCAAGGTAGTGGCTACAGCCATCGAGATGGGAATCCCCATTCCGGCTTTCTCCAGTGCCCTGGCTTATTATGATGGCTACCGGAGTGCCCGGGTGTCGGCCAATCTGCTGCAGGCTCAGCGTGATTATTTTGGAGCGCATGCCTACGAGCGGATTGATAAACCGCGGGGTGAATTTTTCCATACGAATTGGACTGGCCGGGGAGGTAAAACTGCTGCCGGTACTTACAATGTATAGTGAAAAAAGAATTAGGTAATTTTTTATTTGGTCTTTATTCAAAAATTTAACCACTAAGACTCGAAGGCACGAAGAAAGAATGAGTTCAAGGGATTTAGATATCGGATTTGAATTTTGTCTGTCTTAAGTTATATCTTTATAATCCATTAATTATTATGACTTTGTGCCTGGTGTCTTAGTGGTTATGAATAATTTAGGTTAGATTATTTCTTGTCGGCAAAAGAAAGGATTAAATATGAAAGGTCTGGCAATTCGGAAAGATAACTGTGAACTTGATTTTTTATCCCTGGGAGCACTGGTCCATCGCTTGGACCCCGGAGTGATTCCCTTTCGAAAAGCCCGGTCAGTTGAGATCCATGTGTCCGGGGGAGAGTATAATGTCGCTGCCAGTCTTTCGGATTGCTTTGGATTGCAGACCGGGATCGCTACCGCTATGGTGAAATATAGCATCGGCGAGTTGGTACAAAACCGGGTGCGGGAAATGGGCGTCAAACCCTATTACCAGTGGTTTGACCATGATGGGGTGCGCGGTCCAAACATCGCCACAGTGTACAGCGACCGGGGGTATGGGGTTCGTCCGCCGGTGGTATTTTACAACCGCTCCAATGAAGCGGCTGCCAGGCTTAAACCGGGAGACTTTGATTGGGGGAAAATATTCAAGGCCGGCGTCCGCTGGTTTCATTCCGGAGGGATTTTTGCGTCCTTATCCGAGACAACTTCGGAATTGATCATCGAAGGCATGCAGGTGGCCAAAGGCGCTGGCGCCATCAATTCATTCGATCTCAACTACCGGGCAAAATTATGGGCTCCTATCGGCGGATTGGAAAAAGTGCAGAAGGTACTGCGACGGATTGCTGCCAATGTGAATGTTCTGATTGGAAATGAAGAAGATCTACAGATGGGTCTGGGCATTCCCGGTCCGGAAGCAGCCGCTAAATCCAAACTTGACACGGCCGCTTTTTTCCAGATGATCGAAAAGGTTATCCAGCAGTTTCCCAATGTGAAGGTGGTGGCTACCACCATGCGGGAGGTGCAGTCCAGCAATCGCCATAACTGGGGGGCGGTAATGTGGTACGATGGGAAGCAGCTGGTAAGTCCAACTGCCCAGCTAGATGTTCTTGATCGCATTGGCGGCGGGGACGGTTTTGCCGCCGGTCTGATCTATGGTCTGATTTCCGGGCGGGAGCCGGAAGAAGCCCTGCGGTTGGGCTGGGCGCATGGGGCACTTCTCACCACCTTTCCGGGCGATGTGACTATGGCCCGGTTGCCGGAAGTAGAGGCGTTTGCCAGGGGTGGATCGGCCAGAGTACAACGGTAATTACTGCTTGATAATTTTTTGATTTCGGCATATTATTTAGATTAAGAAATGAAAATTTAATTAGGGTTTATCTATGCCGGCTGCCTGGTTATTAGCCATATCAATTATTCTTTTTTTAATTGGATATATCTGGTATGGCCGTTATCTGGCCAAAAAGTTTGAAGTGGAGGGCTCCCGGCCAACCCCGGCACATACCAGAACAGATGGAATTGATTACGTTCCCACTAAATCACCGGTTTTACTGGGACATCATTTCGCCTCTATTGCCGGAGCTGGTCCGATCTTAGGTCCCATCTATGCAGCCATTTTTGGCTGGATACCGGTACTATTGTGGATCGTCCTGGGAAGTATCTTTGTGGGTGGTACTCACGATTTTGCCTCCCTGATTGCCTCCATCCGTCACGGCGGTAAGTCTATCGGAGAAGTGATTGAGGATCATATCGGCCGAGCTGGAAAAAAATTATTTCTGGTATTCGCCTGGTCGGTTTTAATCCTGGTGATCGCGGTCTTCACCAAAGCGGTGGCCAGTGTTTTTGTGACTGAACCTTCCACCTCTACCGCTTCACTTCTTTTTATAGTGTTGGCGGTGCTTTTCGGATTGAGCATCTATCGGATGAAGGCAAGCCTTTTTATCTCCTCAGTGATCGGGGTTGCGCTGGTGTTTGCTTCGATCTATCTGGGAGTGCTGTTTCCGCTGGTGCAATCTTATAATTTTTGGGTGATCATTCTCCTGATATACATCGTTATCGCTTCAGTAGCCCCGGTGTGGATCTTACTTCAGCCGCGGGATTACCTCAATTCTTTCCTGCTTTATTTTGTGTTGTTAGCGGGTGTTATTGGAATATTTGTTGCCAATCCGACCGTCCAATTACCAGCATTTACTCAATTTGAAACAAATCTCGGCACTCTCTTTCCCATTCTGTTTGTCACCGTAGCCTGCGGTGCTATCTCCGGTTTTCACTCACTGGTATCTTCAGGTACCACTGCCAAACAATTAAACCGGGAAACCGATGCCAAACCAGTGGCCCTGGGTGCGATGCTGATTGAAGGAGTTCTGGCAGTAGTGGCTCTGATTACGGCAATTACATTACTGCAAAGTGATTATCTGCAATCGATAGAGGGAAGCGGGGGAGGACCTATTGGCATTTTTTCCAATGGAATCGGAAAATTTGTTGCCACCCTCGGAATATCGGAGACTATTGGCGTCACTTTTGCCGCATTAGCCATCTCGGCATTTGCTCTGACCAGCCTGGATACCGCCACCCGCCTGGCACGATTCGCTTTCCAGGAATTTTTCGAAACCGAAAACCAGCCAAATCTGCTCAGCCGGAATCGGTACCTCGCGACTTTGATTACGGTGTTGTTTGCGGCGGCACTTATTTTTACCGGCAGCGGGGATACTTTGTGGCCGCTGTTTGGTTCTGCGAATCAGCTGCTGGCATCTATTGCTTTGCTGGCCATCACGGTATGGCTGGCGGAGATGGGAAAGGACAATCGCTTTGTGCGCTATCCCATGTATTTCATGTTTGCGGTGACACTTACCGCCCTGGCTATTTTGATCTATAAAAATATCCTGGAAAAGAATATTTCACTCACCCTGCTTTCACTGCTGCTGTTCACCGTGGCCATTGTGCTGGTAATTCAAGCCGGCCGAAGCCTTCGTGAACTGAAAGGGAAAGTTGAAAATCTGGATGTGAAATCGTCTTGACCAATCGCTTAAATCTATACAACCCTGCAGAAAGGAAATAAAGGATGCCCATGAGTTATAAACGGGTATTGCTGGGGCCGGGACCATCGGATGTAGATCCGCGGGTTCTGGAAGCACTTTCCCGGCCGACTATCGGCCATCTGGATCCGGCTTTCATGGAGATATTAAATGACATCCGTGGTTTACTGCAATACACTTTCCGCGCCCGGAATGAGATGACCCTGGCCATATCTGGTACCGGCAGTGCCGGGATGGAGACCTGTGTAGTCAATCTCATTGAGTCCGGTGATCCCATGCTGGTATGTATCAACGGGGTATTCGGTAAGCGTATGGCCGATGTTGCTGAACGGGCCGGGGCTAAAGTGACCACCATTGAGATCGAGTGGGGGAAGGTGTTCGATCCTGACCAGATCCGCCAGGCTATCAAAAATGTCAAATTCAAAGTCGTTGGAATTGTCCATGCTGAAACCTCCACTGGCGCCGGTCAGCCCATCGAGGAAATTTCCCGGATTGTTCATGAGCATGGCGGGTTGTTTATCGTGGATACTGTGACCAGTCTGGGGGGAATGAAGGTGGAGGTCGATAAATGGCAGATAGATGCCTGTTATTCCGGAAGCCAGAAATGCCTGTCCTGTCCTCCCGGGCTATCACCGGTCACCTTCAGTGAGGCAGCGGTTAAGATTTTGGATCAACGCCGGAGCAAGGTGCAGAGCTGGTACCTGGATCTCACTATGATCCGGCAGTACTGGGGATCGGAGAGGTTGTATCATCACACTGCTCCTATCAACATGAATTATGCTTTGCTGGAAGCCTTGAAGATCGTTAAGGAGGAGGGATTGGAGAAGCGCTGGGCCCGGCACCTGGCCAATCACCAGATATTGAAGGCTGGTTTTGCGGCTATCGGCATTAAGTACGTGACTCAGGCGGGATATGAATTGCCCATGCTGAATGCCATCGCCATACCACCCGGTGCCGATGATCTGGCGGTACGGAAACAGCTGCTCAATGAATTCGGGATTGAGATTGGCGGCGGTCTGGGCGTATTCAAGGGAAATGCGTGGCGGATTGGATTAATGGGCGCTGCGTCCACCCGCAGCAATGTACTGCTGTTCCTGGCCGCTCTGGAGAAGTGCCTGGCAGAGCAGGGAGTAAAATTTGACCGGGGAGCCAGTATTGCGGCTGCAAATAATAAAGCCAGTCAGTTGAGGGAAAACTAAACTATTTTAGGTACACAGGATAATCATGAAAAAAAACAGTGGCTTGACAATCAAATGGATTTCTGTTGGATTTCTAACTTTCCTTATTTTGATGAATTTCATAAATTGTAGCTCCCCCAATCATAAGAT
>MESS01000142.1:6823-7479 GCA_001771055.1 Caldithrix sp. RBG_13_44_9
AAGGGAATGGTATTTCTCCATCATTCGCTGGTGGCCTATCAGAACTGGCCGGAATTTGAGAATATTATTGGCGGCCGGTATTTTCTGGACAGCACCCGGGGATCTTCCCCTTCCACCTATCATGAGGAAGTCAAGATTTCTTTGTCCATTGTTGATAAACAGCATCCGGTCACCCAGGGCATCGAAGATATCCAGGTGTTTGATGAAGTCTATGGAAATTTCCGGGTTCAGCCGACGGTTCGGCCACTGGTCACAACCAACCATCCGGAAAGCATCCCGCAAGTAGTCTGGGCTAATGAGTATATGAATTCGAGAATTATTTATATTCAGCCGGGTCATGGGCCGCAGATTTTTGTGGATCCCAGTTACCGAATGCTGTTGCAGCTGGCCATCCGCTGGGTGGCCGGAGCCTGATCCCTAAAAAAATGTTAACCCAATATTTTCTTGGTGGTCGGATAGACTAATTATTTAATCAGATCAAACGCTCCAGGAGCAAATTTATGTTGCGATGGTTATCTCTCTTTAGCTTATTCTGGATTATGATTTTTGTAAAATTTTCAGCAGCCCAGATCCCAGACAGCCTGGGGCAAAATAATGATATTTTGCGGGTCTATGTCGACTGTGACTATTGCGACTATCCATATTTTGTGCAAAAT
>MESS01000142.1:7487-7569 GCA_001771055.1 Caldithrix sp. RBG_13_44_9
TGTCAATTTTGTCCGTGATGCTCATTTATCACAGGTACAGGTGATTATCTCTACTGAACATAATGCCAGTGGCGGCCATAAA
>MESS01000142.1:7581-8580 GCA_001771055.1 Caldithrix sp. RBG_13_44_9
TTCATCGGACGAGAAAAATATTCTGGTATGGAGCAGGCCTTGATTTACAACTCGACAGCAATAGAAGGTGAAGATCAGCAACGCCAGGGATTAACGCGAGTTTTGACAATGGGATTAATGCCTTATCTCTCACAAACCTCTTTAGCTCAGGCGATTGATATTAAATATCGCATACCGGAGAATGGATTTACTCCTGGTAAGATGAGTGATCCCTGGAATTATTGGGTCTTTCAACTGCAAATGGGCGGTGGTCTGGCAGCCGAAGAACAGCGGAACGGCTTTAGGATTGAAAGCAGCGTCCAGGCAAATCGGGTAACCGATCAATGGAGGCTAGGAATGGATGGGGAATTTAAATATGAAGAGGAAAATATTAAAGAGGATGAAGAAGAAGAAATTCATAGTACCCTGGAAGAAAAAGATGTGGATGCTGACATCGTTAAAAGCCTGAGCAGTCATTGGTCGGCAGGAATTTTCGCTGAAATTTCCTCGACTACTTACCGTAATATTGAATTAGGTCTAAGTTTTTCGCCGGCAGTGCAATATAATATTTTTCCCTGGGCAGAATCATCGCAGCGGATTCTGGCAATTGCCTATCATGTCGGGATCCGTTCTTACCGTTATATCGAGGAAACTCTGTATAATAAAATGGCTGAAAGCCGGTTTTATGAGTCACTCGGATTACAGTGGGAGATGGTACAACCTTGGGGAGAGGTCTATTTCTGGCTGGAAGGATCGCATTATTTTCAGGATATTGATAAAAACCGGGTCATGCTGGATACTTATTTTTCGTTACGGCTGGTAAAAGGATTCTCATTGGTTCTGAATATCGATTTGGAGAGTATCCATGATCAGATCTATCTTCCCAAGGGTGAAGCATCATTGGAAGAAATTTTGTTAAAACGCAAGCAGCTGGCCACCACTTTTAATTACTCCACTTCCTTCGGGGTGAGTTATACCTTTGGTTCAATCTATAATAATATCGTCAACCGCCGATTACAT
>MESS01000142.1:8629-11586 GCA_001771055.1 Caldithrix sp. RBG_13_44_9
ATTGGCTGTGGGGATGTTACCGAGAAAAAAAGTGGACCAGCTTTCAGCAAAATTGAGAACTCTCGCTTGTTGGCAGTAATGAGCCGGACAGCAGAGAAAGTGGAAGATTATGCCCGTCGGCATGGTATTCCCGAGTGGTACACCAATGGAGATGACCTCCTGCAAGATTCCCAAGTTAATGCCATCTATATTGCAACCCCGCCCGATTCTCACCTTTATTATACCTGCAAGGCGGCGCAAACCGGTAAGGCGGTCTATGTAGAGAAACCGATGGCACGCAATCAGAAAGAGTGCCAGGACATGATAAAGGTCTGTCAGGAAGCCGGGGTTCCTTTATATGTAGCGTACTATCGCCGCCGGCTGCCAAAGTTTATGAAAGTAAAAGAACTTCTGGATTCCGGGAAGATTGGAGATGTTCGGGCGGTCACAGTCACGTTTCTGCTGCCACCGCGACCGGCCGATTTAGATAGAGAAGCTTTACCCTGGCGGGTGATTCCCGAAATTGCCGGCGGCGGTTATTTTATCGATCTGGCCTCCCATCAACTGGATCTGCTGGATTATTTGCTGGGACCTGTTGCCGAGGCTTCCGGAGATAAAACCAATCAGGCTGGCTGGTATCCGGCCGAGGATGCGGTTTCTGCCCGCTTTCGTTTTCAGAATGGCATTCTGGGCAGCGGTCTGTGGTGCTTCACTATTTCTAACTCCAACCAGATGGATCGGATGGAGATCATTGGAAGCAACGGAACCATTTCTTTTTCCTGCTTTGACCCATCAGCAATAATTGTATTCTCGAATCAAGGTAAACAAGAATTTGTTCTGCCCTGGCCGGAGCATGTCCAGCTGCCGCTGATCCAAACAGTAGTAGATGCCTTGCGGGGAGAGGGTGAGTGTCCCAGCACGGCTGAAAGCGCTGCACGCACCACCAGGGTAATGGATGCGATCCTGACATAATTTCCAAACCGGATTTCCGAAAAAATGAATTCAATTATGTTCTTTGTTCAGCAATCTGAAATAATAGTCCTAGATTTTAAATATTGCTTTTGGTTGAAGACTGTTCATTGAATTCCTGCCACACTAAAGATCAAACGGTGATACAGGTTTCATGCGACCACCCCCTTGGTCCCCTCCTTACTAAGAAGGGGGCATTGGGAGTGGTTGTAATGCTGACAGACCACGATAGCGAAAATTCAAGACAAGCTCTCCTGACGGCCAATATGCCATACGGGTAGATATCAAGTGCTTTATCAATGATGGATGAAATTAAATATTGAAAAACCAAGCTGAACTAAAGACCTAATCAAAAAAAAGAATTCATTTTTTTGATAAAATTGATATATTACCAAAAAATCGGGCTGGAGAAAAAATGACGAATTCGAATTCTGGCTCTTTGCCTCCACCATCTTATTCTTCCCTTCAACTGTGGTCACTGGTAATTTTACGGATCTTCATCGGCTGGCATTTTCTGTATGAAGGTCTGGTAAAATTATTCAATCCTTACTGGTCTTCCATGGGATATTTGATTGAATCCAGGGGACTTTTTTCCTCATTCTTTATATCGCTGGCAGCCAGTCCGGTGGTAGTGCAAGTGGTTGACTTTTTAAATATCTGGGGTCTGATCCTGATCGGGTTCGGTCTGATCGTTGGTTTGTTCACCCGTATCAGCTCTGTCCTGGGAATGATCCTGCTCTTCCTGTATTACTTCAGCCAGCCCCCATTCATCGGATTGGAAAGTGCTCTTCCCACTGAGGGCAGCTATCTGATCATCAATAAAACGTTGATAGAACTGGCAGCCCTGCTGGTGTTATTTGCTTTTCCCAATGGCCAGTATGCCGGGCTGGATCTATTTCTATCGAGAAAAAAATGATGTTGTTATTCCGGGAGATAAATCATGAATTTGAAAAGTGAAGGCAGTCCTGAGAAACAATCCACCTCCGGATTCACCCGTCGCCAGATCTTAAAAGGATTGGCATCTTTGCCAGTCCTGGGTCTTTTTGCTCAGCAATTTCTGAGAAAAATGGAATATGATTCTGGACGGAGATCGCAGATCCTGTCCGAATTGGATCTGAATGGAAATGCCCGATTGCCGGCAACTGCACCAATATCAGACCGGTTAATCCGGCTGGGTATCATCGGTTTCGGAGTGCGGGGAGAAGAGTCCGCCAGAGCTCTGGGATTTGCCCACCCGGACTGGCTTGAACAGGGTCAGCGAGAGGCGCAAAATAATAAACTCGATACCCGCCTGCAGGACTGGCTCAACCAGGAAAATCTGCAAGTGGCCATTACCGGTATCTGCGAGGTATTCGAGCAGCGAAGAGAGTGGGGCCTGCAGGTTGCAAAAAATAAATTTGGACCTTCCAACACTGCACCATCCCTGCCGGTCACTGCTTATACTGATTATCGTGAGCTTCTGGATAGCAAAGATATCGACGCGGTGATTATCGACACTCCTGACCATCATCATGCCCAAATGACCATTGAGGCAATGAAAGCGGGAAAGCATGTGTACTGTGAGAAATGCCTTACCCGGACGGTGGATGAGCTTTATCAGGTAAGGGAGGCAGTAAAAACCAGCGGACTGGTTTTTCAGCTGGGTCATCAGTATCACCAGAACAGCAGCTATACCAAAGCCAGGGAAGTGATCGAGAAAAATATTCTGGGAAAGATCACCCTGATTGAGGTGACCACAAACCGCAATACCCCGGATGGTGCCTGGATCCGTCATCTGGATGCCCAGGGAAATCCCAAGCCGGGTAATGCCCAAACCATCGACTGGGATTTATGGCTGGGTTCTCGGCCAAAAGTGCCCTTCAGCATCGACCGTTTTTATAACTGGACCAAATGGTGGGACTACGCCACCGGTCTTTCCGGTCAGCTGCTTTCTCATGAATATGATGCCGTCAACCAGCTGCTGGGCCTGGGCATTCCCACTTCAGTGACTGCCTCTGGTGGGATATATT
>MESS01000142.1:11604-12026 GCA_001771055.1 Caldithrix sp. RBG_13_44_9
AAATCCCCGATATTTTTCATGCCGTATTTGAATTTCCTGACAAGAACTTAACACTCATGTACAGCGCCTCTCTGGCCAACAGCCGCCCCCGCAGCCGGGTTTTTATGGGCCATGATGCTTCGATGGAACTGGGAGATGACCTCAAGGTGACGGTGGACTATAATTCCACTCGCTTCAGTGAGAAAATTAAAAGCGGCTTGATCGACACTTCCGCCCCACTGTTTACCTATCGGCCGGGTGCCGGCGGTATAGATGCGGTGACCACTGCCAGTGAAAAATTTTATGCGTCACGCGGTCTGATCTATACCTACCGTGATGGCAAACGAGTGGACACCACCCACCTGCATCTGCGGGAATGGCTGGAGGGGATCCGCAGCGGCGGCAAATTAAGCTGTGGTATTGATAAAGCCTTTGAAGTTACC
>MESS01000142.1:12069-14516 GCA_001771055.1 Caldithrix sp. RBG_13_44_9
CGGTAAAATGGAATGAGAAGAAACAGTTAATAGTTTAGAGTTTATAGTTGATAGTTGAAATTTATAGTTTAGAAAGTATGATATGAAAAGTCTGGCGGTGATCTTTGTGGTTATTTTAGGGAGTCTGTTGTTAAACAGCTGCGCTTCATCTCGAACTGGGAAGATAGAAACTGCTGGAACTGTAACAAATGACTGGGTGATGTTATTTGATGGGAAGACCAGCCAGGGTTGGAAAGGTGCTCAAATTTCTCAGTTCCCGGACAGCGGCTGGGTGATTGAAGATGGGATGCTGAAGGTCGTGGCCGCCGGAGGCGGAGGTGATATTGTCACGGTCGATCAATTCTCAGAATTTGATCTCTCTTGGGAATTTACACTTACCCCGGGAGCTAACAGCGGGATCAAGTATTTTGTACAGCCGGGAACGTTTTTCGGACTGGAATATCAGATCCTGGATGATGAAAAGCATCCTGATGCCAAACAGGGAGTGGATGGGAATCGTACCCTGGCATCGCTGTATGATCTGATCCCGGCCGAAAATAAAATGGTTCATCCACCGGGAGTATGGAATCAAGCCAGGATTTTAGTAAAAGGAAATCATATCGAGCACTGGCTGAATGGCCAGAAGGTGGTGGAGTATGAGCGGGGTACCCAGATGTACCGGGCGCTGGTTGCCAAAAGCAAATACCGGGAGATCGAAAATTTCGGACTTCATCCCCAGGGTCATATTCTGCTGCAGGATCATGGGGACACGGTATATTTTCGAAATATCAAAATAAGAGATTATAAAAATTAATGATTATATCCTTAACTCCGTAAAGTGAAGAAAATGAATTATTAAATACTTTTCCATTTTTCCATCACGCGGTATACATCACTATGAAAACAGCAGGAGAAGCGAAGAAGAATGATACGTATAAAAAGGACAGTTTTTGCGAACCGTTAATTATAATCATTTATAGTTCTTTTCTCTGTTATGTAAAGTGTCAAGCTTTTTTTGTTTTCTATTCCATATAATAGTCCTCACCTTGTCGACTGTTTTTACCTGGAACCCTAACTCTCTGTTATTCGTGGCATCCCCGGAGTGATCATTTTTTGACCGGGAGATCACACTCTTTGATTTTTCGATTTTATTCTTTTTTGAGTCTCTTTCTTGAAACGAGTCATTACGCTACGAAAAGTCGAGGCGTCTCAAAAAAGATACGTTCCTGGTTACAGTTACTCTTTGTATCTACTCTCCTTACTTATATCAAATCTCGATATAGGGCCTTTTATCTTTCAATACTCGATAGATAATCTGGGTCATTTTACGAGCCACTGCGGTAATGGCTATTTTCGCTGCCGCGTGATCATGATGTTTATTTCGGATGCGATAGTAAAACTGTCTGAGCTGGGTATCCTTTCGAATGGTTGCCCAGGCGCCCTCTACCAGCAAGGAACGAAGTACCTTATTCCCGAGATGGGTAATTGATCCCTTCGTAACCGTATCACCGGTAGAGTGTTCACTGGGTGCCAGACCTAAAAATGCAGCTAATTCTCGGGAATTGCTCAGGTGGGCAGGATCTCCTATCGTACCCAGGATCGTCACCGCAATGATAAATCCGATTCCCGGAATGGATTCTAAATACCCCATATAGTTATGAATCTCTTCGTGTTCCCGACAAAAATGTCTCAACTTCCGGTGAATCACTGCCAGATTTTTCCTGGCATACGTCAGATCCGACAGAAGCATGTTTAATCGCTCTCGTTCTGCCGGGGAACATTCCAGTCTTTCCAGTTCCCGAAGATACGCCTTGGACCATCGTGAATCCACGGATTTAATGGCATTATGCAAATTCTTATACAACAGGAGGGACTTTATCCGTTGCTTGGCTGCCTTTCGCTCATAGGTATATCTCTCCCTAATCTTGACCAGATCACGGAGTTCACGATAAAATCCAGTCGGTACTCGAATCGGTTTGAAATCCCCAGACATCAGATACTCGGCAATTTTTCCCGAATCAATCCGATTGGTCTTGACTCGCTCATTCGGCGCTTTCGGGATTGACGCCGGTGAAGTGACAAAACAACTAATTTTCTTCTGGATAAGATAATCATATAACCCAAATCCCGTTGGACCTGCTTCGTAGGCACATACGACCTTCCGATGAGTATGGTGGTTCTGAATATACTGATAGAACTGTTCTGGATTCGAGGGCATTTTCCGATGGGTCTTTTGATTCCCTGCTCTCACGGTGAAAGAAAAACTCCTCTTATCCACGTCAATGCCAATAAATAGATCATAAGTAGTTGGATCATATGAAACGGGTGTCATGCTCTTCTCCTTATATTAGTTGACAAAAAGTGGATTAGTAAAATACAAACCTCTTGACTCTAAAAGCATGACACTTTAACATATCATCTTGAAAGAAAAGAACCAAAAGTTCAAGACTGTCAGAATAAATCAGAAA
>MESS01000143.1:0-793 GCA_001771055.1 Caldithrix sp. RBG_13_44_9
TCAAAATCCGGTTCCAGCTGAAGCGCATGATAAATTTCCCGATATAAATTTAATTCCTGTCGGCAGCTTCGGCAGTCCGTTAAGTGCTGATTGATCTGCTGTACTTCTTTTTTTGTCGCCAGCTGATCAAGATATCTTTGAAAATCCCTTTCACTTAAATGTGGTGACATTACAGCTCCTGCATTTGATAGTGATAGCTCATTTTTTTCTTTAAAAATTGTCTGGCTCTGAAAAGGTAACTTTTTATGGTCCCTTCTGGAAGATTCATCACTTCCGCAATCTCGTCATACCCCAGGCCATCCACATGAAAAAGGGTAAGGGCGGTGCGATGATTTGCCGGCATCTTTTCCATCTCAGCCTGTACTTTCGTATTCAAGTCGCTGAGTTCGGCCGCTTCCGCCGGGGAGGTAGTGCTGCCTTCAATATCTTCCCAATTCTGTTCCGGCCGCCAATAATCCTCCATTAAATGCGCTTTCTTTTTTTCGATATGATTTAAACAACTGTTATAGGCAATCCGGCCGATCCAGGTCGATAACTTTGCTTCCTGACGGAAACTTGAGAGATTCTGAAAAATTTTCAAAAAAACATCCTGGCAAATATCTTCGCGATCTGAGGAATGATGAATCATTCGAAAAACAATATGCATGACCAACTTTTTATAAGCCTGAATCAATTCCTCAAAGGCACCCTCTTTTCCCTGCAGGATATCCCCGATCAACTGCCAGTCGTCATGTCTGTCTTCCATAGCTGTATTGACCGAAAAGTTGACAAAATGTTGCACATTTTTTTATAG
>MESS01000143.1:838-1464 GCA_001771055.1 Caldithrix sp. RBG_13_44_9
AACTGAAAGGAGCAATTTATGGATTCGGAAATTTTCATCCCCTTGATCATCTTTGGATTTTTTGCCTATGTGATTAAGATTCTTTCTGATAACCGGGTCAGGAATCGCCTGATTGAAAAAGGATTGGTGGACGAAAAGGTCAAATTTCTCTATCATGATAATTTCCGGCTGAAAAATTTCACGTCTTTAAAGTGGGGTATGCTGTTAATTGCGCTGGGTGCCGCTTTGTTTATCGGACAGCTGCTGCCATACGATGCCCATGAAGAGCTGACCATTGGCCTGATGTTCCTGTTTGGCGGGATCGCTTTTCTGAGCTATTATTTTCTGGCTAAAAAGATGCTGGATAAAAATCCAGCCGCTGAGTAATATGTTTTTCGAACGGGGTTTCTTCAAGTGAAAGGAACCCCGTTCTTTATAGTGGTTCAGGCACGCTGACTCTTAATGGACGAATAGGCCAGGTAGAGAAATCCAAATTGAAAAAGCAGGAAGAAGGGTAAATACCAATAAAATCCCTGCCGGTAATAATAGACAAATCCGTACAGGAAATAACCGGCTACCAGCAGTTCGAAAATATGCTGATAACCCCGCTCGGCTTTATAAAGTTTCTTTCTCCAGTTGACGCGGTT
>MESS01000143.1:1479-1692 GCA_001771055.1 Caldithrix sp. RBG_13_44_9
TTTGGGTGTTCTCTTGAAATCACTCTTTAAACCGATGATAGCTTCCAGGGCTGCCCGGCTGTTGTTCAGGGATAATCCAATACCTACCCCGACTAATAGGGGCAGAAAGATCAAATCCGGCCAGAGTTTTCCACGAGTATCCCGGATGGCGGTGGCATAATAGATCATCGCCAGCACAGTTGAGACCAGAAAAGTCAAAAAATAACCGAATAC
>MESS01000143.1:1730-5588 GCA_001771055.1 Caldithrix sp. RBG_13_44_9
GTGGGATCAGCAACAAAGCAGGAATGATCATCAGCAGGTAAGCAAGATTACTGCTGAGATGAATCAAGGCTTCCAGCCGAATATAGAAAGGAAGGTTGGAATGGATGATCTGTGGAAACAGCTTTAAGGCGGTTTGTACCGAGCCTTTGGCCCAGCGGTGCTGCTGATTTTTATAGGCGTTGATCTCTACCGGAAGTTCAGCCGGTGCTACCACCTGCGGTAAATACAAAAACTTCCAGCCGGCTAGTTGTGCCCGGTAACTCAAATCCAGGTCTTCGGTAAGGGTATCATGCTGCCATCCGCCTGCTTCCTGAATGGCTGCTTTTCGCCATACTCCGGCGGTACCATTGAAGTTAAAGAACCGCCCGGAACGGTTACGTGCCAGGTGCTCAATTTCGAAGTGAGCATCCAATAAAGTGGCCTGAATTCTGGTAAGCAAAGAATAATTACGATTGGCATGCCCCCAGCGGGCCTGAACCATGCCGATTCCGTCCTGTAACAGATGAGGAATGGTCTTGTGCAAGAAATCCTGCTGCGGAAAAAAATCCGCATCAAAAATGGCGATATATTCAGCCGAGGTTCGTTCCAAACCATAAGCCAGTGCTCCGGCTTTAAATCCCCAACGATTTTTTCTACGCACATGGTCGATCAGATACCCTTGCTGCTTTAATAAATTGGTCATCCGGGAAATCAGTCTGTAGGTTTGGTCGGTCGAATCGTCCAGCACCTGGATATGCAGTTTTTCTTTTGGATAATCCAGCGCAATAACGGATTTTAACAATCGTTTTACTACATAACGTTCGTTGAATACCGGCAATTGAATACATACCAGCGGCCACTCTGTGGGAAGGGGAGGCGCTGGAAGTGGTTGTTTTTTATACTTGTTATAAACACGCAGCAGAAAATATTTATGAAAGCCGAATAAAGCCAGCATGGTGATGGAGAGAAAATAAAACAAGAGAAAGAGAACTATTTGCACCGGTTAATCCCTAGAATGATCTTATTATCATGAAATAAACAGGAAGTTTGTTTTGAAAAACGCCTCTAATTTAATGAAAAATTGACTGAGTACCTATTTTTATTCAATCTCTTCTCAGAAAGCCATGTTTTTCGATCTCTTTTTTTAGGGCTTTCCGCGGTCAAAGTATTTATCTATCCTTGAAGAATAGTCAGAAAGGATTCGGGGATATTTACAGTTTTATTCTGCTGATAATCAAAAAAAGCAATTCTGGTTTTGGCTCTGGCTACTTCCTTGCCATCCGTTTTATTTCGTACACTATAAATCATGTCGCAGGCATGTTTGCTAAAATCTGCCAGGCTTATTTTTATAATCAGTACATCACCGTAGTAAGCCTGGGATTTGTAGATAATAACCGCATCGGCCATGATGATACCATAACCGGCTACATTTTTTTCGGAAAACCCATGGTGGCTTAAAAATCGCAGGCGGGCTTCCTGCAGAATGGATAGCAAGGAATCATTCCCCAGGTGCCCGCCATAATTTATCTCGCCGATACGGATCTTGATTTCGGTAGAAAAGATAAATTTCTCGGGTAGTTCGATCTTCGCTCGGGCCATATAAAAATTGCGGGTTAATTGGTTCCAGAATGGTTAGAGTTGATTCGTTTTACGATTATGCTTTATACTTTCAATTCGTTCTGATAAAAGTCTGTAAGCGTTGGAAGGATCCATCTCCTGCTGCAAAAGTTCCTCAGTCTGGCAATAGATACGATCCACCGTCTGCTGATACTCATAATTCACTTTAAAATGAGTCAGAATTTCCATTCCCAATCGGCTGATCAGCTGAGCCCTGATCCGGCTGATTCCGAAATAAACCAATAACAATGCCGCAGCTTTTCCAACAATTTTATCCTGAACTAGCAATTCCTGAACCGGGTGTCCGGTCGTTTGGAGAAATTTTTCCAATTCGAATAGCGGATAGATCCAGTTTCGGTCACTGAAAAAGATCAGCTGATTCTGGTAGTAAACTTCTAAAGAGTGAGTCATTTTTAATTTAGTTGGTTATTGTGACTTCAGTAGCTTATTGATAAACAATTGTGTCACTGAAAATAAATTATCCGCTTAATTTCGATTTGGAATATAGATCAATATCGGTCTGAAATCAAAAAGTTATAAACTGTTTTCTTGCATGTTGAGGTGATTATTGTCTTTCTATATTATTTGTTTTCATAGTGGATCACTGTCTATAAACCATCAGTGATTTAAGGTAATTGTCATAGCCGCAATTATACTTCTATAATTTCGGAATTGACTTGCAAGCATGCATTGATATTACCGCTCTTTTCCAGATTGAATGAGTACAGTCGAATTAGATACTTCATAATGAATCTGATCAGGTTTAATATTCTTAATTGCGAACCAGCTGGTTACATCCTGAATCATAGCATCTAGACCGCACAGGTAGAAATGAATATTTGGGTGTAAGGGTAGAGTGTGGAGAAGATCTGTTACTCTCCCATGATGATATCCATTGATTTTTTCCCGCGAAATTGCCAGCTGAACAGGAAAGCTCGCCGGTAAATCATTCACTCCAACGGCATCCTGCAGATAACGAATACCATAGAGCAATTTCATTGGCGGTTTCTCAGGATGACTCTTGAGGTAGGAGAGAAATGGGGCAATGCCCGTACCGGTGGCGATTAAGACGAAATCCTCATTTCCATGTTGCAGACCGGGACGGAAGAATCCGGCCGGTCGACTGGTGTGAATGATACTCTGAGACTGAAGATGATAGAGATATTCCGTAACCTGACCTCTGGCAAGATGCTTGACAATGAATCCCAGCCATGGCTCATTAATGCCGGAAGCAATACTGTATTCGCGGAATACTTCTGGCTGATCGGTGAACAGGGAAAGATACTGACCGGGTGAAAATTGATCATTATTGCGGCTGAGATGCATTTCAAAAATCTCAGGAGTATGATGAATGATTTTCTCCACCGTCCGGGCAATTGTTTTGGGATTATTCTTATTTTCATTGCTTTTCTGAATAGAGTGCTTCATCCGGTCTGACGCTCCTGTAAAATTTATATGAAGAAATTTTGGATAGTTCTCTTAATTTGCTGCTGTTTTTTTCTATGAAATTCAGTCCTGACAATCCCTTGCAGGTTTCTGCTATTGGATATCAACTGCTGCTTCACCTTTCCCGGTAATTACAATAGATTGTAACGTTTGAGATGAGAAATCCCTTTTTTTCCGGCCACAATGACATCGGTAGCAGATTCCAGAAATATCCCATGACCAATGATGCCTGCCCGCTCATTCAGTTTTTTTACCAATTCTTCCGGCTGTTTGATCTGGCTGAATTTGACATCAAGAATAAAATTATTCTGGTCGGTTTTATAGGGTTTGCCGCTGTTGGTTTTACGGAGCATTACTTTACCTGCCAGTGAGGCTAAAAATCGTTCTTCACATTTCCAGGAGAAGGGCAAAACCTCCACCGGTACCGGCCATTTTTTCCCGAGCCGGGTTGAAATTTTACTTTCATCAACGATGATTATAACCCGCTTACTGGCCTGAATGATAATTTTCTCCCGCAGTAAGGCTCCGCCACCGCCTTTGATCAGATTGAGCTGCGGATCTACTTCGTCTGCGCCATCTATGGTAAGGTCAATTTCCGGAAAGTCATTTATCTCTCCCAGCGGAATTGCCAGGCGCCGGGCAATACGGTCTGTTTGGCGGGAACTGGGGATCCCGATTATTTTCCCCAATTTTCCAGAGGCAACCAGTTCTCCAATCCGTCGCAGGGCGAATTGAGCGGTGGTACCACTGCCCAGACCAATGATCATACCGTCCTCAAGGAACTCCACCGCTTTTTCAGCCGCTTGGCTTTTGTAT
>MESS01000143.1:5720-5845 GCA_001771055.1 Caldithrix sp. RBG_13_44_9
AAACACATTTCCTTCAGGAAAAAAGTTTTCATTGTTTCACCCCGGTAAATAAAATTAAATTATTAAAATTAAAGGAATTATTCCAGGGGCGAATTCCATGAATCAACTCATCTCAGATATAATAA
>MESS01000143.1:5878-8345 GCA_001771055.1 Caldithrix sp. RBG_13_44_9
ATTCGAAATCCCAACTATTGGTGGTGTGGCTGCTTTTTTGCTTTCTGCTCACTCTTAACTGCATCAGCGAACAGGAAAAAATGACCGGAAAATTCACTCAATTTTTAAAGGAATATGAAAATAAGGTCATTCCCCTATCCAAAGAATCCAATTTAGCTTCTTTCGAAGCCAGCATTACCGGAAATGATTCGCTCTATAAAAAATCAGAGCAGTTGCAATTTGAACTGAGCAAGATCTTTACCAGCAAGCAGGATTTTGCCCTGCTGAAAGAGATCAGGGAATCAAATACGATTACTGATCCGATTTTAAAAAGACAATTGGAAATAATTTATCTGGCATATTTAGGAAAACAGCTGGATGAGCAGAAGATCAAGAAAATTATTGAAATGCAGACCGATGTCGAGAAAAGATATAATGTCTTCCGGACGGTGATTGATGGTAAGCCCTATACCGACAATCAGATCGAAGAAATATTGCAGAGCAGCACTGATTCCAAAGTGCTGGAAAAAGCCTGGAAAGCCAGTAAAGAGGTCGGTAAAAATGTCGCCGAAGACGTTTTAAAATTAGTCTTCCTCAGGAATGAAGCAGCCCGGGATTTAGGTTTTGATAATTTCCATACGATGCAATTGCAGCTCAGCGAACAGGATCCCCAGGAAATCGAGAAATTATTTGATGAGTTGGATAATCTGACCCACGATGCCTTTGCCCAGGTGAAAGAAGAGGTGGACCGGGTCTTAGCAAAAAGATATGGAATAATCACGGAAGGGATGCAGCCCTGGCATTATCAGAACCGTTTTTTCCAGGAAGCTCCTAAAATTTACAGCGTCAATCTGGATCAATTTTATAAGGATAAAGACATTGTAGCCCTCACCCAACAGTATTTTGAGGGCATCGGGCTCCCGATAAATGATCTTATTGCCAGAAGCGATCTATTTGAAAAGGAAGGTAAATATCAGCATGCCTACTGCACCGATATTGACCGTGAAGGGGATGTGCGGGTAGTGTGCAATGTAAAGCCCAATTACCAGTGGATGAATACCATGCTGCATGAATACGGGCATGCCGTGTATGATAAGTTTAATGACCGGACCATGCCCTATACCCTGCGCGGTCCGGCCCATACCTTTACCACTGAAGCGATTGCCATGCTGCTGGGATCAATGGCCTCCAATCCTTACTGGCTGAGGGATATGTTGGGAGTTCCGCCGGATCAGCTGGAAAAAATAGCTCAGGATTGCTTCAAATCTTTGCGTCTGGAGACTCTGGTTTTCAGCCGCTGGGCTCAGGTGATGTACCATTTTGAAAAGAGCATGTATACCAATCCTGAGCAGGATCTGAACAAATTATGGTGGGATCTGGTGGAAAAATATCAGATGATTAAGCGGCCGGCAGAGCGGGATGAACCGGACTGGGCCGCCAAGATCCATGTGGCACTCTATCCTGCTTATTATCACAACTACCTGATGGGAAACATTCTGGCTTCGCAGTTTTATTATACCATCAGCCGGCAGGTGTTAAGACAGGAAAATGTGACTGAACAAAGTTTTACCAATCACCCGGAAGTTGGGAAATTCCTGGATGAAAAGATTTTTAAACCGGGAGCTCGTTCCGGCTGGAATGAAATGATCGAACAGGCTACCGGAGAAAAATTGACTGCCAAATATTATGCCATGCAGTATGTAGAATAAACCATCACCTGAGCTTTCATTTTACCCTCCTGGTCCACTGCCGGGAGGGCTTTTTTTTGACATTAGAAACTGTGCTGCGAATTTAATTTTCTATCTAACAAACTTAATTATCTTAAAAAAAGCAGTCCCTAAATTTATAGAAAACCATTGAATTTTAAACAAATAAAATTCTGGAGAATAATAATGTCAGCAAAAGAAATGGTTAGAGAAGTAATTGATAAACTTCCGGATAATGCTTCCCTTGATGATATCATTCATGCTCTCTATATACAAGCAAAATTCGAACATGGAAATCAAGAGATCGAAAAAGGGAAAGGTATACCTCATGAAGATGTCAGGAAGAGGTTATACAAGAAATGGGTAAAGTGATTTGGTCACCCAGTGCAGAGAAAGATGTTGATCTTATCGCAGAATTTATCGCCAGAGATTTAATTGAGAGAGCAGCCCTGTTTGTTATTAATATTATGGAAAATACCGAACGGTTGGAAAAATATCCCCTCTCGGGCCGCTTAATCCCGGAAATGAACAATGAAAACTGCCGCGAACTGATATATGGCTCATATCGGATAATGTACCGCCTTATGGATAAAAATGTTATAAGAATTACTGGGGTGGTCAATTCAGCCCGGGATTGGAAATCAAAACAAAATATTTAGACAAATCTATTTTATAATATTTGTATTGTAACGAATAGCAGTTTGGGCAAATCCCTAGAAAGGTGACATTGTAGACAAACCGAAAGAATGGAAGCGGTCTCCTATTAAATCACTTAGAGTATA
>MESS01000143.1:8351-13037 GCA_001771055.1 Caldithrix sp. RBG_13_44_9
TGTCCCGGATTTTCTTATTATAAATTGTTATGTTTTAATTTTTGCCCTGCTGGCCCATTGCCTGTAGGGCTTTTTTTTGATAGTTTTTGTGAAAGGTAAAAGGTTCTTTAGACAAGCTTACTTTAATTTCTTTTTTGAATAAGTGAATCCGCCTCGACGATAAAACTTGTACAATACCTGGACTAAATTTTCTGGATGCAAATTGCATTAAAGTTTGATTTTATGTGAGTTATAGCTTAATTTTGCTAACTTTTAAATCAAGAAATTGAAAGATCAGATATCTCTATATGAATACACAGTCCTATCTTCATCATGCGCACCCGCAGTTTATAGAAGCGCTATACGAAAATTATCAGAAAGACCCGGATTCGGTAGATATTGGCTGGCGCAAATTTTTTGAGGGATTTGAATTCGCTCTCTCCACTGACGGTAAATCCAGTGAGCAGGTGATACCGGAGCAGGTACAGAAGGAAATGCGGGTGCTTAATTTAATCCAGGCATACCGCAGCCGCGGACATCTGTTCACTCAAACCAATCCGGTGAGAACCCGCCGGCAGTACCGGCCTACCCTGGAGTTGGTAAACTTCAATCTGACTGAAGCTGATCTGGAAGTGGAGTTTCAGGCCGGTATTGAGATTGGGATTGGTCCTGCCCGCCTGAAAGATATCGAAGATCATTTGAAACAGACTTACTGCCGTTCTATCGGGGCTGAATTTATGTTCATCCGTGAGCCAGCCCGCTTGTGGTGGCTCAAAACCAAAATGGAATCGACCAGGAATACTCCCAATTTTGGCATCGATGAGAAACGCCATATCCTGAAAAAACTGAGTAAGGCGGTGGTATTCGAAAATTTTCTGCATACCAAGTATGTGGGGCAGAAACGTTTTTCCCTGCAGGGGGGCGAAACTCTTATCCCCGGACTGGATGCCATCATAGAAAAAGGGAGCCAAATGGGGATTGAGGAATTTGTTATCGGTATGCCTCATCGCGGCCGCTTGAATGTCCTGGCGAATATTCTGGAAAAATCCTATAATGATATTTTCGGTGAATTTGAAGGACAGGAATATGCCGAATCTGTTTTTTCCGGGGATGTGAAGTATCATCTGGGTTATACCAGCCGGGTCAAAACCAGCAGCGGAGCAGAAGTACAGCTGACTTTAGCCCCCAATCCCTCTCACCTGGAAGCGGTGAATCCGGTGGTGCAGGGCATAGTCCGGGCGAAAATGGAAATGCGCTACCGTGATGATTATACCCGGGTTGCTCCAATCCTCATTCATGGAGATGCGGCCATGGCCGGGCAGGGGGTAGTGTATGAAGTGATCCAGATGTCCCAGCTGCCAGCTTATCACACCGGCGGTACCATTCATCTGGTGGTAAATAACCAACTGGGATTCACCACCAATTATTTAGAAGGACGATCCAGCACCTATTGTACCGATGTCGCCAAGGTCACGCTTTCCCCGGTGTTTCATGTCAATGCGGATGATGTGGAAGCGGTAGTGCTGGCCATACAGTTAGCCATGGAATACCGGCAAATTTTTCATACTGATGTTTTCATCGACCTGCTGGGTTATCGTAAATATGGACATAATGAGGGAGATGAACCACGCTTTACCCAACCGAAGCTATATAAGATCATTGCCCAGCATCCCGATCCCCGCGAGATCTATATCCGCAAACTCATGCAGAGTGACGGGGTGGATCAGAACCTGGGGAAAGAAATGGAACAGCAGTATACCCGAATGCTGCAGGAAAAGCTGGAACAAACCAAAAGCCGTAAACCTGCTACCAGGACCCAGGTCTTCAAAGATAGATGTGATGAAAGCCAGCGGGTAGATAACTATGATTATGAAGCACCGGTAGCTACCGGCATCAATCACGAAAAACTTATGGAATTAGGGGAAAAAATTCTGACCATTCCGGAAAATGTCAAAGTTTTTCAGAAAATCAGAAAATTATATGATACTCAGAAACAGAAATTTCTCCAGGAACAGCAGGCCGATTGGGCGGTGGCGGAGTATTTGGCTTATGGTTCCCTGCTGGCGGAGGATGTTTCCATCCGGCTGGTAGGGCAGGACACAGTTCGCGGTACTTTTTCCCATCGTCATGCAGTCCTGCTGAATGAGGAGACCGAAGAACAGTATATTCCATTGCGGCGGGTGCAGACTAAAAATTCCCATTTTGATATTCATAATTCATTCCTCTCCGAATATGCCGCGTTGGGATTTGAGTATGGATATTCCTGTGCCACCCCACATACCCTGAATATCTGGGAAGCCCAGTTCGGGGATTTTGCCAACGGAGCACAGGTGATCATCGATCAATTTATTTCCAGTGCCGAGCAAAAATGGAAACGGATGAATGGACTGGTAATGTACCTTCCCCACGGTTATGAAGGCCAGGGTCCTGAGCACTCCTCCGCCCGAATTGAACGCTATCTAGAATTGTGTGCCAGGAATAACATGTTACTGGCTAACTGTACTACCCCGGCCAATTTTTTTCATCTGCTGCGCCGGCATATGAAAATTCCTTTTCGCACCCCGCTGATCCTTTTTACTCCTAAAAGCCTGCTGCGGCATCCACGCTGCCTGAGTCCGCTGGAAGATTTTGTTCAAAAATATTTTCAACCACTGATTGATGATACCAGCGTAAAACCTGCTGTTGTCCGGAAAGTTTTGTTTTGCAGCGGCCGGATTTATTACGATCTTGAAGAGCGGCGGAACCAGCAGAAGAAGCGCGATATTGCTCTGATCCGGATGGAACAGCTCTATCCATTACCGGAAAAAGGAATGGAGGCTTTATTTAAAAAATACTCCCAGGCGAAAAGTTTTGCCTGGGTTCAGGAAGAACCCGAAAATGCCGGTGCCTGGCCTTTTCTGATCAGAAAATTAAAGCAGCCCAGGCTGGAATATATTGGCCGCGAAGAAAGCACCGCGCCCGCCACGGGATTTTATAAACAGCATGCGGCCGAATTGGAAAAGATCTTGACTACAGCGATGAGTTAAAGAAAAATCCTGATCGGTCTCGATGGGATGAATAAGCGAAATTATACAAGGACTTTTTATGATATTCGAAGTAAAAATTCCCACTGTTGGGGAATCTATTAATGAAGTAACCATTGGACAGTGGTTGAAAAAGAGCGGTGATTTGGTCAAAATGGATGAGGTGCTGTGCGAAATTGAATCCGAAAAGGCGACCCTGGAGCTGCGTTCTGAGAAAACAGGCTTATTAAAAATCCTGGTCAATAGCGGAGAGACCGTTCCTATCGGCCATAAAATTGCGGAAATTGATTTGAAGGAGGAGATCCCGGTTGAGGCATCCACCAAAGTGGAAATGAAGAAAGTAGAGAAACTTACCACCGGAATGACCGTGGAAAAAATAACCAGTCCGGAAAAACCGCTGAAGATCTCTCCGGTAGCGGCCAGGTTATTGGCAGAGTCAGGCAGAGAAGTCTCTGAAGTTCAGGGCAGCGGCGCCGGTGGGCGCGTTACTAAGGCTGATGTACAAAAATTTATACAGCGACAGCCGGAAGTAACAAAAGTGACTGCCTCTGAAAGGCAGCCTGCAATGGAAGAAAAAATCCAAAGTCCTTCAGCAAAAAAAGCAGAAGTTTCCAGTTTACAGTTCCCGATTACTGGCAGTGAACGGAAAGAGCGGCGGATCAAAATGTCCACTTTGCGGAAAACCATTGCCAGACGACTGGTGGCAGCCAAGAATGAAACCGCCATGCTCACCACTTTCAATGAATTGGATATGAGTGCGATCATAGATATTCGCAACCGCTTTAAAGAACCCTTTCAGAAAAAGTATTCTGTAAAACTGGGGTTCATGTCCTTTTTCATCAAAGCCTGTTGTATTGCTTTGCGGGAATTTCCGGAAGTCAATGCCATGGTAGATGAAGATGACATCGTTTATCATGATTTTTGTGATGTTGCCATCGCGGTTTCCACACCGCGCGGTCTGGTAGTGCCGGTTATTTTTAATGCCGACCGTTTAAATATGCCGCAATTGGAAATGGAAGTGGAACGGTTAGCTGCTAAAGCCCGCGATAATAAGCTGACCATAGAGGAAATGACCGGCGGTACATTTTCCATCACTAATGGCGGAGTATTCGGATCGCTCCTGTCTACCCCTATCATAAATGCTCCGCAGACTGCCATTCTGGGGATGCATAAAATTCAGGAACGACCGGTAGCGCAGAGCGGGCAGGTAGTGATCCGGCCAACGATGTATCTGGCACTTTCATATGATCACCGCATCATCGATGGCAAGGAGTCGGTAAGTTTTCTGGTGCGGTTAAAAGAGCTGCTGGAAGATCCGGCTCGTATGCTTCTGGATGCTTGAGATCAAAAGAACGCGACTTCTATTAATTTCTCCAAAAAAATATATCTATTTTCCGAGGTTAGCTTTGTTGGCAGTCAGATTGATTATTCTTGCATTGATTTTTCTTTTCAGCCCGTATCTTTATCCGCAGGCACCGACGGTATGGTACCAATTAGTCGGATCAGCTTTCCTCGATAATTGCTCATACGATTTCCTGCAGCGAATCAGTGATGAAACCGGCGGCCGGCTGGTTGGTTCGACCGGGAATAAAAAAGCGGCTGACATTATCCGGCAGGAGGCTGAACTACTGAAATTGCCACTGATTTCCGAAAATTTTTCCATGCCCGGCTGGGTACGGGGAGA
>MESS01000143.1:13049-15520 GCA_001771055.1 Caldithrix sp. RBG_13_44_9
GGTCATTTCACCGGTTGAAAAGAAGTTGCAGGCTGCAGCGCTGGGGTATGTTAATTCTCTATCGGTATTTGAAGCAGATCTGATCTATGCCGATTTCGGTTATGTTGAGGATTATCAGGATTTAAATGTCCGTGATAAGATAGTTCTTTTACAATCCAAGGACTTGTCAAACCGAACACTACTTTTACGACAGGAAGCCATCGAGATCGCTGCCGGTCAAGGTGCAATGGCCGTTCTCTTTATCCATTCAGAATCCGGTTTTGCTGTTATGCTGGGGACCGGTGATTTTCAGGGAAATGCGACCGTCATTCCTGCCTTCAGTCTCACTTACGAGGAGGGTAATTGGCTGCGAAGATTGATAGAGAAAAATCATCCAGTTCGCCTGCAGCTGGAGGTGAAATCTTCCTGCCAGGAAATGACCACCGAAAATTTGATTGTCCGGTTTCCCGGGAAAGTCCGGCAGAAAATTGTAGTGGGAGCTCATTATGATTCCTGGGATCTGGGGCAGGGAAGTATCGATAACGGTTTGGGTACCGCAATCTTGCTGGAGGTGGCTCGTCTGTTGGGGCTGTACAGCCGGCAAAATTACTACGGTGTTGATCTGGTATGGTTCAACGGCGAAGAGCTGGGCCTGTTTGGATCAAAAAAATATATGGAACAGCATGGTTCGGAAGAAATTGCCGCCATGATCAATATGGATATGACCGGTTATCCCACTGGTTTTAATGCCATGGGCTTCACTGAATTTATTCCGCTGTTAACTGAACTGGCGACGGAATTAAATGGATTTAATTTACAAGCCGGGGTAGCAAATAAACCGTGGACCAACAGTGACCACATGCCTTTTATGTTAGCCGGAATTCCAGTCCTTTCCTTGCAAGCCAGGCTGGATCAGGATATGCTGGATTCCTATCATAACCAGCGTGATTCGTTTGATAAAGTCGATAAAAAATATTTATCTGAATCTGCAGCGGTGATCAGTATTTTAACGCATGAACTCGCCAACCGCAGTGATTTCCAGTATCGTAAGAGAGATGAGAATGAAATGATCGCTCTGTTCAAATCTTTCGGTCTGGATGAGAGATTAAAAAAACAAAAAGAATGGCCCTTTGGAAATAAATAATTTTTTTTCTTTTTAAATTGCACCGATCTTTAAATCGGTGTCTATAAAAATTCATGAATCTTGGATTGTCAGCCGAAATTCCGGATTAAGAATTCCAGGCAGTCTTTAGATAAAATTGAATAATCTGATTTTTAACTTCGCTGGAAAGGAATCTAATAATGTTGACTCGAGTAATGATTATTTGCTGTTTTATCCTTCTTGGTGTTTCTTGCGGAAAGCAAAAGACTAATGAAAAAGCAGTGGCAATGGAAGGAGCTTATCAGGCCCTGATCACCAAGTACGATAATCTGATGAAAACAGCGGAAAGCGATTCGGTTTACCGGGCATTGCAGGAGAATAAAAAATCGGATCTGAATAAGTTATTAAACCAGTACCAGTCAGAATCTTCAACGGCAGGACTGGACCTGGTGCGCAGTCAAATATTGATTGAGTTAAAGGAATATGATAAGGCCAACCAATTGCTGGATCAGATTATTTCCCGGGAATCATCCCAAGCCGATCCTGCCCGCTTCCACAAGGTTCGGGTATTACAATCCTTAAAAAAGTATGAAGAGGCTTTGGAATTATTCCGGCCTATCGAAGAAAAAGTACAGGTAGATGAACAGTACCTGGAAATATTATTCGATTTTGCCTATGAAGCTCCGGAACTTAGGGATCAGGAATATTTTTCCCGTAAGCTTCTTGCTTTGAACCAATGGCCGGATAATGATCTGCGAAATAAAGGTTATATTCTGGAAAATCTGGCGCTCCTGGAAAAGATGAAGGGAAATCCTGAGTCAGCACGCCAGATTTTGAATCAGGGAATCGCCGAGTTGAACAGTACCGGCCATGAAACTTCTTTACAGTCTACCTTACAATTGATGGATATGATTGGAAAACCGGCACCGGAATTGACCGCTGAAACCTGGTTTAACTCCAGGGCTTTTAAGTTAAGTGATCAGCATGGTAAAGTGGTAGTCATCGATTTCTGGGCGCCGTGGTGTGGACCCTGCCGGGCTGTTATTCCGGCACTGGTTGAAATTTATCAGCAGAACCGGGACAAAGGTCTGGTAATACTGGGATATACCCGCCTGTACGGACGTTACAGTGATGAAATGCGGCGATTAGGTAAAGTAGAATCAAAGGAAGAGATCCGCCTGACCGGAGAATTCCTGAAACGTTTCAATATGACCTATCCGGTGGCCATCGCCAAAGGGATGGAAGGATTTGAAAGTTATCACATCCGGGGAATTCCCACCCTGATCATGATTGATAAACAGGGCCGGGTGGCCGACTTTAAAATCGGTTCCGGAAATGAACAGTATGTGCAGGATCGAATCCAGGAGCTGCTTAAAGCATCATAAATCTT
>MESS01000143.1:15544-21605 GCA_001771055.1 Caldithrix sp. RBG_13_44_9
AGGTCAATTGATTAGATCCAAATAGGCCCGCAGCATTTCTTTTCCCTGGATAGTATTTACCGAGAGCCAGATAAGTTTGTTATGGTGAGTAAAGACAAAGTGGGTTTGTCCCATCCCGAAACAGCGGTAAATATTTTTGCCATCCAGTTCGACAAATTCCCCTCCGATAAAAATCGAATTTTGCGATGAGATTTTTTCAGTCATACGCAGTAATTCTTTCCTGGCCAGCTCCTCAGTTTGATAACCTGACACATAGACGGTTATAGGTCCATTCTCTCCCAGGTAAAAACCTATTTCACTTTCCGGCGGCGTCACTACTTTTCCGTGAATTTTATCTACCCACTGTCTGGCCTCGATACCAGTAAGTTTTTTTTCCAGTCGACAGGACATGAAACTGGAAGGGATATAAGTAACCTCCTGAGAACAGCGGAAATAAATCACCGCCACCAGGAAAGCAAGAATGGTTGAAGAAAAGGTAAAGTTTTTGTTCTTCATCATAACTCTAAGGTAATAGCAGGGAATCCTGGAATTAACCAGAAATCCCCTGGCTTACTTTTAGAGAGTTTCAGGAAGGGTATATTTTCGACCTTTGTTGGCTTTTTTCAGATAATCCAGCAGCGGCTGGAAATAATTCAACATAGATTGAGCACTCATCTCCTGTCCGATAGTTGCCTGCAGCAGCTGTCGCCAGTCCTGGGTTTTGCCCGGACCCATGACTTTCTTCAGGAATTCCCCCACCTCTTTACTGTCATAGTAGTTCGTTGAATGCGGATTCTGCTGCAGGATGTTTTTAGTAATATATTCGTGGAACTGGAAAAGCAAAACATACGATAATCCGTAATCATAATACTGGGCGGCATCATCATTGATATGAGTTTTGGTAGAGGGATCGCAATACTCTTCACCCCTGGTTGAGGGAGGAACAATACCCTGATACTTTTGCACCAGCTCCCACCATTTTTGGTTGAATTGTTCAGCCGGGAGTCGATTAGTATATAATTCGTATTCAAATTCGGTCATCACCCCGCAAGACCAGGGCATGAAGATGATGTAATTCAGGGATTCTTTTAACAGAGTTTTCATCTCATCGGTTTTGCTATCTGCCGGGATTAAATTTTTCTGTGCCAGGAAAGGTTTCTGCATGGCGGCCAAGCCCATCAGGGATCCGATTGCTTCATGAAAAGCCCGGTTGGCTCCACCTCTCAACAATAACGGGATATTCTGATTGGTATAAGCAACATAATAGTAAATGTGGCCGAGTTCATGATGGACCGTCTCATACCATTCGGCATTAGGGATCACGCTCATCAGACTGCGAATGTCCTGGTTTAAATCCATATGCCAGGCGGAAGCATGATTGTTCTTTTTGTACCCGGCATCTTGCGGAAGGGGATAGAGACTGGATTTTTCCCAGAAGCTCTGGGGCAGGGAAGGAAATCCCAGGCTTATGTAAAATTGTTCTCCCTGCTGCATGATCCATTCACTGGTTTTGGTTCGCAATATTGCATCCAGATCCATTCCTTTAACCGTTACCAGGGTAGTCCAATCCTGGCCCCAGCGGTTGGGCAGCCAGTGGGCCGGTAAATAATCCGGTACCTTCTTTTCGCCATATTTTTTGGCTAATTCGTAACGGGCATAGGTATGAAGTTCGCGGTACAGGGGCCAGATCTCGGAAACCAGTTGACGGTTCAGCTTCATCATCTCTTCGGTGCCGATGCCAAAATCGGAAACCTGATAGCTGAAATAATCAGGGTACCCCAGGGCTTCTACCGTCTGGTTCCTCAGATGCTGCAGCTTGATCAGGCCAGACCTGAGATTTTTTCCTACTTCCTTACTGGCTTCCCAGGCCTGCAGCCTTTTTTTGAGATTGGTCTCTTCATTCAGAATTGCATCGATATCGTTGGTACTAACTGATTTTTTATTGATCTGGAAATCAAATCCGTACAATTTTTCAACTTGCTCGGTTTCAGCTTTTATCCGTTCCTTTACCAGTTCTGTCACTGTTTGTGGATTATTGGCGGCGAGATACAACATGACTTCTAACTGTTTGATTTGCAGAGGAAGAAGTTTTTCTCTTTTCTTTAAAAAATTCTGAATGGTCTCAATATTCTTAACACTTCCGGTAAAATTAGCCAGAGCCTCATTGGCTTTACGGGTAGCTATCGCGTTGCTGGAATCTCCTTCAACGATCCGGGTGTTGCTGGCCCACTCTGCCCGGGAGGATGTATAATACAGCTGTTGATATTCCTGGCTGTAGGCATCAATAAATTTTTGAACTTCCTGCTGCAAGTTGGCGGGTGTTTCACATCCAGCTAAAAAAAGCATGGTAATAAATAGAAAAATTTTTCTCATAAATCTTTTCCCTCCTTTTCAATATTTAAACATTTTGTCAGCAGTTATTTTAAAGGTTCTCTCAATACAAAAAAATCGATTTTTACATTTAGAAAATTCTTGATAGAGTAAAGCCGGCATAGAATTCTTTTTTATCTAAGCGCTGGGTAAAATCGATCCGGAAAAAATTGAACAGACCATTCACCGAAAGACCAATTTCATGATGAAAGCGGTCCTGGTAAACCGGTTGGTATGAAAGTTCTTTTTGAGGGTCTTCTTCAATCCAGGTTCTTCCGGAGGCCCCATGCAGAATGATCCCGATATTTTTCTGGGCCAGTTGGCGCCATCCCACGACTTCGAAGGGCAGAGTTCTGAAATTATGCTCCCAGAAAATTCCGAAATATTTTTCTCCTTCATAAGCTTTACCAATCAGAGATTTGAATGAGGGAAAGGGAGAAAAAATCTGCAGTGCTCCATCCAGAGTTCCAAAACGTTGTGGTGGAAGACTGCCGCTGGAGGTTCCTGCCGCCAGCCGGATATCAAAGGCATTTGGCAGAAGCCGGCGCCTCAAAAATGTGGGAATTCTTAAATCCAGGGCAGCTTTAAACAGGCGGTAGTTAAAATCACTTTTAATGATTTCTGAGGGACAGAATTCAGCCAATAATGTCAAGTGATTCTGGCCGATAATTCCGAAGGGAATATAGTCCTCTCCGGCGGTTAGCTGAAAATTAAGGGAACGCAGTTCTCCAACAGGCAGAACCGGATTCTCCCGCTGAATGACATCCCGCCCCAGCAGATTAAAATCCGTACTCTTCGATAGATTCTGGTGATTTTCAAAATTATATCCCAAAGTAAGCCGGGATTGAAGAACAGGCAGGGCCAAGGATATGTCGAAGTTGAACTTACGGTTCCGGAAAAAGTCGTAATAGTCCCGGTACCCCAGCAAAGTATGAACACTGCTGAAAAGGAGAGGATAGAGACTGGTGGAATATCGGGTGTCGGTATTCTCATAATATCCAATCCTGCTTTTCCAGCGGGATTTTTCCCCGGGTAAAAGTGTGACCTGTCCTCCGTAAAACCAGTCATCATGTCCGGTTTTATACCCACCGAAGAGATCAAGCTTGAGGTGAGGAACGGAAAACGATTTCTTCAATCCAATAGTGAGTTCATCCACCCGGTCAAAATGCAGCACCGGACTGATGTCTTTGAGCAGATTCGTTTTCCTTTTCTGTTCCTGATCAGTACCATCATCTCCTTCCACCTCCACTTTTACAAAGCGGGCCAAGGGTCCGGTCGGACGGTAAGCCTTTTCCAGGGTCATGGTGCTGTCCAGGGTGGCATAAGCGTTTTCTTCCAATTCTGAGAAGGGCACAACTTCAGGATTGCTGGTAAAGATGCTGTCCGGATTTTGAGTGATGGTGGTTGAGTCCACCGTGAATTGTTCTTTTTCTGTGAAAAGCGAATCCGGTAGAACTGGATTTATCTGATAATCGCTCAAACGTGAGATCCAGCGGATGATGATAGAGGGGAAATGCAGACCGATGAAACCGACTTTGATACTTCCGTTGACCCTGAGATCAATAGGAATCCAGTATTTAGTTCCAAAGTTGTTGAATTGCTGCTGGTAACCCAGATTAAAATTTTCAATCGGTGGCGGGAATAATACGGCCTCATTGGGTTTCAGGTCGACTTCCAGCAAGGCAAAATCCTGATCCAGGACCGCAATTTTTCCGATAAACATGGGCTGTAACTTATTGCGTGGTTCAACCGAGATATCATAAACCAACTGGTTATCTCGCTGACGCTTTCCCTCCAGGTGAAACTGGTAGTGATCCAATGCATCCGGATGGGTGACCCCGATCAGCTTAAATCCGGCGATTTCAATATCATCATCATACAGGTTGGTAATCACACCGACGCCGGCAAAATTTTCATCCGCACTGAGATTAGAAGTCTGCCTTCGGGATTTAATAATTTCCCGGGTACCTTTGTCGCGACTCCAGTAGCTGATGGAAATACTTTCCATAATAGAAGTAATGCTGGTGTCATTTTCCAGAACCACCCGGGTATAGGCATTAGCCTGGTAGGTATTCAGAGTGGCCCGCCATTCTTTTTTACGCCGGATTACCTCACGCATGATGCGGACTGCCGGATCTTCATCTGTCACGACTATGGGTTCCAGTTCGTAACTGACCGGCGTAAGCAGGATATCCTGCCGATCGCTGGATTCGGTTTCGATTCTTACTTTTTCGGTAGCATATCCGATATAGCTGACGATAAGTGTTGCCGGTAATTCATCCAATTTTAGGATGTAAAATCCCTGATCATTGCTGATGGTACCTTTCAGTGTTCCTTCGATCTGAATATTGGCTGCCGGCAATGATTGCCGGCTATCACGATCTTTGATACTGCCTTCAATCACTTTTTGGGCGGCAGCAGGACGAATGAATAAAAAGTACAGTAGAGCCAAGAACGGCCAGGAATTTCTTATCATACAAACAGCCGGGATATCCGATTTATTCCGAGTAATATTTTATTACCTGAATGATGGCATTTTCACAGACTTTGCAAAACGGTTTGTTCCCCTTAGTGAACATCATACAGTCAATCATCGGGCGGTAAAGTCCTTTGGAAGCATAACCGGCACCCTCAAATACTCCCACTTTTCCGAAATATTTACTCTTCTGTAAAAATGCATCTACTTTTAAAGCATGACTGCGGGAAAGATTCTCCGATTCTTCCTCAATCTGCTGAATGACATTTTGAGGAGCTTTTTCTCTTTTCAGCCTGGCAATTTTTTCCGTCAATTCTTCCCGGATTTTCTGATATTCCAGATCCATCTGATCATAGGCTTCTTTCTCCCAAAGAGTTGGAATTTTAATTTTAGGAGAAAGCAGATTATTCCATTTGACCTCATTGGGATTCAGCAGGGCAGTAATGTTTGGTTCAATCGGTTCAATGCCGACAGGATAAAATTCATTATAAGCAGTGGAGGAAGTATAATACTCGTCAGCTAGACCGGCGAACGAATGACCAAATTCATGAATGAAAATATATTCATGCCATTGATTATCGGTAGTAAAGGTCAGGTAAAAGTTATAGATACCGCCTCCGCCATATTTTTTATGATTGATCATTATAAGTAAAGCATCGTAAGGGACATGGGCGGCAATGTCCCGCAGATTTTTATTATCCTCAGTCAACAGGTAACGATCTGAACCGAGGGAGTTAAAGGTAGTATTGAGTGCGGTGCTTTGATAAATCTGGGCACGGGGATCGTCGGTACCGCTTTCATCTGAGAATTTTAACACCCCGTAAATATTAAAACTGGTCTGAAAAGATTTATAGGGTTGATGGGAAAACAGTAATCCTGAGAATTTATTCAGATCCTCAATAAATTTGGCCTCCTCTATGGCAGTATAACCTTCCCCGATGATTGCCATATCAACTTTGGTTCCGGGATCTCCGTTTCTCAGGGCTTCGTAGACTTTAACTCCTTTAATCCAGTCCTCGGTGTTGATCTCCAGACTTTTGGGGTCAATCTCCTGAGAGAACAGCAGATGCAGTTGATTCTGGCGGTCGCGGTTCTCCAGGGCAAATCTGATCTTATTGCGGGGATAGGGAATGATGGCTGTTTCGTGATAGCTGCGTTTGACTCCGGCCAGGGCCGCAGCGGAAGTTTTATATTCCCCGCAATAA
This sequence comes from Caldithrix sp. RBG_13_44_9, assembly GCA_001771055.1. Lineage (GTDB taxonomy): Bacteria > Calditrichota > Calditrichia > RBG-13-44-9 > RBG-13-44-9 > RQOF01. The sequence goes on from MESS01000143.1 coordinate 21,575, forward strand.
CTGTCAAATCCCCTGGAATAGATCAATTGTC
>MESS01000143.1:21638-21849 GCA_001771055.1 Caldithrix sp. RBG_13_44_9
CTTCAACAGATAATTCATGACTTCTCCTTTAAAATAATTTTGGTGAATGATTATTCGAATAATAATCACCGAAAGTTCGGTTAAAAATAATATTATGAATATTTCCTGGTGGAGGAAAGAATAAAGATAAATCTTAACTCGGAGACACAAGGACAGAAAAAAACAGTTGGCAATGGTTTTTTATTCATAATGATTACGTGTTTTTTCTCAG
>MESS01000143.1:21917-23210 GCA_001771055.1 Caldithrix sp. RBG_13_44_9
GATGGTAGAAAACCAAAATAAATAAGTAGGAACATTAAATGTCTATACATATATTAGAGCATGAAAATCGAAGATGAAATTAGACAATCCCGTTTCAAGAATGAATTCCACCGGCTATCGGTGAACCTGATGTATACTCACAGCTGGCTGCATTTGAAAAATCAGGCCCACCTGAAACCGTTTGGAATTACCATCCAGCAATATAATATCCTGCGGATTTTGCGGGGACAATATCCCGGAACGGCCACTGTCAGTCTTTTAATAGAACGCATGCTGGATAAAATGTCCAATGCCTCACGACTGGTGGAAAAACTCCGTAAAAAGGACCTGGTAGAAAGGCGTACCTGCGAGAAGGACCGGCGGGCAGTAGATGTGATTATCACTTCCCAAGGATTGGAATTGCTTAAGGAAATTGAAAAGTACGATAAAAGATGGGAGAAACAATTTCATACCTTATCACTGCCGGAAGTGCGGGCATTAAATAATTTATTAGACAAACTGCGGGGATAATTCTGTTTGGATGAAAAACAGTAATTTTCCCGGTTTCTCATATAGGAGAAAATGATGAAGATTAACATATTGGGCACTGGTAAGATTGGCGGCGGGTTAGGGGAAAAATGGGCTGCGCAGGGTCATCAGATTATTTATGGAGTCCGGGATCCCCAGAATCCGAAATACCAGGCTTTAGCGGGTAAAAATGTCCAGTTCAAAACTATCCCTGAGGCCGTAAGCTCTTCTGAAATAGTGGTTCTGGCTATCCCATTCCCGGCTGTCAAGGATGTTCTGGAAAAAGCTGGAAATCTGCAGAATAAACTTATCATCGATACCACCAATGCTATTGCAGGTGTTCCGGCCGGATTTCAATCTGCCGCTGAAGCGGTAAAAAATTGGTCTGGTTCCGCCAGAGTGATCAAAGCCTTCAACAGTACAGGTTCAGCTAATTTACGCAATCCGGTCTATCAGGGAATGCGGATCGAGACCCTGATCTGCAGGGATGATGTGGATGCAAAAAAGATAGTCCAGAAATTGGCTGAAGAAGCGGGTTTCGAAGTGATAGATGCCGGCAGTTTGAATCAGGCGATTCTGCTGGAGTATTTTGCCAAATTGTGGATCCACCTGGCCTACCAACAGGGTATGGGTGCCGGCATTGCTTTTAAATTGCTGAGAAGATAATTTTTTAAGGTGCCGAGATGTTTAAAAATATTACTGATACTGACCGGCCGCTCATCACGAGTGATGGGCGCATAAAGGACGCGAGCTGGTCAGATGAAAATATTCTGGATGCCTATTCCC
>MESS01000143.1:23245-23904 GCA_001771055.1 Caldithrix sp. RBG_13_44_9
GCAGTGGTTCACATCCGGGTGGAAAAAAAGCGTTCCTCCCGCAATATGTCTCAGGAAGATCAGCCCGGAGCCGGTTCAGGCTTTATCATTTCCCCAGAAGGATTCCTTGTCACTAACAGTCATGTAGTGAGCGGTGCCAACCGGATAGAAGTGAGTCTGCAGGATGGCCGGATTTTTCCGGGAAAACTGGTGGGTAACGATCCGGCTACCGATCTGGCCGTCATTCGCATCTATGCTGATCATTTGAACCATGTGAACATGGGTGATTCAGATCTATTACGGGTTGGACAATTGGCTGTGGCCATCGGCAATCCTTATGGCTTTGAATATTCAGTCACAGCCGGGGTGGTAAGTGCCCTGGGAAGGACGCTGCGATCTAACAACGGTCGATTGATCGATGATGTGATCCAGACTGACGCTGCCCTGAATCCAGGCAATTCCGGTGGGCCACTGGTCAATTCCCAGGGAGAGGTAGTGGGGATTAATACTGCTATCATTTTACCAGCGCAGGGGATCTGTTTTGCCGTAGCTTCCAATACGGTGAACTATATCGTCAGTAAATTGATTATTGAAGGCCGGGTTCGACGGGGATATCTGGGAATCGGCGGCCAGGTTTTAAAACTTCCGCTCCGCCTGATCAATTATCACCGTTTGAGTAC
>MESS01000143.1:24165-25798 GCA_001771055.1 Caldithrix sp. RBG_13_44_9
CTGAAAAAAACCTTTACCGGAGCAACCGCAGTCTATGCCATGATTCCACCCAATTTCATGGCCACCGATTACCGTGGTTTTCAGAATAGTATCATTGAATCATTTGCAACGGCCATTGAAGCCGCGGGAATAAAACATGCGGTTACTTTGAGCAGTGTGGGTGCCCACTTGTCACAGAAAGCCGGAGTAGTGCAGGGATTATACGATATGGAACAGCGATTCAACAAAATCAAAGGTTTGAATGTGCTGCATCTGCGACCCACTTATTTCATGGAGAATCTGTTCGGTCAAATTGGGACCATCAAGCAGATGGGTATCATTGGTTCACCAATTAAATCTGATTTGTCATTTCCACTGGTTGCTACCCGTGATATTGCTGAAGTAGCAGCAAAACGTTTGTTAGCGCTGGATTTTAAAGGATCTGGAAATGTACAATACATTCTTGGACCCAAAAACCTGAGTTACGCAGAAATCGCTAAGATTCTTGGAAAAGCAATCAATAAACTGGAATTAAAATATATGGAATTTCCTTTTGCAGACGCCAGGAAAGCCATGATTTCTGGTTGGGGTATCAGTGAAAATGCCGCCGATGCCATGAGCGAATTCATGGACAGCATGAACAAAGGATTAGTTTTTTCTGATTCCAAACGTACGGCCCAAAACACTACCTCCACTTCACTGAAAGATTTCAGTAAAATCTTTGCCAGTGTTTATCAGAACAGTTAGAAATATAAAAGGAAAAAAGATTATGATCGTTCATGCTCATGCAGCTTTTTCTGCCAGAGAAAAATTGAAACCTCATTCTTTCGAAGCCCAAGAATTAAGTCCATTTGAGGTAGATATTAAGATCACGCACTGCGGAATATGCCACAGTGATATTCATCTGATTGATGATGACTGGCAGATCAGCCGTTATCCATTGGTCCCTGGACACGAGGTGGTTGGAATGGTTAGCCGCTTAGGATCAGCGGTAGAACACCTCAAAATCGGGCAAAGGGTTGGAGTGGGCTGGCAGTCCGGCAGCTGCATGAGCTGTGAATGGTGTGTACGGGGAGAAGAGAATCTATGCGTCCGAAATCAGGCTACCTGTGTTGGGAGGCCGGGAGGATTTGCCGACCGGATAATCACTGACAGCCGCTTTGCATTCGCGATACCGGAATCCCTGGAATCGGAAAATGCCGCACCCTTGTTATGCGGTGGGATTACCGTTTATTCCCCCTTGCGGCATTATCAGGTAAAACCGGAAATGAAAGTGGGGATTATAGGGATCGGGGGATTAGGTCATCTGGCATTGCAATTTACCCGGGCCTATGGCTGCGAGGTTACTGCGTTCTCCAGTTCAGCGGATAAGGAAGCAGAAGCGAAGAAATTTGGAGCCCATCATTTTGTGGTGAATTCGGATAAAAAAAAATTAACCAGCCTCAACCGCCAGTTCGATTTTATTCTCTCTACCGTTTATGTCCAAATGGACTGGAATCTGTTTGTTGGTTTACTCAGGTCTCATGGAGGTCTAGTATTCGTCGGAGCAGGTGGTATGTTGAATATACCAGCGAGCACCCTGCTTTCTGTTAAATTTGTGGGTGGAAGTGCCATTGGCAGCCGATCAATGATCAATGAAATGCTGGAGTTTTCT
>MESS01000143.1:25879-26112 GCA_001771055.1 Caldithrix sp. RBG_13_44_9
AAGGCCCGATATCGGATGGTATTGACTAATTCTTAATGGGGAGCTCACAATATGAAGTGGAAAAATAAGCCAGATCGGATGTTGGAGGAATTAAACGACCTGGGTTTTGGGGCAAAGGTCACCCAACAAGACCACCTGCGGCTATTGAATCGCGATGGCAGTTTTAATGTAGAACGTCACGGCCTCCCTTTTTTTCGTACCATCAGCCCGTATTCGGCACTGTTGACCATGCC
>MESS01000143.1:26220-26367 GCA_001771055.1 Caldithrix sp. RBG_13_44_9
AGGTTCGGAAAGTGGAAAATTCTGGCATGCTTTCTTTTTTAGTATTCAGACTTTTACCACGGTTGGATACGGACAGGTGGCACCTAAAGGATTTCTGGCTAATATACTTTCCGCGATGGATGCTTTTGTCGGATTAATGACTTTCGC
>MESS01000143.1:26386-26490 GCA_001771055.1 Caldithrix sp. RBG_13_44_9
TTCGCCCGTTTCTCCCGCCCCTGGGCCCAGATTGTTTTCAGCGAAAAAGCAGTTATTGCTCCTTATCAAGATAAAATGGCGTTTGAATTCCGTCTGGCAAATGA
>MESS01000143.1:26510-27643 GCA_001771055.1 Caldithrix sp. RBG_13_44_9
AAGTGGAGATCAAAGTTTTATTCACCCACTTTGAGAAAATAAATGACCGACGTGTCCGGCGGTTTCATCAATTAAGTCTGGAACGTACTAAAGTAGCATTTTTCCCACTGCATTGGACAGTGGTTCATCCAATAGATGAACAGAGTCCATTATGGGGATTATCAGCAGAAGATTTGGCAAAATCTGAAGCAGAATTCCTGATTTTGCTCACTGCCATCGATGAAACTTTTTCCCAGAGTGTTCATACCCGTTCATCCTATCGCTATGACGAAATTGTCTGGAATGCCAGATTCGCCAGTGTTTTTCAACCGCCAGGTGAAGGCATAGTCAAAGTAAATATTCATAAATTACATGAAATTGAAGTAATGTAAAATCGCTTCAGTTGGTTAGGAGATTTGCCATGTCCTCTAATATAAAAGGTATTCACCATATTACTGCCATCGCCGGTGATCCGCAGACCAATCTCGATTTTTATGCAGGAGTGCTGGGATTGCGGATGATCAAAAAAACAGTCAATTTTGATGCGCCGGATACCAATCACTTTTATTATGGTGATAAAATTGGTTCACCCGGAACAGTTCTCACTTTTTTCCCGTGGGGAAAAGGAGCCTGGAAAGGAAGATCCGGGGCAGGACAGGTGAGTGCTATTGCCTTTTCGATTCCGGCAGGGTCCATGAATTACTGGATGGAACGTCTGCAGAAAATTGACATGGCTTTGCAAGAACCATCCAACTGTTTCGATGAAGAGGTTTTGACTTTCCGCGATCCAGATGGAATACAGTTGGAATTGGTAGTGTCCGCTGTACCTGTCACTGAAACCGCACCCTGGAATGAGGGACCGGTACCGGTTGAGTATGCCATTACCGGTTTCCACAGTGCGGCATTGGCAGTGGAGGATCATTTGCCAAGTCTGGAATTATTAACCAGTCAGCTGGGATTTCAATTTGACCAGCAGAGTGGCAGCCGGTATCGTTTAAAAAATAAAGAAACTCAGATTGGTGGAGTAGTTGATTTGCAGGTCTTACCGCCCGGAAACCGTGGAAAGATTGGTGCGGGAACGGTTCATCATATTGCCTGGCGGGCAGCGGATGATGGGGCACAGCAGAAAAAGAGAGAGCAATTGATCCAGCAGG
>MESS01000143.1:27651-27770 GCA_001771055.1 Caldithrix sp. RBG_13_44_9
GTAACACCGGTGGTAGATCGCAACTACTTTCATTCAGTCTATTTTCGTGAACCGGGAAATATCCTTTATGAGATTGCTACGGATACTCCCGGTTTTCTGGTGGATGAAACAATTGATAA
>MESS01000143.1:27779-30482 GCA_001771055.1 Caldithrix sp. RBG_13_44_9
CAAATTAAAATTGCCTGGCTGGTATGAATCCCGCCGGCAAGAGATTGAATCAGGACTTCCCCGGGTGAAAAAGGCAAACACTATCCGGAAGATCTTTCAGGAGTAAAAAAATTGGAGAGCGCTATTATTGGTCCGCATCAGAAACAGGCGGTACAATCGGCAGGAGTGAGGCCAGAAAAAGCCTCAGCCGCAATGATTTTACTACATGGAAGAGGATCTGCTGCCAGTGCTATTCTGTTGCTGGTGGAAGAATTTCAGAGTGATTCATTTACCTATCTAGCTCCCCAGGCCGCTGAAAACAGCTGGTATCCATACACTTTTCTCGAACCAATACAGCTCAATCAATCCTGGATCTCCTCCGGATTTTCGGTGATTGCCTCATTGTGTAAGCAGTTAAATGAGGAGAATATTCCTGATGAAAGGATCATTTTGCTGGGGTTTTCCCAGGGGGCCTGTCTGGCATTGGAGTATGCTGCGCAACATGCCGGCAGGTACGGAGGTATTGTCGGTTTAAGTGGCGGTCTCATTGGACCGCCCGGAACTCCCCGGACTTATCCAGGCTCAATGGATAATACCCAGGTGTTTTTGGGATGCAGCGATACTGATTTTCATATCCCCCGGGAACGCGTTTTGGAAACCGCTGAAGTTTTTCTGAAATTAGGAGCAAAGGTCACCACCCGCTTATATCCCCAAATGGGACATACTATTAATCAGGATGAAATCGGGTTCATTCAGGAAATGATGCAGGGATTGAACCCGCCTGATAAATTGTCCCGATAACCACCGACCTTCATGGCCACTGTACTCGCGCAGAGATTCAGGGTAGTTGGCAGTTGGCAATCAGCAATTGGCAAATTTTTTCTCTGCGGTCTCAGCGTCTCTGCGGGAGAAAAAATGAAAAATAAAATCCCGGTTTCAGACTCAAAGTTCATCCAAGGTTTTAATACCAGTCACATCTTCCGAGAATGTTTGATCTACTCTCTCACCGCTGGCAGAATCTGATTCACAATAACATCGATGATGGTCATCCAATTCATCCCAGCCTGCTGATCTCCGACATTCCACAGACATTGGCTGACAACCACCAGGTTTAACCGGGGCACACAAAATATAAATTGCCCCCCATAACCCATGGCCATGTAGGTCTGGTAACCGTGAATGGTATCATTCCACCAAAGATAACCATAATTAGAAACATACGGTATAACTCCATTGGTAGATATTTGCGGCCGGGTGGATTCATTGACCCATTCGGATGATACGATACGTGCTCCATTGTATTCACCTCCCTGCAGATAAAGCTGACCTAATTTAAACATATCATGCGGACTGATCTGCAGACCCACACATCCTTTGGGATATCCCTGTCTATCTATCAACCAGGCTGTTCCCTCGATTCCTAAAGGAGAAAAAAGATATTGTTTCGCAAAGTCATGAGTGTCCATACCGCTGGCCTGAGCTATGATCAGGGAAAGGAGATGGCAAGCCCCGTCATTGTAATTGAATATTGTTCCCGGTGAATGAATGACTGGTTTGTTCAGTATGTATTCCAGCTGGTTAGGTGCATTATTCCAGTTGGAATATTCCGACCAGTCTCCGAATTCTGTCCAGGCAAATCCTCCACTCATGGTGAGCAAATCTCGGATGGTGATGGCCCGTTTCTCTTCCGGGAATATTTCCACCAAAGGTTCCAGATAATCAGCAATGGATTGATCTATTCTCTGAATAAAGCCTTTTTTTACCGCAATTCCAATCAGGATGGAGGTAATACTTTTAGTTGCCGACCGAACATCATGCAATGAATTGGGATGAAAATCATTAAAATTTTCCTCAGCCACAATTGTTCCGTTCCGGGCAACCAAAAAGGCCTTCATCTGAGGAATTTGCCTGACGGTAGTAAAAGCTTCCGCCAGCCGCTGACCATTGATATCATTTGCGTCAGCCAATGGATAAGGAGATAAGGCAATTTCTTCCGGATTTTTCTCACAATTTTAGAAAAGAATCACAGTTCCAAGGATGATGAAAAGCATGATGTGACAACAAGGGGAAAAGATCAGCAGTCTATTTCTTTTCATTACCATCTGCACTCCTTGGCTTAATTTATCTTGGCAGTTTGCATCTCAATTATTCTGCATAGGAATTCATGGTCGTCAACTCTTCTTCTGTGGCGGGACGCAAACGAACAGCCTGACCTCCGCCTGCTGCTAACCTGATTCGGTATCGGGTATTTTGGTCGACCAGGAGTTTACGAATATCAATCGCCCGTGGATTGCTTTTCCAATCAGTTTCAGCGGCATCGGCATAGATCTCGGCCAGATATTTTTTTCCGGCAGGCAAAAAGGAAAGAGCGGTTTCTAACTCCCTGGGATTTTCGTCTGTAATACTACCCAGATACCAATCGCTGCTCTGGCGTTCTTTACGGACTACCGTAATGTAATCTCCGATCTTTCCGTGCAAAATCCTGGTTTCCTCCCAATCCACCGGTACATCTTTCACAAATTGAAAGGCCGGCTGATTCTGATAGTTCTCTACTAAATCGGCAGCCATTTGCAGGGGACTGTAGAGTACCACATAGATTGCCAATTCTTTGGCCAGGGTACCATGAACCCGGTTGTTGGGGCGCCCGGCCTGTTTGAACTCTAAATCGAAAATACCGGGGGTGTAATCCATTGGCCCGGCCAGCATTCTGGTGAATGGCAGGAT
>MESS01000143.1:30528-32801 GCA_001771055.1 Caldithrix sp. RBG_13_44_9
CATTCCTGTCCCCGTGCCCCTTCCCGCGACATCATGTTGGGATAAGTCCTCCGTTCACCGGTATCCTTTATCGGTTCATGCACATCCAGCATGATTTTATATTCTGCGGCCTTCTCTATCACTTTGCGATAGTGCCTCACCATATACTGTCCATGGTGCCATTCAGTAGTCCCCATGCCGCTGAAAACATTATCCCCCACATAGCCGGTCTTTATGGCATCAATCCCATAGTTTTTATAAAATTGAAAAGCGGCTTCCATTTGCTTCTCATAATTCCCGATGTCAGCTGCAGTCTCATGATGGCCGATTATTTCTATTCCTTTGCTGGCCGCATACCGACTCACTTCGGCGATATCAAAATCAGGATGCGGCTGGGTGAAATTAAACAGCCGACCGTTCTGGATCCAGTCACCATCCCAGCCGGTATTCCATCCTTCGATTAACACCGCATCAAATCCATTGTCAGCTGCAAAATCGATATAACGCTTGGCATTGGCAGTAGTCGCTCCATGGATAGGTCCCGACTCCCAGGTGTAGGTTCCCAGATGCATCCCCCACCAGATACCCACATATTTAGCCGGTTTAACCCAGGAGACATCACCCAATTTATTGGATTCATTTAAATTGAGGATCAAGTAGGAAGTAATCAGTCCTCCAGGAGTTTCAGCAATTTGAATGGTTCTCCAGGGAGTTTGGAAGGGAGTGGTAGCTTTGACTTTTACTCCATCCGACCAGGGTACCAGATCGCAGCGCAGGCGAAAGTCGTCTTCTCCGATGAGGGTCATGGCGGCATAATCGGTCAAAGCTGCTTCGTGAATGCACAGGTAAAGTCCATCGGCTGTTTCGATAGTCAGCGGTGTGTGAACGGTGTCAATTTGGCTGATAGGAGATTGGGTAAAAAGATATTCATAGCGGTCTTTACGATAGGTGGGAATCCACCATACCTGCTGATCGTCAGCCATGGCAAATTCAGTCTGCTCATCCATGATTTGCAAATCTTTGAGATATTCCTGTTCCGGGAATTCAGAGCGGAAGGCCACTCCATCGTCAAACACCCTGAAAGTGATGTTCAGTTGACGGGTCTTATCCTGTTGGTCTGTCAGATGTATCCGTAATTCGTTATAATGATTCCGAATGTCTTTTACCTCTCCCCAGGGCTGGGTCCAGGTTTCATCAAAACTGCTTTCTTGTTGTTGAACGATTTTAAAATCGGAATTTAATGGGGCAGCCTCTCGGAGGATAAAACCCATTTTCGAAGGTTTGATAATTATCCGGTCATCATAGTGGACCTGATAGAGAGGTGCTCCGTCTTTTAATTGAAAAATAACTTTTATTTGCCTATCAGGTGAATATACTTTCGCCTGGTTGACTGTGTCCGATGATTGACAATACAAGAAGATGAAAATGAGTAAAGTACCAGACCCAACACTTTTTTTTATTTTTGGATACATGTCACACCTCAATTGTTTTTTTAGTACAGAACAGTCCGTTCACTTTTTTAGAATATAACAATAAAAGTCATAAATAATAAAATTAAACCTAAAGACTTTAATTTAAAATATCATAAAAGGTCTTTATTTTTTTAGAATTTTCTAATGATTTATTTTGCTGGACTTATTTATTTGCCTTAAAAATTATCTATAGAATGATCAGAGTGTATTTGGAGGGTGGGAGACCCATGTGATGATATATTATTGAATTAAATTATCGTGGAAGGTTGTTGAAACACCCGGGTAGTTTATTTCAGCTTTTTTTGATAAAGATCGATAAATTGAGTCGGACTCAATACTTTAATAGCAAAATATTCTCTGACATTTAAGACTGATTTATCACCAGACACAATTAAATCCGCTTTCAATTCAAACGCGCATTCAAACAATTTAATATCTTCCTGGTTTTTCAAATTGATTTTAATATTTTTGGGTTGGTTCACAAAAAGAGTATGATATCCCGTGGCAAATAGCTGTGCAATTTCTTCCAATTCTTTTTCACCGGTAAGGGATAATCTCTGCAGAACTTTGAAATACTCTTGAAGAATCTCTCTGGATAGACAGAGAGTGATCTCTCCGTTTTTCCATAAATCAATTATCTTTCTGGGATTTCCTGTCCCTAAGAATGACGAGATGAGCACATTGGTATCCAGTACTATTTTCATTTCTGCTTAGCTCTTACTGCCAGGATTGCTTGCTTGATTTCCTTAGTACTGATCCCTTTAGCTGTAAATTTTTTATTGACCCGCTCCCAAAGATCGTCAATATAAACACTGATATCGT
>MESS01000143.1:32853-34431 GCA_001771055.1 Caldithrix sp. RBG_13_44_9
TCCTTCTAACAGGGCGAATCTCGCCAGCTTTTTTTTCATCTCCTGGTCTATCCTGATAAGTATTTGAGTGTCTGCCATCGTTAATCACTCTCCATATATAATGTTTATACGATATATACATTCTTGAAATTTGAAAAGCAAAATATTTTTAATTTTTTTTATGATATTGACTTAAAAAACAAGTACCGAACCTGGATAGCTAACAGCCCGATCTATCAGTAAGACCGGACTGTGTTTTTTTAATGGATGGATTAACAAGAGTCAAAAATTATGGAAAATTAACTTTCATTAAGTAGCCCTTTCCAGCCTTTTCATGACCGAGAAAATGAAAGCAGCTGAGAGCAGGCAGCAAACCACTAGGATAGTCCATAATCCCCACAGAGGTACAATTCCCCAGAAATAACCAATCACTCCTACCAGGTAATTTCCCAGAGCAGTAGCAGCAAACCAGCCGCCTTGCATGGTTCCTTTGTATTGCGGGGGGGCTACTTTGGAAACAAAAGAGATACCCATTGGACTGAGGAAAAGTTCAGCCACTGTTAAGATGAAATAAGTTGAGATCAGCCAGTAGGGTGAAACCAGCGAATCAGCGGGGGCTACATGTCCTCCCAGTTCTCTGGGACTGGGTAAACCCAGAGAACCCCAGACTAAAATGAGAAAACCCGCCGCAGTGATAAGCATCCCGATCCCGATTTTACGGGGTGCTGAGGGTTCTTTCCCTTTTCGGTTCAGGTAACCAAAAATTCCTACCACGATTGGAGTCAGAGCCACAATAAAGAAAGGATTGAAATGCTGGAATTTTTGCGGAGTAAAAGGATTTACCTCACTATAACTGTTAAAACGCAGATAGGCTAACAGCGCAAAAATAAAGAAGGCGACCAATCCTGAAATCCGGGTCACTCTGCTGTTGCTCTTTCGGAAAAAAAGAACCAGCCCGATGATGGCAATAAAGATCGGCAGCAGACCGAATAGATCGAAGAACAGATTGGTGAAGTGACCTACGCCGGGGACAGTATAATCTCGGGCAAAATAGGTCATACACAGTCCATTTTGATGGAAGGACATCCAGAAGAAGATCACTACGAAGAATACCAGACCTAGAGCGATCAGTCGTTCTTTTACCTGCTCGGCGGTAAGGATTACCATCTGGGCTTTATGCTCTTCGCTTTTGCTTTTTTGTTTTTCGGTTAGGTCTGCCGATTTGTAATATTTCCGGAATCCCCAGAAAATGAGCATGGAGATAATTAGACTGACACAAGCCACCCCGAAGGCATAATGATAAGAGCGACTCAAAGCATTGATGTAATTCTGGGCAAACTGTCCCAGGGTTTGCAGGGTAACGCTAGCATCCTGCAGCTGGGAAACGGCCAGAAGTTCGCTGGCATCAGCCAATTTATTATTCAAATAATCGTGAGCCAGGGCAGGGATCCGGGCATTATAGGTGTAATGAAATTTAGAGAGGATCCAATTGCTCACCGTTTCGGCAGCGGTAGGAGCGAACATGGCGCCCATGTTGATCCCCATGTAGAAAATATTAAAAGCCCGGTCACGGTTGGCGCTATATTGCGGATTATCGTA
>MESS01000143.1:34447-36575 GCA_001771055.1 Caldithrix sp. RBG_13_44_9
ATAGAAAAATTCCATAAACCTGACCGGCCCGTGCTGACGTCATACCATATTTGGCCTGCATGAAGAGTACGAATATGGCAACCATGGTGTAAAAACCAAACCGCTCACCCATATTGGTAAAAAAAGCAATGATCAGTCCCCTGGGATGACCTTTGAACATTGGCAATACCTCCTGTTAATGGTAAAATCAGACCGGTTAATTTAGATTAATAAATTTAAGACATATTTTAAAATCAAAACTGAGATTAGACAATTGGATTCTAAAATGATTGCCAATCTATTTGCTGGTGAGATCTATTCAGAAAATTCATCCGAAATCTTGGATGAGACAAAATGAAAATATCTTTTTTTTTTTGGAAGAGAGGAACAAAAACGAAATAACCAAAGATAGGTCATTCCTCACGAAATTTACCAGGTCAGGAAAGGAACCTCCCGCTGGTATTATGTCAGGGAGGTTTCAGGAATTAAGGAAAAATAAAATGCTGGCCAGACTAGATAGATTCTTTTTACAGTTAAAGTAAAAGCGGGTGAATTATAGAACGATATCCAGACTTGCATGTTTTACTTTGATCCTTTCACTTCTTGGCTATCATCTGTTTTACTAAACCAACGATGACCATTAACACTCCTCCGCCCACTCCAGATGAAGCCACATTTCCGACGATATTACCAAGATCCAATCCTCCTCCCTGACCGCTGGTCAAAACTCCCAGCATGCCGAGGATTTGACTGCCCACCCCACCACCCAGAATTCCCACTACTGAATTCCATAATGTACCCAGACTGTATTTCTTTAAGGCTGCCCCGGCAGCATTTCCCCCAATTGCTCCGCTTAATAAACTGATAATCAGATCCATAATAAGGCCTCCTGTTTTAATGAGTAATAAGAGTGATTTGTGCTAATTTATCTAAGTTGCAGCCATAATGCAAAGTAGTAATGCTGCTGGAAAAAAGACCTGTGTTTTTTATCACGCTTTTTTTTGGTAGTGTCGTCTGCTTTTGTATAGAATATCAGCTTTTGCTATTTATCACTCATCTAGACATTAAAATTTTTCATCATATTTGGTCCATAACTCATCACTTAATTTCCAAGCTCTATTAACCACTTTGTCCCCCCATTGGCTGGTATAACTGGTAAGATACTGTCTGCCTTTCTGTTTATTTTTCTGTATAATTTTTAGGGCTTCTGATTCCATCGCACTCTGGTTTTTGAAGAGTTCAACCTGCCATGGTTTCCATACCGCTGTTACATCATGCCGCATATCACCCCAGCGTTGTGCCGCCAGGGTTCCCAGATGATTGAATGCCCACCAGGCAGATTCCCTGGTAAATCCCTGAGGCCGGCCATCGGTTTTATATGATTTTGGAAGGTCGGTAACACTGCAGTATACCGGAATATAAATGGAGGTGGCCACATTGTCCAGAGCCAGCCATACCACTCCCCCCACTTCATCGGGTAACCAATCGCGCGATTGGGTGATGGTGGCATACATGGTATACCAGCGGGCAATGGTGCGTTCACCCAGACCTCCCCATCCGCCGTTGATTTTGAACAACGGATTCATGTCGTAGGGCATGAAGGGATTGGCCAGGGGGGATATTTCTACTTTGCCGTCTTTATTGGCCCAGGTAATGTCCTTAATAAAATTATAATCCGTGCCTTCAAAATAATCCTGGAAAATTTCTACCAGTTTTGGCAGGGTGACCAACGTGTCCGGTTTAACGGAGAATGGAAAGTTTTCACCGTTAGGACGTAATTTCAGGGAAGGAGCAAGTAGGTCTAACACCCTCCATTCGCGGCGGCGGGCTGCAAAGGAGTCCCGACCTTCCGGATCGTACGCATAGCAGTATTCAAAGGGGCCCTGTTCCGGTTTCCACCAGCCACTGTCCTGGGCAACTTTGAATATATTTTCTGAGGCCATATAAAAATCAGGTTCATCGAGGTCAATCTGCCGGATGCGGCTGCCATTGGCATTCACTGTCACATGATCATCCGGCACTCGCTGCGCTACCCAGATGGATCCTGTATTGCCTTTTCCGGGTCCCACGATCTCAAGGACCCAGGCTTCTTGTTTATCGGCAATGGTCAGACATTCCCCCTCGTCATTCCAACCGTATTTAGTGGTGA
>MESS01000143.1:36666-36823 GCA_001771055.1 Caldithrix sp. RBG_13_44_9
GGAATGCAGTGCTTCCCGGCCGCCAAAAGTGGATTCCCCGACCGCCAGTTGATGGTCATTCATGCAGGGATATGCAGTATTGATGTAGCCGTAAGTGGATTCTGCCTGTGGAATTTCTCCCACCGGAAGGTATTTGTAGGCCGGCATCGCCAGGGAA
>MESS01000143.1:37026-40025 GCA_001771055.1 Caldithrix sp. RBG_13_44_9
CGGAGTGTTATGTGAGCATACATCGATTCAGCCGGGGATTATCCTGCAGTGATGTGTTATAATAAAAAATCCCTGGAAAATTTTTTTTCCAGGGAAATTAATGGCAACTCTTTTGAAATTTGATTTACCCGATACTTGAGAGGTAGACAGGATCCGGCGCTACCTGCACTGCTTCAGGTTCCATCTCTATCCGCCAGCTGACCGGCTGATTCTTTCTCAGTATCTCCTCGGCCAGTGCCAGGAAGGCTATCGCGCCAGGTGCCAGGGCATCCAGTTGAATAAGTGGCCGCCGTTCAAAGGCGGCATAACTGATGGCGGTATTCTTAGGGATCATGGTTTTGAAGACTAAATCACCATATTTTTTTAAAGATTCTTCCACTGTTTTTTGAGATGCCTTGGTATTTTTTTCGTAAAAATTAAGCAAGATTCCCTCAATCTTTAGTTCTGGATTTACCCCATTCTGAATTCTCTGGATCATTGCTAAAAGTTTTTCTACCACTTTAAGGGAGTAATAACCGGTCTGCATCGGGATAAGTACTGAATTGGACGCATATAAGGCGGCAATCGTTAAATCACTTATAGAAGGTGGTGTATCGATAATGACAAAATCGTATTCGATTTTTCCTTTGCTTACCAGATCCGTCAGTTTTCTTTTCAGGAGAATACGGTTTTTGGACATCTGCTCCAGTCGCATTTCCTGTTCATGGGTGGGGATATGGCAGGGAATGATATCCAAGTTTGGCAGTTCAGTGTCATGTACCGCATCGATGCAATCAAACGCACCCATAAATATTTCGTAAACGCCTCCCTTGATAGAGCGTTCGTCCAGACCACAACCCATGGCCAGGGATCCGTTTGGATCCATCTCCACCAGCAGTACGGATTTTTCAGCAATCGCCAGACTGGCAGCCAGATTAAGAGCGGTAGTGGTTTTTCCAACTCCACCTTTAGGATTTGCAATCGCTATGATCTTGGCCATATTTCCTTCATTCTGTTTTAGGATGTTAATATATACCGTTCCTTTTTAATTTACAAAAATATTATCGTAATTATATAAAAATTATTTAGATAAATTTTGTCATATATTCAGAAAATATATTACTAATCAAATGGGTATGTTTTAAATAGCCAGATGAAATTATTTTAATTTTCTCACCTAATCATGAAAAATGGTCTTCATTCTTCCAGGTAAAGCGGCAGAAATAAGGCACCCAGAAAAACCATTATTCCTAGGATAAAGAAAATAAGCCCAACCACTTCAGCCTGCCGCAAAATTCCCAGCTGGTCAAGCAGATAATACCAGTCATGTTTACCGTTTCCCAGTAAAGGGAGTCGCTGGACCATTGCATCCGCCGCATAGACACTGATATTCAGCAGGTTTTGTCCCAGCCAGAATATAAAAATCTGAAAACCGCTCCGGTAGCCATTGCGATAGAAATACCATGCGATAAACGAGGGAAAAAGGAGCTGCATGAGGGTGCCGCCGGCTGCCCGGATAAAACTGCCCATAAATCCAAAGAAAAAGTGACCGGCTTCATGAATGATTAAATCGGCATTATCAATTAGAGAATAATGACCATGGGTTACAATGAAGTAGCAGGCTGCTGGCAGCAGGAAAAAGGAGGTAATCCATTTTTTCAGCGGGGTAAAGCCGCAGTAACCGATAAAAAGAGCATTCACCTGTAATTTTCCTTGATTAGGTTGAAATCTACATAATACTATCGATTTTGCTGCTCAAAGATTTAGATTAAATACCAAATAAATAGTAGGGCAAGTGAAGGAGAGAGACCTTTTTAAAAAATATTTTGGTAAATATTTATGATTTTCCGCCGAAAATATAGACATCAAAGTCAGTCTATTTAATTTTTCATGTTCAACTTATTATCAGGGATGAAAAATGGATAACGGGATTAAGAATTCAGGCAAGTTAATCACTCCGTTAACTTTACTTTTCAGGGGCCGGATTCAGACCGGGTATTTTATGCGATTTTATTACCTGCTCATTTTACTGCTATTGCCCTGCAGAATTTTGCTGGGGGATGTGCCGCATCCTGATTTATTACAAAAAATTGCCAGCGGTCAAATTGAAATGCCTTATTATTTAAAGAATATCGATCGGCTGAGAGCGGAAGGAGTGAATACCCCTGCCCAGTTGCCGGACGGCAGCCAGCCGGTAAAACCGTCAGCAAATATTGAGGTCAATTATAATGCTATTGCCATTCTGGTGGACTTCAGCGATAATGTTTCGCAGGTTAATCCTACTTACTTCGATAATCTTCTTTACGGTACGAGCACCGGGACCGTGCGGCACTATTTCAATGAAGTGACGTACGGAAACCTGACCGTGGTTACGGTCAATCTGCCGAGCAGCCTGGGTTGGAAGCGGGCACCTCAGAATTACAGTTATTATACCAATAACAACAATGGTCTAGGCAGTTATCCTCAGAATGCCCAGAAATTAGCGGAAGATGCCATCGCCCTGGCTAATCCATATGTGAATTTTTCCCAATATGACAATAATAATGATGGTTATGTTGATGCACTGTTTATCATTCATGCCGGACCAGGGGCAGAGTTTACCGGAAATAATAATCACATCTGGTCACATAAATGGTCTACCCAATCGCCTCAGCTGGTGGATGGAGTGTATGCTTACATCTATTCCATGGAACCGGAATTCTGGCAGAATCCTGGTGATATGACCTGTGGAGTGTATGCTCATGAGATGGGACATTCGGTATTTTCCCTGCCGGATGTTTACGATCGCGATGGCAGTTCCAAGGGATTGGGTCGCTGGAGCCTAATGGCCAATGGCAGCTGGAACGGTACCCTGGGTAATTCACCGGCGCATCCTGATGCCTGGAACCGGGCCCGGATGGGTTATGTTACTCCAATCAATATTACATCTGATACTACAAATTATCCACTCCCCAATATTCAGAACAATCAGCTGATCGTCCGGTTATGGACCCAGGGTCAGATTGGAAATCAATATTTTT
>MESS01000143.1:40032-44072 GCA_001771055.1 Caldithrix sp. RBG_13_44_9
AAACCGCCAGCGGACTGGCTATGACACCGCCCTGCCGGCAGCTGGCTTGTGTATCTATCATGTTGATGAAGCGGTAAGCACCCAAAACGATCGTGAATGGTATCCGGGTTATACCAGCAACGGCCATTATCTGGTAGCCCTGGAGCAGGCGGACGGATTGTGGAGTATGGAAAAAAATGTAAATAGCGGAAATAACGGTGATCCTTTTCCTGGATCCACTAATAAGACCTCATTTGATTCTACCAGTATCCCGGACAGCAAGAATTACAATTTTAATACTACCCGGGTAGCGGTAAGGAATATCAGCAGTTCGGCAAATATCATGTATGCTGATTTTGCAGTAGGCAATCCTCCACTATTTCCGGATATTCAAATCTCACCGGCTTCCTTCAGCTTTACTTTACAACAGAATGACACTACCAATGATTACCTGCTTATTTCCAATACCGGCAATCTCAATCTCACCTGGTCTATCAGTGAGCTGAATCTGTTTTTAGTTGAACAAAAAAGGAACACCACTCCCTTTACCGAGGCGAGCTGGCTCTCTGAAACTCCAACTTCAGGGATTGTTACTCCGGGAAATGTTCAAAATGTAAGACTGATGTTGAATTCCGGGGGAATGGCAGCAGGAAGTTATGTCTGCAGTTTGAGTGTTTCCAGTAACGATCCCAACGAAAATCCGGTGATCGTGCCGGTCACCCTTAATGTGACGGTCCTGCCGGTAAATCAACCGCCGGTAGCAGTAAATGATATAAGTTCGTTGGAAGAAGATCAATCAATCATCATCAATATTCTGGCTAACGATTATGATCCGGATGGTTCATTAAATCCATCAACTGTTGCGGTGATCTCCAATCCCCAGCATGGAACATTCAGTATAAATCCGGTTAATGGACGGATTACCTACCAGCCTGCTTCCAATTATTTTGGGCCAGATCTATTAAGTTATACAGTACAGGACAACCAGGGAGCAGTTTCGAATACGGCGCTGGTAAATATCGATGTTACGGCCGTGAATGATCCTCCGGTTTTATCAAATATCCCCGATGTTCAATTCGATGAAGATCAATCCTTCAATCTGGATTTGAATTCCTATGTTGCTGATGTGGATCACAATCACACCCAGATCTCCTTTTCATCACAGGTTCTCTCTGCCAATCATAGTCCGGCTGGAACCGGCAGAAATTCTCTTTTACTGGATCCGGCTGATCTTACTGTAACCATTAATCCTGTCACTCATCAGGCCAGTTTTAGCTGTAGTGAGGATTCCTCAGGAAATTTCAGGGTGATGTTCACTGCGACCGATGACAGCGGTGCGGCGGATAGTGATACCATTACTGTGACAGTCAATTCGGTAAATGACTTTCCAGTGATTTCAGGATTGCCTGATTCGATATCCCTGCCAGCTGATTCTACCGTAACCCTGCTGGTATGGGATTTTGTTAGTGATCCCGAAACACCTGATTCTAATCTGCTCTACCAATTTGTCCAGAATCCGCAGTATCTGCTGCTGAATTATGAAAACAGTGACGGCAGATTACAACTTTCTTCTTTGCCCGGATCTTCCGGTGAAGCTCTGCTGGAATTCACAGTGACGGACGATAGCGGAGCTTCTGATTGTGATACCATAACAGTGATATTGGAGACAATAGTTGGAATTGGTGATATTCCGGCATCCTTGGTACCAAAAGAATATTTTCTGGACCAAAACTATCCCAATCCTTTTAATCCGACTACTACCCTTCGTTTTGGTCTTCCGCAGGAAAGCTGGGTAAGGATCGATCTGTTCAATCTGCAGGGGCAACTGCTGCGAACCATCGAGCAGAACCAGCGTCCGGCAGGAATTCATAAGATAGTATTTGAAGCCACCGATCTGGCCAGCGGTATTTATTTTTACCGTCTGACAGTAGGATCCTTGACGGGACAGGCCACGGGTTTTACGCAGATAAAGAAAATGATCCTGGTCAGATGATCAAAGTAATTTTGCCCAAACTTTAGATTTAGTTGTTTAGATCGGTAGATTCCGCATCCGTCTATCAGAGGCTCTCTGAGAGCATTTTTAAATTATCCGGAATTGGGATGATAGTTATCTCCATTATAATTCAATGGATTATGGCGGATATATTCACGAATATTTTTTAAGGATATATCATCACGAATGACATGTTCATAAAACCGCGGCTGCCATCTGAAAAATTGGTCAGGAAATTTTTTTCGAATTTCATACGTACATCGACCTTTGAACCACCGGATAATTTTTGGTAGGGAATCATTTGACAACATGGGATTATACATTCCGGTTACCCCGCCGTTTATGGTATTTGTCGTAATTGTAGTAGGCACGCGATTAATCGCGTGCCTACGATATGATTCATTCAAAATTATTATACCATGCAGATGATTTGGCATGATAATGAATTCATCCAACCGTGAATTTTCAAAATATTGAGGAATTAGTTGCCAAATTTTATTGATAATTTTTCCGCTCTTCGATAAAATCATTTGACTATTTTTAATTTCACCAAACCAGCAAAGTCGGTCTTGAGAGCATATAGTGACAAAATAAGCACCAGCTTGGGAATAATCATATCCTGGCAATCGGACGGATGATAAACGGTATTTATTTTTAAATAATTGGGACATAGTTCTTATTGTTGTAATGATCATTAATTCTGGATATACAAATTACACCAATAGAAAGGTCCATTTAAATATATTAATTCTAAAGCAGAATACTTTTAAAATTTACTTTTGATTGATATCACGAATTGTTTAACTTTTTCTCCCCTTATTCCATTTCTTTATTCTATATTTCACTCTGAAGTATCACGATTTATAAGAATTTTTATTGGAGGAAAAAATGAGACCATTCCATGAACAATTGCTGTCTGAATCAAAAGAACTCTGGGGTGCGATCTTACATCACCCGTTCCTGCAGGAGACCGCCAGTGGTAAAATTTCCGCCCACACTTTTAAAACCTGGATGCAGCAGGATTTCATCTTTGTGCAGGAAGCCATTCCCTTTGTGGCTGTCCTGCTGGCCAAGTCCCCGGAAAATCTGCGTACCAATTTCATTCAGATTTTGTCCGGCCTGGATCAGGAATTGGGGCTTTTTAGGAAAAATGCTCAGGCTCACGGAGTAAATCTGGATAACCTTAAAGCAGCTCCCACCTGCCATTCCTATCTGCAGTTTTTAATGAGCACCGCCTATAATTGTAGTTTTCTGGAGGGATTTACGGTTTTGTACTCTGCTGAAAAAGTATATCTGGATTCCTGGATGGAAGTTAAGAAGAAATTGAAAGGAAAGAGCCCCTGGGAAGAATTCATCAACAACTGGACCAGTCAGGGATTTCAGCAATATGTAGATTGGCTGGCCGTAACTCTGGATGATCTGGCCGAAAATCTGCCGTTAAGGCAGATAGAAAAACTTCGTGAGCTTTTTCAGACTACCGGTCGTTATGAATATCTGTTTTGGGAAATGGCTTACCGTGAGGAAAAATGGCCCGCCCTGGGCAAATAGACCCCTGCTTTACCTCTATACCTCTATAACTCTATCATGGTATAAAGGATTAGCGATAGATTAAAAGATAGATTCCTTATCTCTCCAGTAGGCATCGGGATTGCGCCGCAGGATGTAACGTTTATCGCCCATTTTGAATACCAGTTCTTTGATCTGATACACCACTTGACTGAATACCCCATCCAGTTGAAAATAAATCACTTGACTTTCGTCTGGTTCCAGTGAAGTAGGGAATTCACGCAGTTTGGTCAGTTTACCCAGGGAATGGATTTTATTCTCATAGGTCATGGTAAGAATATCATTATAGTAGTTCATGGGAATAGGGGAGATACCGTTGTTAATTAGTAATACTTCATAGAGATAGGAGCCGGGAATTTCTGCTGAGCGGATGCGGGCAGCCAGGGTCAGCAGATTATCTTGATAGATGTAATGGCTGGTTTGATAATTCTCAATTCCAAAATCCGGTGTTTTTTTCATCGAACTTCTCACACCGCAGGAAATTGATACCAGAAAAATCAAG
>MESS01000143.1:44082-60657 GCA_001771055.1 Caldithrix sp. RBG_13_44_9
TCTTGCCGTGTAAATTCTTTTGGAGCGAAAATAAATCCTGCAGAAGTGATATAATGTCAAATAATTTTTTACTCATAAGTTCAGGAAAGGTAATAGTCCTTTCGGTCAACCGGATTATCGTCAGATTTATTTTCAAATTAATATGCTCAAAGTATTTGATGATCTTGATTACCTTTCTACCTACCGGCCAAATTACAATAAAAAATTCATTTTATCAACACTGTAATCTTGTTTTGCTGGATCCTTTTACCCACTTGTTGTTACTCCTGTTTTGAACTGAACCCCTCCAGAACTAATTTCCGAGAATTCTGCCGCAATATAATTTTTGGGCTAAATATTTTTCAGCGATAAGTAATAGCTAAAAATTTAAGAAACTGTGTAACCTGGCCATCCATTTTTCGTATCTCGAAGTGTTTCGTTTTTCAATTGCAAAGGTATCTGCACTAAGAACCTTAAGAAATATTCGGCAGGAAATAAAAACGGAGAAAAAAATACCATGTCAAAGAAACGAATTATAATTATCGCCATATCTCTAATCTTGGTGATTGTGATTGTGGTGGCCATCCTCTCACGAAATGGAGGAAAGGATGCCATTGCCATACAGACTGCTAAAGTCCAAAAGCAAAAGGTGGTGGAAACGGTGACTGCTACCGGTCGGATACAACCGCAAACTCAGGTAAAGATAAGTGCCGATGTGGCTGCTAAAATTACTAAACTGGGTGTTGAGGAAGGGGATTGGGTTGAACGGGGACAATTTTTAGTTCAGCTGGATAGGGAACGATTTCTGGCAGCAGTAGAGAGATCTGAAGCTAATGTCCGTTCAGCTGAGGCTGAAGCCAAATTGGCTGAAGAGAATATGAAAAAGGTCGAGAAAGATCATGATCGCACCCGCGGTTTATTTGACCGCAAGCTGGAATCCCAGGCATTGCTCGACCAAGCCTATGCCGCCTATCAGGTGGAAAAGGCCCGCTTTCAATCCGCCCTGGAAATGGTGGAGCAGGTGCGGGCCACTTTGAAGCAGGCTCAGGATGATCTTTCAAAGACCACCATCTATGCTCCCATGGCGGGTACCATAAGCGCCCTTAATAAAGAAGAAGGAGAAATTGCCCTGGGCTCCCAATTCCAGGAAGATGTCATCTTGATTGTCTCGGATTTGAATGGAATGGAAGCCCTGGTAGATGTGGATGAGAATGATATTGTCAATGTAGCAACGGGTGACAGTGCCACCATTGAAGTAGATGCTCTGCCGGATAAAATTTTTAAGGGAGTAGTAATGGAAATTGCCAGCAGCGCCAAAATTTCCGGGCAGGGTTCTTCCGACCAGAAAACCGATTTTGAGGTGAAAGTATATGTGCTTAATGCCGGTGATGAACTGCGTCCCGGGATGACCGCCAGTAGCGATATTGTGACCGACGTCCGGGACAGTGCTCTGGCCATTCCCATCCAAAGCGTGGCAGTGCGCACTCCTGAGCAATTAAAACCTCTCAATCCGGAACCAAAACCGGATGCCGCTATTGCCGATGATTCAGCCGCCCAGATGTATCGCCCCGGGAAAGATGGATTTGTGGAAGTAGTATTCCTGGTGAATGACGGATTAGTGGAAGCCAAACAGGTTAAAACCGGGATCCAAAGCGATACTCATATTGAAATTATTGACGGCCTGTCAGAAAATGATGAGATCGTTATCGGGAACTACCGGGCAATCAGCCAGGATCTGCGAAATGGTTCCAATGTGATGGTGCAAAATACCCCGGTAAAACCATAAATGTTTAGCTGCTCAACTTGGAACAGGCACAAACTCTAAGAAAGGAATACGATATGGCATTTGAAATAAAAAAAGTTACGAAGACTTATAAGATGGGTAGTGAAATCGTATCAGCCCTGCGGGGAATTACAATGGAAGTGGGGAATAATGAATACCTGGCTATCATGGGCCCCTCCGGTTCGGGTAAATCCACTATGATGAATATTCTGGGTTGTTTAGATAAACCAAGCTCCGGTGCTTACTTTCTGGCGGATCGGGATGTCAGCAAAATGAATGATGACCAATTGGCGGAAGTCCGCAATCAGAAAATTGGTTTTGTGTTTCAAACCTTTAATCTCCTTCCCAGAGCAGATGTATTTCATAATGTGGAATTGCCAATGGTGTATAGTGGAATGTCCTCCTCCAAACGCAGAAAATTAGCAGAAGAGGCAATTGAGAAAGTGGGTCTAACTGATCGTATGAAGCATAAACCCAGTGAATTATCGGGTGGACAGCGGCAGCGGGTGGCTATTGCCCGGGCCCTGGTAAATAATCCTTCCATTATTCTGGCGGATGAACCAACCGGCAATCTGGATTCGGCCACCGGGGAGGAAATCATGAGCATTTTCGATCATCTTCATCGGGCGGGCAACACTATTATTCTGGTGACCCATGAAAATGATATTGCCATGCATGCTCACCGGATCGTCCGCTTGAAAGATGGATTGATTGAAAGTGATCTCTTAAATCAAAAGCATTTTGCGGCTTAACTATCAATACTGAAGACCATTATGAAATCCTTTCACGAAATCCTGGAATCATTCCACATCGCCTATGGGGCGGTTCGTGCCAATAAAGTAAGGGGAATGCTTACCACCTTAGGAATTATCATCGGAATCGTGGCAGTAGTGACCACCATGACTGCGGCCAACGGCCTGGGAAACCGCTTTAAGGAGAGCATTTCGGTGATTGGTTCCGATGTATTGTTTGTCTCGCGCACTCCCTGGATTTTCACTGGAAACTTTTTTGATTTCCGGAATCGGGAAAATTTGACTTTAAAGGACAGTGAAAAATTGGAACATCAGCTGCCTGCTGCCCGGGCTATTGATCCCCGTTCCTATACTACCCAGAGCATCAAGTACCGGTCGAAACAACTGGAAAATATTACCATCATCGGTGCGACCAATAATTATATATTGGTTTCAAACGCCGCCCCGGAATACGGTCGATTTCTGATATCCAATGATATTCAGTATAAAAAGAATGTCTGTGTTATTGGTGCCGAAATTAAGGAACAACTCTTCAAGGATGTGGATCCAGTAAATAAAAAGATCAAAATTGGCAGGCATTTTTTTCTGGTGGTGGGGCTGATGGAAAAGCAGGGAAGTGCCAGCTTCTTCGGTGGTCCGAATTTTGACCGTCAGATTGTCATTCCCATCAGTTCGATGATGAAATGCTTCGGCGGTACCAATCGCCCGTTCGATATTGTAGTCAAAGCACCCAGCACCGAAGAAATGAGCGATTTTGAATATGCCTTAATCGGTGAAATGCGAAAGATACGTAAACTGACACCCAGTGAAAGAGACAACTTTTCCATTAACAAAATGGATACCTTGATGAATGCCTATAACAATGTAATGGGAGTAGTGGTTCTGATCGGATTGATCATTACCAGTATTTCTCTTTTTGTTGGCGGCATCGGAGTGATGAACATCATGTTTGTTTCGGTGACCGAAAGAACCCGCGAGATTGGTATTCGCAAAGCGATCGGGGCTAAGAAAAAAACTATTCTGATCCAGTTCCTATTTGAATCATCCTCCATCTGTTTGGTAGGTGGATTAATCGGTCTGCTATTGGCTTTTGGGGTAACCAAACTGATCAATGCCTTTCTGCTCCCGGCCAGTATTTCCCCGACTATCGTGGCAGTTGCTCTGAGCATTTCCATTCTGGTGGGGATTCTGTCCGGAGTGATCCCGGCGTATCGGGCTTCGCGCCTGAATCCGATTGAAGCCCTGCGTTATGAATAGTTTAGAATGAACGAGGAAAATAATGGGATTTATTGAAGCATTCAAAATGGCACATACTGCGATAATGACCCATAAATTGCGGTCTTTTCTTACCCTGATCGGTATTATCTCCGGGGTGGCTTCCATCATCGCTGTAATGACCGGTATCTCGGTCATTCAATCTACCATCGAATCGGAATTGAGTGTTTTGGGGACCACTACTTTTCAGGTTCAAAAGTGGGCGGCCGGTGGACCAATCAGCGAGGAAGAAGCCCGCAAAATCCAGCGCCGACCGCCAATTACCACCGACCATGCCGATGCCATTCGCACTAAAGTCAAATCTGTGGATCTGGTGGGTTCAGAATTGTGGAGTTTTGGTCATGTGGCCCGCTTTAAGGATAAGGAGACCAATACCAATTTAACCTTGTGCGGTGGAACACCGGAATATGCTCCTAATAACACCCACTATGTGTATTTGGGCCGTAATTTGACCGATGAAGATATTAAGATTGGCCGCAATATAGCAATCATTGGTTTTGCGGTTGCTAATGAACTTTTTCCATGGACTGATCCGATTCAAAAAACAGTTAAGATTGATGGACGAAAATATACCGTCATCGGAGTCTTTGAATCGAAAAAATCTTCCCTGGGGGGTAATTATGATAATTACCTGCTGATACCGATCAGCACTTTTAAACGGTATTATGGGGACCGTGATCCACGGGGCTTCGACCGCTCGGTGAATATCACCGTCAATGCCAGATCCCCTGAATTGTTACAGGACGCGATTGCCGAGGTCCGCTCAGTGATGCGCTTCGAGCGGAATCTAAAACCGGATCAGGAAGATGATTTTACAATTTTTACTAATGATAGTCAGATTAAAGTCTTTAATGAGACTACTGCCGGAATAAAGACTGCGGCATTTGTCATCGGGATTGTTGCCCTGATCGTAGCCGGAATTGGGATCATGAATATTATGCTGGTCTCAGTTACCGAACGCACTAAAGAAATCGGTATTCGGAAATCCCTGGGAGCCAAACGAAAAAATATTTTATTGCAGTTTTTACTGGAAGCAATAATCCTATGTAATATTGGTGGAACCTTTGGGGTCCTGGTTGGTTTTGGTTTGGGTAATATTGTATCAATTCTCACCGGATTCGCTGTGACGATTCCGATGGAATGGGCGGTCATCGGTTTGCTGTTCTGTACTACCGTAGGATTAACCTTTGGAATGTGGCCGGCTATAGTAGCTTCCAAGATGGATCCGGTGGAAGCCCTACGATTTGAATAATGAAAAATATTCTGTCTATCCTGTTTAATTCACAAAATTGTTATTTATTTGAAGTAAGATAAGTAATATTAATCCTTTTACTTTGCCACGGGTTTTCCCAAAGGGATCCCTCACGGGAAAACCCGTGGCAAAGGATAAATGAGCGGTAGCTTGACTTCTATCAATTTTGTGAATTAAGCAGGCTATATAAAGACTATTGCCGCCTGATAGTAAGCGTACTCGATCTGAAAATTACCTGGCACCTGCGAGTAAAATTCTCCCTCCTTTAAACTCTAAAATGGTAGGATATCAAATTCAATAATCTGAAAAATATCTTGATCAGGTTTTTATTTTTCCTGATTTCTTTCTATATTTTACATTCAAATAAATAGAGTGGTCAATGAGTAGTTCTCTTATTAAATCAATTGATTTTCAGAGTACGATCCAGCTGGTCGAAACCAGACTTCGGAATTATCGTCCCCAACTCATTCAGCGTGCAGGGGTGAAAAATTCGGCGGTGATGATTTTGTTCATCAATAGACAAAACATCCCCCATTTGATTTTTACTAAGCGGACGGAATGGGTGGAGACCCATAAAGGACAGATCTCCTTCCCCGGTGGGATGCGGGATTCGACTGATGCTGATTTATTCCAGACGGCCAGACGTGAAACTTTTGAAGAAATCGGAATTGAACCTGAACAAATCCAATTATTAGGGCAATTAGACGATTTCTATACCGTCACCAATTTCATTGTATCACCTTTTGTTGGTTTGGTGACGTATGAGTTCCGGTATCGGATCAATGAACGTGAAGTGGCCAAAGTCCTGGAAGTTCCGCTCTCATTATTTCTTGAATCCACTTACTTTGAAGTGAAAAAATGGCCGTATCAGAATAGACTATATGATGTTTATTTTTATCACTACCAGCAGGAAGTGATCTGGGGGGCAACCGCTTTTATGGTAAACCGCTTTATTGGCAGGGTCTTTCAGTTTAATCCCGCACCCGATCCGGTATCACCAGAATCCTGCCCGATTTAAATATTTCTCTCTAAAGTACCCTGACTATCAGGCTGATGGATGGAATTTATGATTCCACCGGAGATTTTAATTTAATTTTCTGAACGGCCATTAGTGAAATCAAACTTAGAACCGCACCGGTATAGAAAGGGATTTTATAATCTATCATCCACATCAGACCGCCCAGGGCAGGAATAAATACGGCGGCAATGTGATTTACCGTGAATCCCATGGCCATGCTGGGTGCGATGTCCCCTTTTTCTCCGATTTTTTGAAAATAGGTACGGATGGCAATTGAAAAATTAAAGAAAATATGGTCCAGTATAAAAAGTACGGAAACCAAAATTTTCGAACCGGTTAGGGCATAAGCTACAAAAATGAACATATTGCTGAAATACTCAGCGGATAGCACTGCCCGCTCTCCGTATTTGATGATAGCCCGTCCGATAGCCGGACTTAGAAAATAATTGATCAGATTGTTGATAATAAATAACAGGGTAATATCCTGAATGCTGAACTGGAATTTTTTGACTAACAGGAAAACAGCAAAAGCCACAAAAATTTGGCGGCGTGCTCCAGCCATGAAAGTGAGGAAATAGTATAACCAGTATTTTTTCCGGTAAACCATCTTCTTGTGCTGCGGCTGGATATCCGTTCTGCTGGGATTTTGCAAAAAACCCCAGCCACCGATCGCCAGGATAAAAATCCCAATAATGAGATACAGCTGGCGGTAGGCTAAAATTTTACTCAGTAGCAGGATAAACAGTCCGATACCGATATTTGAAGCGGCAGCCAGGCTTCGCAATTTTCCAAAGATCCGGGGTGAGGTTTCATGATTGAAATATTGTAAAGTCAGAGATTGGTTGGTAGTTTCATAATAGTGAAAACCAGTGCTCATCAATAAGGTCGTCAACATCAATCCCATGTAGGTTGGAAAAAAACCCGTCAAGGCTAATCCTATTCCCAGGACCATGATGGAATATGCCGAAAGCTGGTGTTCACTTACGATGAGTAAAAGAAAAACCGCCAGCAGTGATAGAAATCCCGGAATCTCCCGGATGGATTGAATCATTCCCATCTGATCCCCTTCCAACTGTACCAGTTCCACCGCGAAATTGTTGAATAACGTTTGCCATCCCTGAAGTCCGACATAGGCAGCCACTGTCAACACCATCAGGAAACTATACATCGGATCTTTTTGGAGTGATTCCATAAAGCAAAAATATTGTTTAAAAATTGTAAAATCAAAAACAAAATCATAATTATATCATAATTTCTGAATTTGAATTCTGGCTTTCCCAGTTGACTATCCCCTCATTCCTGCGTATTATTGTTGTCGAAATCCATGATGTAAGGCTGATCAATCTTAAGGAGAGAATATGAGTTGGTATCTCTATTTGATTTTAGCTTACCTGCTGGTCCTGATGGGATTCAATTTTTACCGCTCTTTCAAAGTAAAAACCCAGGATGAAATGATGGTGGCTGGCAGATCATTAAGTATGCAGGTTATGGTATTCACCCTCATTTGCACCTGGATTGGTTCGGGGACTTTTATTGCCGGAGCGGAATATGCTGTAAAAGCGGGGTGGTCGAGTCTCTGGTTCCCGGCTGGTGCCTGGGTTGGAATTGTGGCTATCTACTTTTTGGCCGAAAAGATTCGTACTTTCGGCAAGTATACTATTGGAGATATTCTGGAAGTCCGTTATGGTAAATTTGCCCGACTTTTTGGGGCCCTGGCCCTGATCGTCAGCTTTACCGCCATCGTCAGTTATCAATTCCGGGCTGGCGGTTATATTCTTAACGTAGTGAGTAATGGTGCCATCAGCGTTGAAACTGGGCAGGCGGTCACTGCTGCTTTTGTCATTCTGTTTACGGCTGCGGCCGGGATGATGGCGGTAGCATACACTGATCTTCCCAATGGGATCATTATTCTTACTGCTTCCATCTTAGCCGCACCGGTGATGTATTATCTGGCCGGCGGCTGGGAAAATTCCCTGCAGGTTTTACCGCCAGAACATTTTGCCGTTTTCAACAAAGATTTTGGAGCCCGGCCCCTTCTCAAAGCCGGAGGGTATTTTCTGGCTACCATGTTTCTGCTGCTGGGTGTTCAAAGTATGTATCAGAAATTTTATAGTGCCAGAACTCCGCGGGATGCCCGGCAGGCAGTAGCTCTCTGGGTGGTTGGAACGGTAGTGGTGGAAACCGTGGTAGTGGTTATTGCCATTTTTGCTGCCAGCTATTACTGGGAACCAATCAAGGAGTTTGAAATTCTTAATCGCCTGAAAAATCAGGTGGTTCAAAAGGAAACCTCCCTGACTAATGTACAACCGGCCCTGCAGAGATTAATCGATCAGGAATTTGAGCGGGGTAATATCAACTCCTTTCAGAAAGATGTCATCGAAAGTGACTTGATTCTGGAACAGAACTATTCCAGCATTGAGCAAATAAATGATGTTCTGAATCAGAAAACCATTGACCCGGCCTCCATTGTCCTGCAAGCAGCCCAGACCATCGCCGATCGCGGGGGATTCCTGTTGATCATCGGAGTATTATTGCTAGCTGCGGCCGTGGCAGTAGTTATCTCTACCGGTATGAATTATCTGTTATCCCCCACTACCAATATCATGCGGGATGTGTACCAGCGTTTTATTAATCCAAACGCCAGCCAGAAATCTATGGTGATCATTCAGAAAGTGATGATCATTTCCCTGGGACTGATCGCCTTTTATATTGCTACAAATTTAACTTCAGTTTTGGAAATGAGCTATTTTGCTTATACTATCTACGGCGTTTCCATTACTCCGGCGGTGATCGCTGCTCTGTCCTGGAAAAGGGCGACCCGGCTGGGTGGATTAGCCTCGATCATAGGAGGGGCACTGATTACCATTTTCCTGAAAGTGGCCGGTTATATCTGGCCGGCTATTATGGTCCCGGCCGGTGATCCAAACGGAGATCCCTGGGGAATACCCTTAATATACCCGGCACTCTGTTTTTCAATCCTCAGCCTGATTGTGGTCAGTTACCTGACCAAAGCTCCGGAACCGCAGGAACTAAAAGAGTTATTCCCGAAAAAAATGAATTGACTATTAAAAAGAGAAATATTAGTAAGGGAATAAAAAAATCGAACGAATATTTCAATTTCGAAAATTTTGATGTAAATTCAGGTTGTTACCGGTCTTTCTTAAATACCCAATCATGGTTGGATTTATTTTATTCGATAATTAACAGCTGTTTTCGTTATGAGCTGGACAAAAAGTAAATTTCACCGCAGGAACAATTTAATGTCGTATTAGACTTTCGAACAGGGATAAAGATGAGCCAGTTAGGGATAACACAATTAGACAGCCTTCTTAATTTTACCAAACTTCATTTACTCGTATTAACTCCGCAATTCAAACTGGTAGGACACTATCCTGATCATCGCAGCTTTTTAGGATGGGATGAAGTTGATCTGGAAACCTTCAGCTTTGAAGAAAATTTTTTAAAACCCAATCATCTGGACATCACCCTGTTCTTGGGACATTTTCAACCCAAAGACCATCTGGTAAAAAATTACTACTGGCGGGATGCAGATCAGCAGATCAGCGGTCCCTATGAGACTTATATCCGGCTGAAGAAACAAGCAGAGCAGCTGAAGCTGATCATGGCTTTTGTGAAAATTGTTGAATATCCCAATAAGATCGAGATCTCCCCGGATCAGAAGTATAAACTGTTCCTGGCCGAACCGCTGCCAGGCCTCCTGCATAATCTATTTGGCCCCCTGGGTACCCTTTCCGGTCGTCTGGAACTATTAAAAAGCAAAAATTCCCAGTTGAAAGATCTGGATGAACTTTTGAAAATGACCCATTTTATACAATCTTCCCTGAAAAACCTGGGTTATAAGCTGGTTCATGAGAAGCAACCTGCAGCAGTAGAGATTGATCTGAATCAGTTTATGCGGGAGGAATTGCAGTTCCTTACTTCGGATCTGTTTTTTAAGCATCAGGTGAAAAAAAGCGTGAAATTTCTGAAAGAATCGAAGAAGTTTTTGGGTATATATTCTTCATTGAGCGGAATTCTCAGCGAGTTTTATTATTTCTTTCGCCGGTTTGTTTTTGAGGATCAGGAATACCAGCTGCAAGCCGAAATCTTTCATGATCAAGAGAATATCGGATTCTATCTGAATTTCCTGGGTGATTTTCATATCCCGGCTGATCTGAATCTGCATTTTCCTTTTGATCTGGAAGGATCAGCCAGTCAGATTATCCAGCAAAAAATCGAAGGTCTTGATCTGGCTTTTCTGGGGCATTGTCTCAGAGAAAATGACGGTTACCTGGAAATATCCGGTAAGAAAGAGATGATGAAGATACGGTTACTTTTGCCTGTTACCCCTGCTTGATTTATCAGGCTGGTTCGATATTCCTAGCTTACTCTTCCCGTTATTAAACAAACCATCCTCCCCCAAAATTGAAAGAATGGCCAGAGGAATTACCGGAAGTAAATATTTTTCCCAGTTTACATATGAGAAGGCCATAGTGATGAGGAAGGAGAAGATGGCCAGGTCTGAAAACAAGCTGCGCTGGCTGGAGCGATTACGCCGCTGCCGGTATAATCTGATTGAGAGATGTATAAACACCGGTAGTGAAAGTAAGAATACCAGGTAGAATACCAGGTGTTCGCAGGATTCATTCACCATCCAGCGAATGAACCGGTGGAAATATCCGGTGGTAAACACCCCGGCCTGTTCGGCTGGCTGAGATGCCTTGATGGGATATAGCAAATACCCACCAGATAAAATAAATGCTACGAAATATATTTTTATATTGCGGTAAAAAGATCTCCGGCGAATAACAATTAAAGGTAAAAGGTAAATCAAAAACATGCAGATATAAAAAACAATGAAGCTGAAATGAAAAGATAATCCCTCGGAAACATACTGCTTATGTAAGGCATTCTGGGGACTCAATCCCTTCCAGAATAGGAATAGCAGACCAATGGGGAGCATGGCAACCAGAATGGACAGCATCATCTCAATATGGCGACGATCTCTTTGAATATAAAAAGACCACAGGAAGTAAATGAATGTTGCCAGACACCAGAATATGAGATACTGTCGGCATAATAAGCCTCCGGCCATTGAGACCGAAAAAATTATCGGTTTATATTTGTGGAGGGAGATCAGGCTGGTGGCCAGAAAAAACATGGTCAGCATGTCCGTATAGACAAAAACCGTCACCCCGATCATGTAAGGTTGAAATATCAGAAATCCGGTAAGAATCAGAGCAGTTTTCGTGTCGTCGTACCAACTTCTGAAGAAGAAATAAAATGAAAGAAATGTAAAAAAAGAGATGGTCAAAGACAGCAGACGCAGAGCCGGCAGTTCAAAGCTGACAATCTTTCCCCACAGTGCATATACCAGAAAGGGAAGGGGAGTGGACATTTCGTTATAATTTTTCAGCCGTTCCAGGCTCAAATCGTCTGCAAGATATTTGATTGTCTCAATAAAATGTCCTTCATCGTGCCATAACGGTTGTTTATCTGCCACTGTAAGATACAGGACGATTTCATAACCAAGTAGAAAGATAATCAGTAAAATAAGGGATCTTTTTGAAGTGGACATCGATTCAGGCAATCATTTGAGTTCTTCATCGCTAACAGTTCAGCACTGGATGATTTTCGTTTAAATGACATCCCCGGCATTTTCACGGCTGATTTCTGCACCTGCTTGCTGTAGTTTCAGCTCGATCTTTTCATAGCCGCGGTCGATATGATACACCCGGAAAACCTCGCTTTTGCCTTTGGCGGCCAGGGCGGCGATGACCAGCGAGGCAGATGCCCGTAGATCAGTGCTCATGACCGGCGCACCTTTTAGTTCGTTTACTCCCTGTATAAAAACGGAGTTGTTTTTCTGTACAATCTGGGCACCCAATCGATTTAATTCTGGTACATGGGTAAACCGGTCGGTGAAAATAGAATCGGTAACCACGCTGCTGCCTGCCGCCAGGCTCATCAGAGCGATCCATTGCGCCTGCATATCTGTTGGGAATCCGGGATAGACATCCGTGGTGACATTTACTGGTTGAATGGGAGTGGTACTTTTCAAAGTGATTTCATTTTCCCGGATCACCATTTCTGCCCCACTCTCCTTGAGTTTTTCTAATACTTCCAGCAGCTGTTTAGGTTGACAATTTCTCAGGGTAATTTTGCCGCCGGTAATTCTGGCAGCGCAGAGAAAAGTACCGGTTTCTATCCGGTCCGGTATAATGGTATAATCGGCAGGATGCAGACCGGGCATGCCTTCAATCTGAATGGTTTTGGTGCCCAGGCCTTCGATGCGTGCTCCCATCCGGATCAAGAAGTGACCCAGATCGATGATTTCCGGTTCGCTGGCTGCATTTTCCAGAATGGTCATTCCGTCTGCCAGTACGGCTGCCATCATGACATTGCCGGTAGCTCCCACACTGGAAACATCAAAATGAATATGGCTCCCTTTCAATTTCCGGCAGTTGGCTACAATGTATCCGCCGTCCAGATTCAGCTCAACCCCAAGTTTTTTCATCCCTTTAATATGAAGGTCTACCGGGCGTGGACCCCAGGCGCATCCTCCCGGCAGGGAAACTTTCGCGGCTTTGAAGCGGGCCAGCAAGGGACCCAACACATAGATTGAAGCCCTCATCGTTTTGACCAATTCATAAGGAGCTTCCGGAAAATCGGCCTGGGTGGTATCAATGATCAGGGTATGATCGGCAAACTCAATCTTGGCTCCGATAATTCGTAAAAGATGAGCCATCGTTCTGATATCCCGCAATTCGGGGACGTTATGGAGAGTGTATTTCCCGGGTGATAACAGCGTGGCCACCATTAACGGGAGAGCGGCATTCTTCGATCCGCTGATCTTAATTTCCCCGTTCAGCGGTTTTCCGCCCTGGATAATAAATTTATCCAAAATTTTCTCCTGATTATATTCTCAGCCTTAATAAAAATAAATTGGTGATTGAATTATTTTTTAATCACCAGCCCCTTGCTCCGCAGCTTCCTTGATCAGCTGGCGGGCACTTTGTAATATCTCTTCGCTCAATTTTTTCCCGCCCATCAGGCCGGCAATTTCTTTAACCCGGTTTTCTCCGGCCAGTACATTTACCCGGGTAAATGTCCGGCCATCATCTACATATTTTTCAACCTGATAGTGAGCCTTTCCAAAGGAAGCGATTTGGGGAAGATGGGTAATACAGATAATCTGGTGGGTTTGAGCCAGACTCTGAATACTCTTTCCAACTGCTAGGGCGATTTGCCCGGAAACACCGGCGTCGATCTCATCGAAGATCAACAGCGGGATCCGGTCAGATTCAGCCAGAATATTTTTAAGTGCCAGCATAATACGGGAAATTTCACCGCCGGAAGCAATTTTAGCCAGCGGTTTAAAATCTTCACCGGGATTGGGAGAAATAAAAAATTCGATCTGATCCACTCCCCACTCATCACCCTGATAAGTTTTTCCCTGATGCTGGAAGATTCCATGCTCACTCTCCAGCCAGAGGAAATCAACCCGGAATCGCATTTTGGGCATACCAATTTCTTTCAGCAACCTGATGACCTGCTGTTCCAGTTTTTTAGCAGCTGCCTGCCGTGACCTGGAAAGGGACAAGGCCTGTTCTCCGTAAATTTTAATTTTTTCAGTTAACTCTTTACGGTATTTATCCAGTTCAAAATCAATATTTTCCTGCAAAAACAATTCCTTCTCGATGGTTGCCAGATAGTGGAAAATATCCTGAATGGTTTTGCCGTATTTTTTTTTCAAAACTGAAATGGTTGCTAAACGCTGCTCTATCTCTTCTAATCTTTTAGGATTATATTCCAGTTGGTTTTGAAATTCTTCTACACTTCGTGTGGCTTCTTCAATCACGATTTTGGCGGAGGCAAATTCTTGACTGATGGTTTTTAGCTCCTGTGAAAACTCCGCCAGTTCTAGTAACAGATGCTGGGCGGAGCCCATTAATTCTGATAAATTATTTTCTTTATTTCCATCCGTAATTTCATGGAACCGGGTAGTCAGCGCATATATTTTTTCGGCATTTATCAGGATTTTACGTTCGTTTTCCAACTGCACATCTTCATCATTCTGCAGCTGTGATTTTTTAATTTCCTGAATTTGGAACTGGTATAATTCGTACTTTTCCGCCAGCATTTTGCTCTGGATTTCTAGATTCTGCAGAGCCTCCTTGGCCCGTTGTACTTCCAGATAAGCCTGATTCACACCTTGGAGTTCTGCTGAAAGTTTTCCCAGCCCGTCAATAAAATAGCGATGGGTTTCTTTTCTGAGCAGACTCTGATGTTCATTCTGGCCGTGAATATCCACCAGCAGGTCGCCAATTTCTGCCAGGGTACTGATGGTTATAGGAATGTCGTTAATAAAAGCCCTGGATGTTCCTTTGACCGGTATTTCCCGGCGCAGGAAGATTTCTTCATTAGACTCCAGGCCTTTTTCTTTCAGAAGATTTTTCAATTCGGAAAGAGAATGGATGTCAAAAATCGCTTCGACCAAGGCTTTGTCTGCCCCGCTTCGGACAATTTCACTATACACCCGTCCCCCTAATACAGCCGAGATTGCCCCGATGAGGATCGATTTTCCGGTGCCGGTTTCTCCGGTCAGGATATTCAGGCCTTTCTGGAATTCCAGCTGCAGGTTATGAGCCAGGGCGAAATTTTTTATAAAAATTGACTTAAGCATACCAACTGGTTTTCTGAATGCAGATCAATTTACACACAGCTAAAATGAAAATTCAAGGCTTGTTTTGCAAACGTTGTAAACCAACTCCAGAATCTATAATGCATCCCAGGCTTTAGAGCAATGATTTATTCCCGGATGATCAACAGCTTCCCCGATTTGGAATTGCCAACTTCATCAGTGATCAAATAGAGATAAACTCCACTGGATACTAGGCGGCCGTCACTGTTGCGGCAGTCCCAGCGGGCAAAACTGCCAAAAAAGTCCAGGCTGTTTTTCAGGTTCAGGACGCGAACCAGCCGTGCATTTGATGTCAGGATTTTTATTTCACTGTTTAGAGTTAAATTCCGGAAATAAACATAATTTTCCTTGTCTTCTGAAATTTGCAGAGGATTGGGGCCGGCTTTGCTCTGATCCAAATTTTCCAGTGGAGTGGTGAAGGGATTGCTCCTGAGGATGGCCAGGCCAGCCATGGTAGTACAGTAAACATCCCCGGTACTGGGATCTACCATTACACTGCGGATTTCCTGGCTGGGCAGATTGGTAAAGTAGATATTCTGGCCGGTGAGTTCACTGGTCTTGGTCACAAAATGAACCCAGCTGTTGGGATCGAACGGAGAGCCCCGGGAGAGCAATAGACTTAATCCCTGGTCAGTAGCAAACCACTTATTATTCTCTGGATCAACAAATATCGCATTAATTTTTAATCCCACCGGCTGATAGTCTTCCCGGAAATCATAAATATTACCATTAAAATAAGCATTAAGCCCGGCCACCGTTCCGAACCAGACATATCCATCCTGATCACTGGCAATGGCAAAACAGGAATTATTCTTAATATTCTCGGTTTCAGTGTATTTCGACCAGATGATATCTCCTGAAGCCTGAAATTGCATGGAGATAATGCCGCTGCGATCAGTCCCGATCCAATTGTCGTTGAATATATCCTGGGTGATGACCGCTGCCGGAGAGCCTTCTACCTGCAATTGGTCATCTATTTCTATCTTTTCCCAGCTGGTGCTGTCGAAAGCTTGCTCCCCGAAAGAAGTCCCATGATAGCGAACGATCGGCTTTTCACTGCGCACAAATGGAGTAATTAACCAGATAGTCTCCCGGTCCTGATCCAGCATAAAATCTGTGACTACCAGAAGATTTGGGTAATTCACGGTGTAGGAAAGAAAATGGCGCACTGAGTCGGGTGGATAAACCTCAATGGTATCGTTCTCGGTAGGGGAAGAGATCCATAATCTTCCCGGATCAACATAATTATTGAAATGGGAAATTTGATATTCCGGATCAATGATAAATAGTCCCCCATTCCAGGATCCGATCCACATGTTGCCAGTCGCATCCTCCAGTATTTTCTGAGTAGAGGCAGTGGATCGCCAGCCGGATAAATGTCGGTAATTTTTCCAACTGCCATCTGGAAATAATACTGAAAATCCTTTTGCCCGTTGATCACCGTGGATCCCTGAAGTCACCCACAATTCTCCCCGAGTGTTCAATACCATATTTCCCATGATATTGTCCACTGGTCCATTGAAACGGATGGTTTGATTGCTCAGAGTGTTCAGTAAGCCCTGCTCGGCAAAAGATACCCAAAACCCACCATCATCATTAATGATAAAATCATTGATGGTGTTAATAGAGGTAGTATACTGCGGACTGAACTGGCTATTTTGAAATTGATATATTGTTTTGGAATTATCGATGAAAATTTGATTTTCCCGGATCAGAATATGCTTAATGCTCAAATTACCGAAATTTTGGAAATTGTTTTGACGGTAAATTGAGAGACCGGCATTAGTGCCCACCAAAAGGCTGTCATACTTG
>MESS01000143.1:60732-61590 GCA_001771055.1 Caldithrix sp. RBG_13_44_9
GAGTATCGGCTACTGCCTGCAAGGAAATAATCTCATCTCCCCGCAGACTATAATCTTCAGTAACCAGCTGACCATTTCCATCAAAAAACGAAACCACCCCGTTGCTAGTGCCCGCAATGAACAATCCATGCACTGAAAACGTTGCTACTGTGAACTGGTGATCTGTCAATCCATTCTCTACAGTTATTTTCTGAAATTGATTGCTAGCCAGCGGGTAAATGATCAGACCACCCGACGAAGCCAGATATAAAGTATCCTGTTTATTAAGGATATCCTTTATATTATTGGAATTGGTGATCACTTCCCAGTTGAAGGTGACCGCTGACAGAGAAAAATGGAGGATGAACAGTAGAATAATTGGAAATGATTTATTAAAATTCATGAAACGTATCCACTGATTACTTAATTTTTGATATTCAGCTAAACGAATTACTCAGAAAAAAGTTCTACTCCTGATCCAACCAGTTAGAATTATTTCTTGGGTAATTTTGTAAAAAGGTCTGCCATCTCGATTGCTGAAAGAGCCGCATCCCAGCCTTTATTACCGGATTTTGTTCCGGCCCGTTCAATGGCCTGTTCCAGAGTGTCGGCTGTGATGATTCCAAAAATAACAGGTACCCCGGTTTCCATGGAAGTGTGCGCGATTCCTTTCGCCACTTCAGCAGCTATATATTCAAAATGAGGGGTAGCACCCCTGATGACGGCTCCCAGACAAATAATAGCATCATATTTTTGGTTCTTGGCCAGCCGGTGGGCGACAGTTGGAATTTCGAAAGATCCGGGTACCCAGAAAATTTTAATATCCTTTTCACTGGCCTGGTGCCGTTGGAGGCAATCCAGGGCTCCATCGAGCATTTT
>MESS01000143.1:61632-64491 GCA_001771055.1 Caldithrix sp. RBG_13_44_9
TTTCCGATTTTGCGCGGTAAGAATTCCTTGAATGTGCTCTGGCATATATTACTCCCTTATCATTTTATGAAAATAAGAAGCCCGTGATTTTATTTCAAGTACCGATTTTCCCCCTGTAAAAAAGATGTTTCAGGGATTCGGTTTTTTATCAAATAACAGAAGGTGACCTAATTTTTCCTGTTTGGTTTTCAGATATCCTTCATTGCTGGGATTTGAAGACATTTGAATAGCCACCCTTTCCACAATTTCCAGTCCATATCCCTGCAAACCTACCACTTTTTTTGGATTATTGGTCATCAATCTGATCTTTTTTATTCCCAGATCCAGCAGCATTTGGGCACCCAATCCGTAATCGCGAAGATCGGCTTTAAATCCCAGCATTTCGTTGGCTTCTACGGTATCCTTGCCTTCATCCTGCAGTTTGTAGGCCAGAATTTTATTGGGTAACCCAATTCCCCGACCTTCCTGGCGCATATAAAGCAAAGCCCCGCGCCCCTCTTTTTCGATCTGCTGTAAGGCATGATGAAGCTGATCCCCGCAATCACAGCGCATGGACCCCAAGGTGTCTCCGGTCAAGCATTCGGAATGCACCCGCACCAGCACTGGTTGGTCATTGGCAATATCTCCTTTCACCAATGCCAGATGGTGATCCCGCGGATCCAACGCATTCTCATACAGGATCAATCTGAAATCGCCATAGGTAGTGGGAAGATTTACCTCAGTTTTCCGTTCGACCAGTTTTTCTTTTCTTCGCCGGTATTTGATAAGATCCGCAATAGTAATCATCCGCAATTGATGTTCCTGAGCGATTTTCTGCAGACCTGGTACCCGGGCCATCTGGCCGTCCTCATCCAGGATCTCACACAAAACGCCGGATGGATTGAGTCCCGCCATCTGGGTGAGATCGATCACGGCTTCGGTGTGACCGGCCCGGCGTAGTACTCCTCCCGGCTTTGAAATTAATGGGAAAATATGCCCGGGCCTTGCCAGCTCGGCCGGTTTGGTGTCCGGATGAATGGCTTTTTTTATGGTCAGGGCCCGATCGTGGGCCGAAACTCCGGTGGTGGTTCCGCTGCAGGCATCAATGGTAACTGTAAAGGCTGTGCCGTGCAGAGCGGTATTATAATTGACCATGTACTCTAATTCTAATTCTTCGGCACGTTTTTCGGTGAGGGCTAAACAGACAATTCCCCGCCCAAATTTGGTCATGAAATTGATGGCCTCGGTAGTCACTTTTTCGGCGGCCATGATGAAATCACCTTCATTCTCTCGGTCTTCATCATCTACCACAATTAAAATCTTTCCCTGCTGAAGATCTTCCAGTGCCGCTTCAATATCTGAGAAGACGGATTTTACCATTAAACACTTCTCCTGTTTATTCATAACCCCATTTTTTTAATTTATCTATCGTCAAGGATCCGGGATTTACCTGCGGTAATAACTTTTCCAGGTAACGGGGGATGACATCGGTCTCAATATTTACCAAATCTCCCGTTTTCTTTTCCTTCAGAGTGGTATGTTCAACCGTGTAAGGGATGATGCTGATTCCTATTCCTGCGGATTCCAGCCGGGCTATGGTTAAGCTGATCCCGTCCACCGCAATAGATCCTTCAGCAATACAGTATCTCAGGAAATCTTCCGTAAGGGTGATTTCCAGATAAAAATTTTCTCCTCGCTTTTCCCAGCTACGGATAGCTGCCATCCCATTCACATGACC
Organism: Caldithrix sp. RBG_13_44_9; assembly: GCA_001771055.1. Taxonomy (GTDB): domain Bacteria; phylum Calditrichota; class Calditrichia; order RBG-13-44-9; family RBG-13-44-9; genus RQOF01. Next base: position 63,350 of record MESS01000143.1, read on the forward strand.
TAATACCAGATGTCCACCCAATGGAGACTGTAAGGTGAGTGAACTCTCTAAATTGACCTTGCGGCCAATGGTGTACTGACCCAAGGTGGTTTTATTTAAGGTTTCTCCCACCGCCTGTACCGTAATGTTCTGCGAATCTTTTCTCACTACTGTCAGACAGGCCCCATCGATAGAAACCGAATCCCGTACCCTCAATTTGGATAGGATCTCATGGGTGGAAATGGTAATTTCCCTGCCATCGGTCAGCTTTTTAAGCTGCGCTACTACTCCGATCTCTTCGATAATTCCAGTAAACATAGAGTCCCTGTTCTCAAGCGAATATGGAATCGTAGTCCCGGTAACCTTCAATAATAGCCTGCTGGTCTAAAATTTCGATCTTGACATTTTTTAATTTTACCGCATCGACCAGCGACTCAATTCCCAGGTCGCCCACACTCTGGACCCCGGTACCGATCATCATGGGAGCGATGAAGAAGGTAACTTTATCGAATAATTTTTGCCTGATAAAGCTGGTGAAAATTTCTCCTCCGCCCTCTACCAGTATTGATGATATTTTTAGATCAGTCAGCTGTTTAAGAACTTTTGTCAGATCCACAAATTTTTGTTGATCATTTGCTGTTTGAAAAACTTTTATACCAAGTTTGGACAGCTTACGGGCATCAGCATCTTTCTCCGATTTGGAAGTAAAAATGATAGTTTTATGACTTTCGTTATCGGTCACCAGATGGGAATCAAGCGGAATTTGCAGATGGTCATCCAGTAAAATCCGATAAGGATTTCTCCCTTCTACCAGCCTGACATTCAGAGAGGGATTATCTTTTAAAACGGTATTTATGCCTACAAGAACAGCATCATACTCACTGCGCCATTGATGAACTCTCCGGAGAGCATTCTGATTGGTAATCCATTTGGAATTACCATGCTGGGTGGCAATGCGTCCATCCAGAGACTGGGCAATTTTCAAATGGATAAATGGCCGGTTACTTTTTATAAAAATAAAATATTTTTCATTGAGTTGGATGGCTTCATCTTTGAGAGTCCCAATATCAACCTGTATGTGATGCTTTCGTAGTAAAGCAATACCTTTACCATCAACATAAGGATTGGGATCGGTAGTGGCAATCACCACCCGTTTGATCTTC
>MESS01000143.1:64531-65274 GCA_001771055.1 Caldithrix sp. RBG_13_44_9
GGGGAATTGCATTGATGCAGGGTTCTAAATTGCAATATAAAGTGGCAGTTGCTACCGGTTCTGAGGCAGTGTCAATCGCCATGATCTCGGCATGTTTTTCTCCATAGTGCTGATGATAGCCCTCGGCGATGATTCGATCATTTTTTACTATAATCGTGCCTACTAGAGGATTGGGTGAGGTATATCCGCTTCCCTTTCTGGCCAGCTCCAACACTTTCCGCATGTAAAACGTATCATCCACACCATTCTCCTTAAGCCTGAATTAAGAAAATAAAAAAACCCTGAACAAGATCTTCAGGGCATAAAATAAACACAATCGTCTCGAATCTTCTTCCATCCGGACTTTACCGTCGGCACCGGAATTTCACCGGTTCTGGGTGTGCGGTAAATAAATTTGTCACTTCAAGCTGTTTTTTAATTCTCGAGTAAACATTCTACTACCTGCACACCCTCGCGGGCTTTACCGCCGGTCAGGAATTCCCCTGTTTTAAAGGGTCACCTTGCCCCGAAGATCGAAAAAATTTAGGATATTTTAGCAAATATGTCAAGCGCTTAAATATTCTGTGATGATCAGATTATTATATGAGGGGCTAACTCCCGGCTCTCATCACATAATTCTCCATTCGGGTATAGTTCTGATGACTAACGGTCATTTATCTGGAATTTTTTTTAGCTGGCAGTGCCAGTAAATTTCAAAATTGAAAAATAGCGGGAGGGAGGGCAGCGGACTACCATACACTGAT
>MESS01000143.1:65301-70603 GCA_001771055.1 Caldithrix sp. RBG_13_44_9
TTTTGCAGCCTACGGTAATCAAATCCAATATGCCGGAAAATATAGGGTACTCCTTTTGATATCTCGCTTACCGGCCGGGGAGTAATGGAATGGCCGAGGGTGGCCTTGAGAATATTCAGTGGCCGTGCATCGATGTCCCCCCAGCGACGGGTCAAGCGAAATAGTCCTTTCATTAATGCAGCCAGATATATCTCATTGGGAACGCTGAATACCAAGGCCCCGTTGGCGTGTAGAAGCAGCCTGATCTGTTCCAGAGTGTGCGGAATTAAATTCTCTGGTAAATGCTCTAACACTTCCAGACAAAATATATAATCAAACTGCCGGGCAGGCAGGTCCGATAAATTTCCGGTGATTCGGATTTCGGGTGGAAGTAAAGGGTTTTCCTTCGCCTGCTCCAATAAATCGGGACTGGGTTCATAGCAAAATATTTTGGCTTGCGGTAAAATCTCGGATACATATTTGGCTAAAGTGGCATCTCCGGCTCCAAAATCGAGGATTTTCACCACTGTATCAGTTGATAAAGATTCCAGAATTTTTAGACTGTGCCGGAGTCTGGTACGCTGTAATTTTCTCTTTATAGGATTACGGTCGTTGATAGTAATGTCAGAATAACGGATCATAAATAATTATTTCAGAGGTAAGATTTTAACGCTACTTTTTCTTTTAATATACTATATCTCTGGCATTAATTCTGTCAGTAGAAAAATTTATAAAAATATAAAATTCCTCCTCATCTTTTCCTAAAATTAATTATCTTTAAAGAGTTAAAAGTGCTAATTCATTATTCTGATCAGGATTTCGAATCAAGGAAAAAACAAAATGCCCATCGTTCTTTACAATAGCCTGACCCGTAAGAAAGAAGAATTTGTACCTTTGGTTCCTGGAAGAGTTCATATTTATGTCTGCGGTCCAACGGTATATTCTCACGCCCATATTGGGCATGCCAAGAGCTACCTCAGTTTCGACATGATTGTCCGCTATTTCCGGTACCGGGGATATAAAGTAAAATATGTGCAGAATATCACCGATGTTGGTCATCTTACTGATGATGCCGATGAAGGAGAGGATAAGATTCTGAAGAAAGCCCGGGAAGAAAAATTGGATCCTATGGAAATCGCTGAATATTTTGCCTGGAGTTATTTTGATGATATGCAAAAATTAGGTGTATTGCGGGCCAATATTTTTCCCAGGGCCACCGGACACATTGTCGAACAGATTGATCTGATTCAAAGATTACTGGTCAAAGGGTATGCCTATGAAGTGAATGGTAACATTTATTATGATGTCTCCCGTTTTGCCGGCTACGGAAAATTAAGCGGACGCAAGGTGGAAGAATTGGATGCCGGCGCTAGGGTCGAAATAAATCCGGAAAAACGTCATCCGGCTGATTTTGCCTTATGGAAAAAAGCCGAGCCGCAGCATCTCATGCGCTGGAATAGTCCCTGGGGAGAAGGATATCCTGGCTGGCACATTGAATGTTCAGCCATGTCCATGAAATACCTGGGGGAGACTTTTGATATCCATGGCGGCGGACTGGATAATATTTTTCCCCATCATGAGTGCGAAATTGCCCAATCTGAAGCTGCCAGCGGTAAACCCTTTGTCCGTTACTGGCTGCATAACAATATGGTAACAGTCAATGGAAGCAAAATGAGCAAATCCACTGGTAATTTTATTACCATCAAAGATGCTCTGCAGCAATTTAACACTCCAACTTTACGGTACTTTATTTTCAGCAGCCATTATCGCAGCCGGCTGGATTTCAGTAACGAGGCACTCCAGGCTGCCCGGGTTGGACTGGACAAACTGTTGCTGACCATAAAAAATGTTAAGAAAAAAATTGATCCGGCAGGACAGATTAAAAACTTCCATTCCCCATTTGACCCTTCCGGATTCAGAAAACAGTTCGAAGAGATGATGGATGATGATTTTAATACTCCCCGGGCCCTGGCAGTTCTATTCGAACTATCCGGTGAGGTAAATAGCTATCTTAATTCTGGCCTGTCTCTCCACCAGCCTTTTTTACAGACTATTGATCAGCTTTTACGGGATACCGCTGGCCAGGTTTTGGGATTAATTCCGGAAGATCTGCTGGCATCTGCTGAAGCGGGACGAAAAGGAGATATCGAGAAAATTGTTCAGGTAGTGATCGATATCCGTAAAAAATTACGAGACCATAAACAGTATCAGCTGGCTGACCAGGTTCGCTCCGACCTGGGTAAGGTGGGTATTACGTTGGTAGACAAACCGGAAGGAACGACCTTCGAATATCAATCGGAATGATTTAGCAGCCAGCATTTCCTTCTGTGAATTAATGTTTTATAACGATTTTGGCTGGTTTTTAAACACCCGACTGTCGAAAAACCCGGCAATTTGGTTTTGTCGAAAAATTTTTCCCACCTGTTACCTTCCTCTATCTATTTATAATATATAGAATTATAAAAATTCAAATTTAATCTCTGATTCAGGCATGTAATTTGTATTTAATGTAATTTGTGAAACGGCGCGAGTGAGAGCGTTTGTGAAAAATTAGATACGAACTATCTAATTTGCAACGCTCTCATTCTTTTTTAGGGATCTCAATTTATGAATGAAGAACAGATCTTAGAAACATGGGAAAAAAATCCGGAGTTATTACTCCCGCCGGATTATTTTCGACAGATTCTCTCCCTGAATTTCCACCCGGCGACCGATGGCCAGCTCACAGATCGATTAATCCCATTTATCTCCTCCAGATTTGATCAATTCATACCCATTCTGGATGCAGCTCCATTTCTATATCCTGCTAAGTGTTCCACTCCTGAGGATCTTTTAAAAACCGTAAATTTGGGTGTTTTGCGAAACCTGTCGATTCTCTCCTGGTTTCAGGAGGGCAAATTCACTCAATTGAATGATCCGATTAATTTCGATTACTGGAAAAAAGAAGCATATGTTTCTGCCAGTATCTCTCAATCTCTGGCTAAAATGCTGGCACTGGAAAATACCGCAGATGCTTTTACCTTAGTTTTTCTAAAAGATATCTATCTGCTGCCTCTGTCCCGCAGTTTCCCGAAACTTTTTGAAGCTTTGGTAAAACTGGATATACATCAGCGGGTAAAGCCAGCAGAGCAGGAAAAAATCCTTGGTGCCTATCCTGGGGATCTAAGCGCCTGGATCTTACAGCGTTGGGGATTTCCGGAGTCTTTCACATTGCCATTGCGAAAAAATACCTCGGAAAAAGATGAGATGATATTGGAAAAAATCATCCTTTTTTCCCGCTATATTGCTGAGTATGTCCTCAACTCCGAAAGTCATTTCCACTATTGTGACATCGAAAATTTATTCCAATTATTGTTCAATTTAGATGCCAGGCAGTTTCAGGAACTTTTAATTGAGGTTATCCGCTTTTTACCCAAACAGGCCGTTTATGCCGGTTTTCCCGAATTCGCCGATCTGACCATTCTGGAAGTCTTAAAAGATCATCTGGATTTTTTCGATAAGAAATTACTTTCTTATCATGATCTGATGAATGAGGCTTTCAAAGCACAGCGGAAAATGTTTCATCAATCTAAAGAGATTCACCAGCTTAAAATGCAGATCGAACGGCATTATATCAGAGATATCACCACCGGTCTTTATAATCATACCTACTTTCAAGAATTTCTGGGCCAAAAAATTGGTGAGGCCTGCCGTTATGAATATCCCATCACCCTGATTTTATTTGATCTTGATAATTTCCGGACCTTCAACCGGGAGAACGGATACAATATTGGTAATGAGTTATTAAAGCAAATATCAGAACTTATCAAGAAAAACATCAGACAATCCGACATTTTTGCCCGTTTCGGAGGTGATGAATTCGCAGTGGTGCTGCCTTATACCGGTTTACCGCAATCCAAAATGGTGGCAGAAAAGATCAAGAAACTAATTACTGATTTTGAATTCAGAGATCCTCAGCAGAATGAGCTATATAAAATTACCGTCAGTATGGCTTATGCCAGCATTCTGCCGGATAAATCTTATCTCCAGGATGAAAAACTGGTGAATCTGGTATTAAAAGCCCTGAAAAGATCTCAAAAGTCTGGCGGTAATGCTTTGATCGAAGCCTCAGCCTGATACTTCGGATCAGCGTTTATTTAATTGAATTTTTTTCAACTGACAGGAGTTTTTCCAGCTCACAATTTTTTTTCGGTAGGTGATTGCGGGTCCTTTACTTTTGCAGTCGCTTTATTCGACTTTCTGGTATTAAGCTCTTCTTTATTTTTTTCGATTTGATCGATATATTGATCAAACGAATCCAGTATTTTGTGCCATACCTGGACATCACGTATCTCGGTATTGGCCCTTCCCAACAAACGGCTGAAACGCAGAATGAAGTTCTCCCAGCTGTCCATAGGGATGAATCCGACTTTTTTTAAACTTTGCTGCAGGTGCTTATAGAGAGATTCCAATTCCTGGTGAGTGGCGAGTCTCCAGTTATATTTCTGCAATTCTCCATAAACAGTCCGGAATAACTCGTAGCAATAAATCATCACTGCCTGAGACAAATTTAAAGAAGGATGATGAGTATGGGATGGGATAGTGCTCACCGCATCACACAAACTTATTTCTTCATTGGTTAAACCAGTCTGTTCCCTGCCGAAAACCAGAGCAATCCGGTGTTTAAAAGTGATGGGAATTATCTTTTCAGCCAGTTCCTGTGGATTATAGTAGGGAAGATGAAAACTGCGTTCCCGTTGGGTAGTTGCCACCACGAAATGTTTATCAGCTACCGCTTCTCTCAGGGTGGGAAGTACCACCGCCTTCTTTAATACTTCCTCAGAGGCATGTGCCATCCACTGGGCTTCCGGTGCCTGGTGATCTCCGGGATTCACCAGAATAAAATTTTGAAATCCCATTGTTTTGAGTGCCCGAGCTGCGGCGCCAATATTTCCCGGAGACTTTGGCTCCACCAGCACAATAAATACATTCTTTGAATTTATCCGCATATGATGATTACAGTGTAATTGATAAATAAACTTTTATTGAAAAGGACTGTTAATATCTTGGGGTTTGAACCATCACCGACCGTTACTGATCAGGCCAAAGAAATATAAAATTCTATTCTTTTAGGCTAATTCCCGCTTGACTTCCGGGATCAGATCATCCAGCCTGATCTCTTTCTGTTGACCAGTTTGCATGTTTTTTATTGAAACCTGATTGGTTTCCATCTCTTCCGGCCCAGCTACTATTACCAGCGGTATGGATTTATCATTTGCTAAACCGAATTGACCCCTTAGTTTGGAATCGCCGGTGTAGAGTTCGGTGTTGATGTTAGCTGACC
>MESS01000143.1:70615-78298 GCA_001771055.1 Caldithrix sp. RBG_13_44_9
CGATCCGGATGGAGTAGGGCAGGGTTTGTTTGTCGAAAACTGCCACTAAGATCTTGACCGGTGTTTTCATATCAGCCGGAAACATCCCTAATTCTTCCATGACGGTTACAATTCTTTCCAGGCCAATGCTGCAACCGGTTGCTGGCTGATCGGTTCCGGTGAATAATCCGATGAGTTTATCATATCTTCCGCCACCGGTAATACTTCCAATCCCGGGTTTTTCAACCACCGTCTCAAAGATCGGTCCGGTATAATAATCCAACCCCCTTGCCAGGAACAGATCGAACATTAAAAATTGTTCTGGAATTTGATAACCGGACAGATACTCCAACAATTCGGTCAGTTCCTGAATTCCCCGGGAACCGACCTCACTTTTCTGCAGCAGGCGGGCAGTTTCTCGTAATTTATCCTGGTTGCTTCCGGATATTTTCAGAGTTTGTAATATTTTTTCTGAGCTCGATAAATCAATTCCGGTTCGCTGAAGTTCCTCCTGCACCCCCTCCTGGCCGATTTTGTCTAATTTATCGATCGCCCGGGCAACTGCGGCTTCTTGTTCGTTTTTAATACCGGATATCTCTGATATTCCGCTCAATATTTTGCGGCTGTTCAGGCGAATGCTGAAGTTATTGAATCCGATCCTGATCAGAATTTCATAGATGGCAGCCAAAATTTCCGCTTCTGCCAGCATAGAAGAACTGCCGACCACATCGATATCACACTGGTAAAATTCCCGGAACCGGCCCTTCTGGGGTTTATCGGCCCGCCATACTGGTTGGATCTGATATCTTTTAAATGGCTTTGGGATATTAGGATACATGGCAATTACCCGGGACAGAGGTACAGTGAGATCATAACGCAGGCCTACCTCTCTATCTCCACGGTCAATAAACCGGTAGGTTAAACGATCCCCCTCTTCACCATATTTCCCGGCCAGCGTTTCCCACAGTTCCAGGGTAGGAGTTTCTAGGGGTTCGAAACCATATTTTTCGAAAACTTCTTTGATGATGTCAATCAGGTATTGCCGCTTGATCATCTGTTCCGGTAAAAAATCACGGGTACCTTTATAGATTCTTGGCTCAATTTTTTTTATCAATTAGTTCTCCTGCTTTATCGATTAATGCTGGCGCCTTCTTCTATCCAGGTCTGAATGGCTTTTATCTGAGCATCAGGCAGCATAGCCCGGTTTTTAGGCATGCGGGAGATCCCGGCAAAATCCGAGAGCAGGACCCGGTAGAGCCGACTGGAATTAGCATCAAAGGGAATGATAACGGGTCCATTAACACTGTTGAATGATGGAGTCAATGTTTCCAGATCCAGTCCGTTAGCTGGTCCGATACTCTCGTGACATCCGCTGAAGGCACAGTTCTCAATAAAAATAGGATGTATATGCTGAATAAAACTTAAATTAGAATCAGGATAACTGATTACCGGCGGTTCAGTAGATTTTTTATCGCATTTTACCAGCAGAAATGAACAGAAGTATATCATCAGCGATACCTGAATAATTAAAATATTTTTGCTCTTAAATCTTTTCGCATTATATTTTTGCATTTAGAAAACCGATTTTTTGATTTATCTCATAAAAAATTAGCTGAAAATTTACTAAAATATAATGTATATTTAAAGAAAATTCTCAGATACCTCAATCATCACTCAAGGTTGGCATGGACAAAAATATTCCCCGCGTGAACTCTCAGAAGATTTTAATTGTGGATGATGAACCCGCTTTCCAGAAGATGATGGAATCCCAACTCAAACGGAAAAATTTCGATGTAATTCCTTGTCTGAAAAGCGAAGAGGCTATCCACGCTATTGAAGTGAATCTTCCACAACTGGTGTTGATGGATATTATGATGCCCAATGTTGATGGATTAACACTCATCCGGCAGATCCGGCAGGTTAACTTAAAATCCTATTTACCCATTATTGTGGTTACTGCCCGAAATGAGCCAAAAGACCTGGTGGAAGCACTGGAGGCCGGTGCTGATGATTACATCAGCAAGCCGTTTGAATTCACCGAGTTATATGCCCGGATTATGAACATGTTGCGATTGAAATCCTTGCAGGATTCGATTCTCTCCAAAACCAATCAATTGAATGAGGCTAACCTGCAAATTAATCATTTGAACCATGTGTTGACCGAAACCAACAAAGAATTGAAGAAAAAAGTATATGATCTTCACAATATTTTCGAGATCAGCTTTAAGGTGATGGGACATACCGAAGAAGATAAATTGATCAATACTGCCCTGTTAAATGCTCTGGGTATCTTTACTTCTAAAAGTGTGATGCTGCTGCAAGTTGATCCTGATGATCATGATACTTTCGTTATCAAGCATTCCCGGGGTTTTTTAGGCGATAAGATTGCTGATTTCAGCATCCGCCGGGATGACCGCCTTATCCGTTACCTGGAATTTATAAAAAAGCCTTTTCAGGTCAAGGATGTGGTTTATGAATTTGAGAATATGATGCCTGTGCTGCAGGAATTGGAAATCAAAGCCCTGGCCCCACTATTCCAGGAAGAAGAAATCATTGGAATTTTATGTCTGGGCGCAAGTGTGTCCAATCAGGAATACCCTCCTGATGTTCTGGAGATGCTGGGTATCTTGACTAATATGCTTTCGGTAGCCTTGCATAATTCTCAGAATTTTGAGCAGATTAAAGCACTATCGTATACTGATGAGATGACCGGACTGCACAATTATCGCTTTTTTACCATGCGGTTGCGGGAAGAGATTGCCCGGGCAAAACGAAATGAGTCGTCCTTGTCTCTGCTGATCTTAGATGTGGATTATTTTAAAAACTATAATGATGCGCTGGGTCATCCGGCTGGCGACGAAGTGCTGCGGCAGCTAAGTACTCTGCTCAAATCTTCGGTCCGGGACAATGATATTGTTGCCCGCTATGGGGGAGAAGAATTTGCCGTGATTCTGCCTGCTACCGAACTCGAGGGAGCTGCCAAGCTGGCCGAAAGAATCAGGGTGAAAGTGGAAAAACATCGTTTTCCCAGTGAAGAAATCCAACCAGGAGGTGTGCTCACCATCAGCATCGGAATTGCGGTCTATCCGGATAATGCTACCGATATGGAAGATGCCATTGTGGCTGCAGATCGAGCATTGTATTTCGCCAAAGCCAGTGGTAGAAACCGGGTGGTAGAATTCAATCATATAAATCATCCAACCAATAATCCTAATCCTATCACATAATACGATGAAAATTGGAATGGTATGCTATCCCACCTACGGTGGCAGCGGAGTAGTGGCCACCGAATTGGGTATAAATCTGGCAAAGTTAGGACATGAGATCCATTTTGTGGCTTATGCAGTCCCCTCCCGCCTGAATGAATATTATGATAATGTTTTTTATCATGAAGTAAAGGTTTTGGAGTATCCCCTGTTTGAATATCCACCCTATTCTTTAGCCTTAGCCAGCAAACTGGCGGAAATTGCCCGGTATCAGAACCTTGATCTCATTCATGCCCATTATGCCATACCCCATGCTACCTCAGCTTATCTGGCCAGGGAAATCCTGAAAAATGATCATCCGCTGAAAGTGATTACTACTCTGCATGGTACCGATATTACCCTGGTGGGTAAAGACCCGTCCTTCATGGAAGTAACCCGTTTCAGCATTGAGCAGAGTGATGGCATCACGGCGGTATCTGAATATTTACGGGAAAAAACAATTGAAATTTTTGGAATCAAAAAGCCCATCGATGTTATCTATAATTTCATTGAAGAGCAATCGGATCAGAAAAAGAAATGTGACTCGATCCGGCATAAAATTGCCCCCCATGGTGAAATTATACTAAGCCATCTGTCCAATTTCCGGCCGGTGAAAAGAGTGGAAGATGTGGTTGAAATCGCTTTCCGGGTGCTGCAAAAGATACCAGTGAAAGTGATGATGATCGGGGATGGACCCGAACGTTCCAAAGCGGAAGCCCGGGCCCGCGAGTTAAACATTTCAGAGCATGTCCATTTCCTCGGTAAGCAGGATAATGTTTATCTTTTACTCTCGGCGTCGGATGTATTTATCATGCCCAGTAATTTAGAAAGTTTTGGATTAGCCGCTTTGGAGGCAATGGCCTGTGGTGTACCTTGCGTAAGCAGTAATGCCGGGGGATTGAAGGAATTAGTGAAAGACGGCATTTCCGGTTACACAGCGGAGGTGGGAGATATTAACCGGATGTCGCAATTGGTGTTACAAATTGTCCAGAGTCCTGGATTCAGAGAGAAATTATCCAGATCCAGCCGGGAATATGCTTTTGCAAATTTCCATGTCGATAAAATCATTCCCCAATATCTGAATCTGTATGAAACAGTACTCTCGCAGCAGAATCAATGAGCTTATATTTTAAGGTTTATCAAAGTCTTAAGAAACCTCTGATCATTGCGCATCGCGGTTCACAGTTAGTGAACCAGTACCCTGAAAATACTCTTCCGGCCTTTGCAGAAGCTCAGCAATTAGGAGCCCAGGGAATTGAATTGGATATCTGGTCAACCCTGGATGGTGAACTAGCTGTTTTCCATGACCGGAGCTTATCACGTCTGACTGGGCTGAATCAGAACATTGACCGTTGCTCATCAATGCAACTGCAGCAGGTTAGATTTAAAGGATTAGACGATGGTGATCAGGTAAGAATTCCATTATTGCAGCAGGTATTTGCAATGTTCGGGAAACAATTATTCTATAATGTGGAAATCAAACAGAAATTTGGTTCATATAGAAAATTGATTTGCCGGCTGTATTCACTTCTGCGGGAGTATGATCTCTGGGAGCAAATATGGCTTTCCAGCTTTGATATCAGTTTTCTCTGGCAATGGCGGGAATATCACGACCAGGTTCATTGCGCTTATTTATTTGATAACTGGAATGCCTATATCCGCTGGCTGTGTGAGCACAAGTTTGTTGATTTTCTGCATCCAGGCATCACTTTATTTCCTGAGATCTCCAAGATGATTGACCTTACCAAACCACTCTGTTTTTGGACCGTCAATCAGGAAAATGATATTCTGGCACTATCTTCACAACCAGTATTTGCTCTGATTACTGATAACGTCCAGTTGGTTTCAAAAAGTTTGGCGTTGCGATAAAATTCTATAGTATCGAATAAGTTTTGTAAAATTTTAAATGAAAAAAATTTTCCGGGACTGGAACATTCGCCAGCTCACTCAGGTATATAGAAAGTAATTTCACGGAAACAGGATTTTTTGATAAATAATGGATTTTAAGGTTAAATTTTATTAAAATTTTCCATGAAAATGTTGATGAAAATGGTGAGGGTGTACCAACGATGAAAATCGTCAGATTTTTTTTAATAATATTCTTAATCCTTGTCCTCAGTATTCCTTTGTATTCCCAATTCGGGAAAAATAAAATTCAGTATAAAAATTTCAACTGGCATTACATCCAGAGCAAACATTTTGATGTCTTCTATTATCCGGGAGGAGAGAAGCTGGCAGAATTTACCGCCGAGGTAGCTGAGGAGGCCTATGAACAGCTAAAGCGCGACTTTTCCTACGAGATAAAAGAGCGGCTGGTCCTGGTTATCTACAAATCGCATAATGACTGGCAGCAGACCAATGTGGTTCTCAGTTATCTCGAAGAGGGGATTGGCGGAGTTACTGAGCTTTATAAAAACCGGATTGTTGTTCCCTTTGAAGGATCTTATGAGCAATTCAGGCACGTGATTCATCATGAATTGGTTCATGGAGTAATGAATGATCTGCTTTACGGTGGTTCTGTTCAGTCTCTGCTGATGGGAGAAGTGATTCCAGTACCCTTGTGGGTTTCTGAAGGTTTGGCGGAATTTCAATCCAGCGGCTGGAATACCAATACCGATATGATTGTCCGTGATGCCGTGCTTTCCAATTACATTCCTCCCATTCAGTATTTGGAATATTATATGGCTTATCAGGGAGGCAATTCGGTATTTCGATTTATTGCTGAGTCTTATGGGCGGGAAAAAATCGGTGAAATTTTACTTAAAGCCCGCGGGCATGTGAGTTTTCAGCAGGTACTTGTTTCCGGCATCGGTTTGGATAATGAGGCATTAACCGAGAAGTGGCATCGTTTTCTGCAAAAAAATTGTGCTCCGGAGATTACCAATCGCTTAATTCCTAAGGAATTCAGTCAACAACTGACCAATCACAAAAAATTAAATAATTTTCTTAATGTAAGCCCGGTTATTACTACGCAAGGCGATAAAGTGGCTTATATATCTGATCGTTCCGGCTATCAGAATATTTATTTAATGTCCGCTATTGATGGTAAAGAGATAAAAATTTTGGTTAATGGAGAACAGTCCGAAAGTTTTGAGGAACTCCATTTTCTACGACCAGGGATGACTTTTTCTCCGGATGGCAAAAAATTAGCCTTCACCGCCAAAGCCGGGCAATGGGATGCCATCTACATTGTTGATATTAAAAGTAATAGAGTCGAAAAATATATCATGGAATTAGATGGTGCCTTCACTGCCTCCTGGTCGCCGGATGGTGAAAAGATCGCCTTTGTTGGGAATCTGGACGAAAAGAGCGATATCTTTGTTTTTAATTTAAGAACCAAACTGGTCACTCCTGTCACTAGTGATATTTTTACGGATGATCAACCATCCTGGTCGCCGGACGGCCGATATCTGGCTTTTGTTTCCGATCGCGGGGATTACCTCTCAGACGCAGATTTGCCGCCAGATTTCAAAATGTATGATTATGATTATGAATTCCGGGATATTTATCTGGCCGACCTGCAAACTGGCGAAATTATTCGTTATACCAATACTCCCTGGGAAGAAGCCTTCCCCATTTTCACACCCGATGGTAAGAAAATTGCGTTTACTTCCGATGAGAGTGGAATCTTCAATGTCTACCTGCAAGATCTACAGACTGGTGAATATTACCCGATTACCAATATTCAATCAGGTATATTGCAAATTGGCTGGGATAAGGAGGCCAATAAATTAGTCTATTCCACCTTTTACCAGGGGGGCTTTGATATTTACCTGATTAATAATCCCCTGGAATTGAAACCTCAAAATCTGGAACTTACCCAGTTTGCCCGGGAAATGAGGAGTGGAAAACTGCCAATTTATGCCCGTAACTGGGAACCTGCTGAAAAAGAAGAGGAACAGAAAGCGGAAGAAGAGCCGCAGGAATTGAAGGGTGAACAACCTGCCGATTATAGTCGTTATGTTTTTGGCAGTTATCGCCCCGCCCAGGAACGGAAAACTCCTAAGGAAATTGAAATTCCTGATATTAAGATCAAGGATGAATTCGGCAATTACCGTTCAAGGAAATATAAAATCAAATTTTCGCCTGACATTGTAACCGGTACTGCCGGATATAATACTTTTTTTGGTTTCCAGGGATATACCGCTTTTGCATTCAGTGATCTGCTGGGTGATCACCAGATTTACCTGAATGCCTCTCTTTGGGCTGATTTGCGCAACAGCAATTTTGCCCTGATGTATTACTATCTGAAAAGAAGGATAAATTTTGGTTTTGGCGGATTTCATGTAGTCTATCTTCTCTCCGACGGATATTCAATTTTGCGCTACCGTAATTATGGTTTGAATTTTCTGGCTTCCTATCCGCTCAATAGATTTGATCGGGTGGATTTAATGTTCCTGTGGTATAATGTCAATTTGGAATATCTGGATTTTGTTATTCCTACTGAAAAGATTAGTGC
>MESS01000143.1:78319-78482 GCA_001771055.1 Caldithrix sp. RBG_13_44_9
TGTTCATGACAATGTTTTATGGGGATTCCGCTGGGGAGTATACTCACCGGTCAGTGGTTCCCGCTATAATATTGCCATGCGTTTCAGCCCCAAACTGAGCGATGTGAATTTGGATTTCCGAACTTTCAGCGTTGACTACCGCCGATATTTCATGCTCAGTCCG
>MESS01000143.1:78496-82436 GCA_001771055.1 Caldithrix sp. RBG_13_44_9
CTTCCGAACTACCTTTGGAGCCAGTTTTGGTGAAGATGCCCAGCAGTTTTTCCTGGGCGGAATGGATAACTGGATCAATCAGAAATACCGGGCCGGAAGACGCATCAGTGATATTGAGGATGTGTTTTTCTCGGAATTTATCACTCCTCTCCGTGGTGCCTACTATTATGAAAAGACCGGGAACCGCTTCTTCCTGGTGAATACCGAATTCCGCTTTCCTCTGGTTCAATACCTGCAGTTAGGTTTTCCGCCGATCAGCCTGTTCAATGTCAGCGGTGTAGCTTTTTATGATATTGGAGCAGCCTGGGATCAGGAAGATGACCGTTGGTGGAGCCTGGCGAATTTCCAGGGGGTTTCCCGCGGCAAATTCCATGATCTCATCAGCGGATATGGTTTCGGGGCCCGAATATATTTTCTGGGTTTCCTGATACGGTTTGATGTGGCCTGGCCCTACGATTTTGAAAGGAATTATGATCCTATCTATTATTGGTCACTGGGTTTGAATTTTTAATTCCTTGATGACAATTTCTTATTCGTCGGCCTGTCCTGGGGACAGGCCGTTTTTTTTAAGAGTCAGGTGACAACCTCCATCCTTTTTCTATCGGTCCATTTTGGTTTGACCCCATTCAAATTATGGTTTTGTTCCACGACCTGATCGCTTGTATATTTCCAAATCCGGAAAGTGAATGGTGTTTTCCATGGCAAAACCAAAGTCCATCTTTAGTTGCAACCAGTGTGGTTATGAAAGTCCAAAATGGACTGGAAAATGTCCCGAGTGTGGACAATGGAACAGTCTGGAAGAGAGTGAAATACGGCCGAGAGCATCTAAAGCACAGAAGTCTTCCCTGAAAGCCCCCCAGCTTATATCGGAAAATCAAACAGCACCTCAATCCCGCCTTGTTTCTGGAAACCGTGAATTCGACCGGGTGTTGGGAGGCGGGATTTTTCATTCTTCAGTTAATTTAGTGGCCGGAGATCCCGGAATTGGCAAGTCTACTCTGTTATTACAGATCGCTGGTGCTCTGGTCAGGAAAGGAATAACCGTCCTCTACGTGAGCGCTGAAGAATCCTTCTGGCAAATAAAGAATCGGGCCGAAAGACTGGAGTTGGATAAACTCACCATTCCGGTTTTAATTGAAACAGAACTGGAGAATATTCTCTATCACATTAATCAGGTCAATCCACAGGTAGTGGTAGTGGATTCCATCCAGGCTATTTATTCCCCAAATATTGCCGGTGCACCGGGAAATGTCAGCCAGATCCGGGAATGTTCCTCGCAATTGTTCCGGGAAGCGAAAGAAAAAGGATGGTCGCTTTTTCTGGTCGGCCATATAACGAAAGAAGGTAATATTGCCGGACCTAAATTGCTTGAGCATATGGTGGATGTGGTCATTTATTTTGAGGGTGATTCATTCAATCAATATCGGATCCTGCGGTCTTTGAAAAACCGTTTTGGTCCAGCCCAGGAAATTGGTCTGTTTTTGATGGAAAAGGATGGGCTCAAAGAGGTACCTAATCCATCGCATTTATTTATCAGTGATCAATCTTCCAATCGGGTGGGATCCAGTGTGGTATGCAGCTTTCAGGGGTCACGTCCTATTCTGGCAGAAATTCAGGCTCTGGTGGCACGGTCGAACTATGGGGTGCCGCAACGAACGGTCAGCGGTTTTGACCAGCGAAAACTGGCGTTGCTGCTGGCAATTTTTGAAAAACACTGTGGATTAAATTTTTCTTATTATGACGTTTTTGTAAAAATTGCCGGTGGGCTGAGGATTGATGATCCGGCCATTGATTTGGGAATATCTGCTGCCATCTACTCAAGTTACCTGAATCAGCCGTTAAATAATCAGGCTGTTTATATCGGTGAAATCGGCTTAAATGGGCAGGTACGGAGTGTTTCGCAGCTCGAAAAAAGAGTGGAAGAAGCCGTGCGATTGGGATTTCATTCAGTCTACATCCCTGCCTGGGAAAATCTGAAAATGCCTAAAAGCAAAGATTTCCAGGTTCAGCCGATGAAAAATATTTCCGAATTACTAAAACTGAAATAAGTCTGTTGCCGGAAAAAGGAGTCAAGAAATGAAAACTTCTATATCGAAAATTCAGGCCGGCGTTATGATATTGGGATGGCTGGTGATAACCTCCAATACTTTTGCTCAGGAACCTCAAGCGGAGAGCGAGTTCAGTTGGGAAATTATTCGCGTGATTGATGCGCAAGAGACACCCTCTGGAATTCTGCAGAATATCAGTGCCATTGATCTTGACACCGAAGGTAATCTTTACATCCTGGACAGCGGCCGGAACCGTCTTTTGAAATATTCCTCTTCGGGCATTTTTATTAAAGAAACTGGTGGCTTTGGCAAAGGTCCTGAACAGTTTAATGATCCCCGAGATGTGGATGCCCATCTCACCCTGAACATTTTTGTGGCTGATTTTAATAATAATCGCATAATCCGGTATGATTCTAATCTGAATTTTCTGAATGATTTTATTCCTGATTTCGAGAGTCCTTTTTATTTCGAAATGCCGCTGAGTGTTGCGGTGAATGGTCAATATGACCTCTTTATCCTGGAAGATTTAAATAAGCGAATTGTGAAATTTGACCGATTTAATCAACCACTGGCCGCCTTCGGGAAAGCTTCAGAAAATCTTGGGCAATTATTAGGTCCCTATCAGCTGGCGCTGGGAAGCAAAAATGAAATATATGTATCTGATCCGCTCAACAAATCAATTCAGGTGTTTGATTTCCTGGGCAATTATCTCCGGGAAATTGTTCATCCGGATTTTGTCGAACCCAGAGGGATCTATATTTCTCCCCAGGGGCAACTGCTGGTGGCCGATCCGAAAGGTCAAAAAATTTATTTTTACGACAGCTCTCATAAAATCTTTGATGTCATCGATGTAAGAAATTTTAATATTGTTCCCCTTGATATAGCCTCCTGGAACCCGCGGATGGATAAGAATACGGTTTTGTATGTGGCCTCTGCCCGTCATTGCCTGGTAATGACCAGAAAATAGTTGTACCGTAACTCAAATTATTTTTCCTCAGGATTAACCGGACTGGTTTTCTCCTCAGCCAATAATAACTTAAAATTTCGCTAAACTGTTTGATCGAATTTTAATGAGTGAAATTCTTTTGTGAGTAAAGAGATTTTCACAGATTATCACTGATTGTTATTGAGAGAATTATCTACCGGATTTTATTTTAGCTTAGAATTTTCTTGATTAGGATTTTTACTGCTGTAGACTTATCCAAAAAATCACTTTATTTTGCAATCTTTAACAGTTTATATTAGGTGATTAATATTTTAAAAGCGTTTTGATTCAAATGGAGAACACAATGAATATTCTTATAATAATTTCCGGATTTATCCTTGGTGTAATTATTGGAGTCTTGCTTTATCATGTAACAAAGAGACGTAAAATTATTCAGGCTGAACAGAGAGCTGAAGAGTTGTTGCAGGAAGCGCGCAAGAAGCAGGAGAAAATGGAAAGAGAAGCTTACCTCTCTGCCAAGGAAAAACTGTATAACGAAAAAAATCAGTTTGTCAAACAGATGAAGCAGAAGGAAAATGAATTCAATACTGCTGAGGAACGGTTTCGACAGAAAGAAAAAGAAATAAAGAAATTGGGCAGCAAGTATCAGGAAAAAGAGTGGCAGATCGGTAAACGGGAGCAGGAGCTGAGCAAATGGGAAAAAAATATTCGTGAAAAAGAAAAAGGTGTGGACCAGCTGAAGGAACAGCAGATCAAAAACCTTGAGGAAATAAGCGGATTGAATCGTGAGGAAGCCAAGAAATTATTGATGGACTCTTTGGTTTCCCGGGCCCGGGCAGAAGCGGCCCAGAGTATCATTGAAATAAAACGCGAAGCTGAAGAGAGAGCCCGATCAGAGGCCAAAGAGATCATGGCCTTTGCCATTGAACGCATGGCCACTGAATAT
>MESS01000143.1:82501-84924 GCA_001771055.1 Caldithrix sp. RBG_13_44_9
AGTAGACGCCAGTGTTAAAAAGGCCGCCGAAGAGACTTTACAGGAATTGAAAATAAAAAATGTCCATCATGAGATGCGTGAATATCTGGGGAGATTAAAATACCGCACCAGTTATGGTCAGAATATTTTGCAACATTCCAAAGAGGTGGCCTGGCTGGCCGGAGGAATGGCGGCCGAACTGGGATTGGATGTGGCTTTAGCCAAACGGGCCGGATTGTTTCATGATATAGGGAAAGCAGTCAGTGGAGACTCCGAAGGAAGCCATGTCTCGATTGGGGTGGAATTAGCCACCCGTTGTAATGAACATCCGGTGGTTATCAATTCCATCCTGGCCCATCATGAAGAGGCCGAACCGATCTCACCCCTGTCAGTTCTGGTAACCGCAGCCGACCGTATCAGTGGTGCCCGTCCCGGGGCCCGGAGAGAATCCCTGGAAGCTTATGCCGAACGAATTACTAAACTGGAGGAATTGGCCAATTCTTTTGAAGGAGTGGGGAAGACTTATGCGCTATCAGCCGGCCGGGAAATCCGGGTTATGATAATGCCGGAAAAAATTTCCGATGTTGAAACGAAACTCCTGGCAGCGGATATCGCCCGTAAAATCAAGGAAACTATGGAATATCCCGGGCAGATTAAAGTGACTGTGATCCGGCAGACCATTGCCAACAGCTTCACGGATGAATTCCTGCCCGGACAGAATGGGAAAAAATCAGAAACAGTTGTTACCGAAAATTAATCAAACCGAGTTAGGGACTACTATGACGGACTTTTCGCCGGAATCGATACATGCTCTGCAAATGGCCATGCAGAATGAAATAGATACTGTACAAATTTATGAGCATATGCTCCGACACGTCAAGGACCCGAAGGGACGGGAATTGCTTCACCGGTTAATTGTAGAAGAACATCAGCATGAGCAAAAAATAAAGGAAAGGATTATCCTGGCAGGAGCGAGAATTTCCCAGTCGGACCTGACTACCGGAGTGGAATTCCCTAACCGAGAACAGATTTTAGAAATGGAATTGGATAATTGCACGGTTTCAGAGCTAGTCAATATTGCTCTGGAAAGCGAGCAAATGAACCGGGATTTTTATTCTATTCAATTGAATCGGGCAAAAGATAAAAAAGTCAAAACTATTTTTAAATGGTTGCTAGAACAGGAAGAACAGCACATTCAAAATCTAAAGAAAGAATACAGCAGTTACTTGTCATAGGATATCTGTACTCTTTAAATATCTTTCTCCAGCACCCTTCTGCATTCAGCTAATCCCTTGTCAATTCTTTTTGAAAACAATATTACCGCTTTCCTGAATCCTGAAGGAATGTATGTTTTTATTTTTCAAATACTCTTGAGGCTGGAAAATTTATTTATTAAAAAGCTTTTTATTTATTATATTTGCAAACAATTGAACGGAAATTGAAACCCAGCAATGGAACAAGTCAGAAATTATCGTAAAGCCGGGGTAGCAGGTTCATTTTACTCTCGTGACAAATTGATCCTGGAGCGGGAGTTGAGCATGTTACTGGAATCTGCACCAGTTCTGGAATTACCTCGTCCTATACGGGCAATAGTTGCACCCCATGCTGGTTATCTATATTCGGGAGGGGTTGCCGCTCGGGCTTATGGACAATTATTAAATTCCAGTTATCGGCGGGTCATTATTCTGGCTGCCAGTCATGAAGAATCCTTTCCTTTTTGCAGTATCTATTCGGGTCTGGGATATAATACTCCCCTGGGAGAAGTCCCTATTGATGAAATATTTACCGAGAAATTAACCAATTTCTCTCTGCAAATCCAATTGTCGGAAACCGGTCATACCCAGGTCGAACATGCAATTGAAGTGCAACTTCCTTTTCTCCAGCTCTGTTTGAGAAAGTTCAGTCTGATTCCCATCATGATGGGTGAGCAGAGTATGAACCTGATTGAGGCCTTAGTCGAAGCAGTCGTTAAGATTGTCCCGGCAGAGGGAACTCTGATTGTTGCCAGCACTGATCTCTCCCACGGACACAGTGATCATAAAGCACGTCTGCTCGATCAGGTTGCGGTGGAAGCCATAAATCAGTTTGATGAAAAACTACTATGGAGAGAAATACAGGAAAAACAAACTGAAATGTGCGGTTATGGGCCGGTTATCGCCTCCATAAAAATTGCTAAAAAAATGGGTGCCAGAGAAGCGAAAGTATTAATGTATCGCCACTCAGGTGATATTTCGGGTAATAATGATGAAGTGGTGGGCTACCTTTCAGCCATCATGGTCTGAACCAGCTTATGGAATTATGCTGCAACTAGATTATTAATTCCGCAGATAGCTTTTACGAGAAGAAGGACAATAAGGAGGAAGGCTGAACTCTTCAGGTAAAATCTGATTTTATCAGGTGATTACTAAATGAATCGTTCCATTATTCTGCTCATGTTCTCTTTC
>MESS01000143.1:84937-90098 GCA_001771055.1 Caldithrix sp. RBG_13_44_9
GCTCCGAGGCTGTATTGGTTATATCGAGGGTATCGCTCCACTCTATCAGGCGGTGGTGGAAATGGCCAAGTCAGCGGCCTTTAATGATCCCCGGTTCAATCCGGTGGTAAAAAAAGAAATACCTGATCTGGAAATTGAAATCTCAGTCCTTTCTCCTCTGAAAAAAGTGAAGGATGTAAAGGAAATTCAGGTGGGAAAACATGGTATTATCATCCAGCAAGGATTTCAACGGGGATTGCTGCTGCCGCAAGTGGCCACAGAATGGGGTTGGAACAGGGAAGAATTTTTAGAACAAACCTGTCACAAAGCCGGTCTGCCAGCTGACGCCTGGGAAGATCCGTCCAGCGAAATTTTCATTTTCTCGGCCGAGATCTTCAATGAAAAGGATGTCAAGTGAGGAGTTATTTGCTATTGGAAAAATTCGATTAAAATTGCCACAAGGATGTCACCGAACTACCGGATTTGGAAGTTCATCCAGGAATAGTAATCGAACCAATATTTCCTGATTTCAATCCAAATTGAAGAAGCAAAACTATTAATCTGTGAGAGGTATAGTCTGTCGCTAAACATCAATTTATTTGAAATTAAAATCATATTCTGATTTCCAGTGATATCTGGAGTAATTCTGGTCTCAGTAAGGGAAAGGATAATCGCAATGGGTACTATGGTAAAAGTGTTAATAGGATTGTTAGTGCTGGTGGTAATCGCAGTTCTTATCATGAGTTGGGTGTTTGGTATCCGAAATCAAATGGTGACGCGGGAAGAAAGTGTCAATTCCAGCTGGGCGCAGGTCCAAAACCAATATCAGAGGAGGTTTGACCTCATCCCCAATTTAGTCGAAACGGTGAAGGGATATGCTGCACAGGAAAAGGATGTATTGCAGGGTGTGACGGAAGCCCGTGCCAAAGCGGGTGGGGTGATGAATGTTTCACCGGAAGTTTTAGACGATCCGCAGGCATTTGCCCGCTTCCAGGAAGCTCAGGCCGGCCTGGGCAGTGCCCTTCAACGTTTGCTGGTAGTGGTTGAACAATATCCGGAGTTAAAATCAAATCAAAATTTTCTGACCCTGCAGGCGCAACTGGAAGGAACTGAGAACAGAATTTCGGTGGAACGAAGAAGATTCAATGAAGAGGTGCAGGCTTATAACAGTTATATTCGTTCATTCCCGCAGGCTTTGTTAGCCGGAATGTTTGGGTTCAAAACCAAATCATATTTCCAGGCAGTGCCAGAGGCAGAGCAGGCTCCAAAGGTTCAATTTTAATGGCCATGGGATTAATTAGAGGTTTAATAAGGCTGGATTTATTCCAGAAAATTATTTTCTTGAGTTTCTTTTAAGAGGTTATTAACAATGAAGCGGTAATCAGCGGGTTTTTGCCGGGCCCATTCCCGCTGCCGCAGATAACTGGGGCCTTTGCTGAGAATTTCTTTGACCACTTCCAGGTAGGGTTGGGATTCTTTGAGATTTCTCTCCTCCGAATATTCCCATAATTCCTGATAGAGCTCCAGAAGTTCATCTTTCATTTTTCTGGTGGTACCCTTTTTATTAAGGATAATTTCCCCCTGGATGCCGTAGCGGGCCGCCCGCCATTTGTTCTCTTCCAGGATCCATCTTTCCAGACGCGGCATTTTACCATTCATTTCATATTCATCGGAAAATTTTCGTACTAAAAGATAGATCATGGTGGTTAATGCTAAATTTTCTTTCAGAGTGGGCATGGCATCACATACCCGCACTTCAATAGTACCAAAAATAGGGTGAGGGCGAATGTCCCACCACAGATCCCGAACGGTATCGATGGAGTTGGATTTGATGAGATTTTCCACCAGTTTGCTGTACATCCGCCAGTTTTTAAAATAATAGGGGATTCCGGCATTAGGTAGTTCTCCGAATATCTTGATCCTGCTGGTAGCCAATCCGGTATCGAAACCGTTCCAGAAAGGAGAACTGGCAGATAGAGCAATCAGATGCGGCAGATATTTGGTGAGCCGGTTCATCACATAAATGGCTTTATCCGCATTATTAATGCCAATATGAACATGCAGTCCGAAAATTAAAAATTGCCGGACTGGCCATTGAATGCGATGCAGGAGATTTTGATATCGTTCTTGTTCGGTTATTTGCTGCTGCTGCCAATTTGAGAATGGATGACAACCGCAGATGAGAATGTCTATTTCGTGTTCCCGGGCGATGTCCTGAATAGTGAGTAAATTTTTTTTCAGGACATCTTCCAGTTCTGGAATTGATTGACATACCGGAGTATTGATCTCTATGGTTGAATTGAACAATTCCGGTTTGAACATCACCTCCCCCGGCAGCTGAGATAAAATGATTTCTGCACCAGGAACCAGGTCCGCACTGCGCTGGCTGATGGTTTGTACTTCAAGCTCAATACCAATACTATAATTTGGGACGGCATTAAAATTGATATACATAGAACAATAGCATCTGATCAAATAAAGAGGTGGGAAATTTTACTAAATGTGAGAGGATAAAGCAATGAAAAACCGGAGGGCTCTAATATTTTTTTAATTTGTCGTTTACCAGATTGAGCATGATAGATTTTGCACGGTTGGGAAGGAAAGCACTTTTGAAACCGTCTAATATGATCGATTTAAGATCATCCATATTTAAATTGTGGTGTTTGGCTACCAGATAAAGCTCATCTGTCAGGGTGGTGTCAGATACCAGCCGGTTATCGGTGTTGATGGTTACCCGCAAACCATAATCATAATAAAATCTGAAGGGGTGGGTCTCAATGGTTTTAGCGGCCCCGGTCTGGACATTACTGGTTAGACAGATTTCCAGGGGTATGCGATGATCATTCACATAGTTCAACAAGTCCCCATCCTCGTACAGATGAGTACCGTGCCCGATACGGTGCGCGCCGCAATCATGTAAAGCCTGGTGAATACTTTCTGGACCGAAGGCCTCTCCGGCATGCGCGGTGGTATTGATATTGTTTTTGCGAATGAGGAAGAACGCCTCTTTGTGATCTTTTGCCGGATAATTTTCTTCCTGTCCGGCTAGATCGAAACCAACTACTCCTTTGTTTTTATAAAAGACAGCCAGTTCGGCCAATTTAAGTGATGTTTCCGGATTAATATTCCGCATCCCGCAGATAATTATTCCGGTTTTAATGTTAAATTTCCTTTCTGCCCCCTGCAATCCTTCCAATATCGAATCGACGATGGTGGTTAATTTCAATCCCCGCTGGATATGCAGAATGGGAGAAAAACGGACTTCCATGTACCAGATATTTTCTTCGGCGGCATCTTCGGCAAGTTCATAGGCAATGCGGTATAAAGCCTGCGCTTCCTGCATGACCGACAGAGTAACCTCAAATCCCTGAAGATATTCTGTCAGATTGCGGCAATTGAGACCGCTTTTTACTAATTTGGTTAAATCATCTTGATTGGAGGTAGGCAGAGTTATTTTCTGTTTTTTGGCCAGATCAATAAGAGTACTCACCCGCAAAGAACCATCTAAATGCACATGCAGATCAGCTTTGGGAATTTCCTTCAATAATTCTCGCGGTATTTCCATCTACCTTCCCTTCAGCGGCTATAATGATCCAGGCATCTAAAATATCATTCGGGCGATTTGGTAGTATCTGCTGGCTGAGGAACCGGTACCACTGGTTTCTGCTCCGGTTGGATCGGGCTAAGGGTTATTTGACCTTCCTGGCGGAGTTGATCGAATCTTTGCTGGGCTAACTGTGCCCATTCAGTGCCCTGATATTTATATACGGTCGACTGAAAGGCCAGTCCTGCATCCTCGAATTTTCCCAATTTGACATTGAGTTCACCAATCTGGAACTGAGCATACGATTTGGCCTTGGCATCATCGCTGTTAGGATAATCCACCGCTTTTTGATAATAACTGAGGGCCTTCTTATAGTCCTCTTCCTCTGTGGTAGTCCCAATCTGCTTTCCATAAAGTGCCGATACTTCGTAATACTTTGCCATCTCGTTGTATATTTCCGGAACCCGGCTGGGAACCATATTTTCTCTGATGAGATCATACAGCAGGTTAAATCCGCGTTCAAAATCTCCCATATTATTATAAGCCCGTGCCATTCCCAGCACCGCATCAATATATTCCCGGCTGGTGGGATAACGGTTATATATCACACCGTAGGCTTGCAGGGCTTCCTCCATGTTCCCGTCCAGATAGGCTCGGTTCCCTTTCTCCAGCAGTTCCAGTGGCTGCAATCCCTCCATGGATTTAACGGCCGTTTCCTTTTTACTGCAGCTGAAAACCAATGTCAATGCTAACAGGATCAGGATCACCATACTTCTCATATCAGACCTCCTTCGGTATTTCAGATAAAGATTTCTGTCTTGCCAATAATATTTGAATTTGATTCCAGGCATCTTCGATAATTTGTTTTTCTGAATAACTTTGCACCTTCTGGTCATATACCAGCCATTTCCCATCAACCATTACATGCTGGACACTGCTGGCTTTGCTGGAATATACAATTTGTGCATAAATATCATCGGCAGGTATAGAATGGACTTTATTCAGGTCCAGTACCACCAAATCGGCTTTTTTGCCTGGTTCTATACTGCCAATTTTATCACTCAATCCTAAACTTTTCGCCCCTCCAATGGTAGCCATATCAAACACTTCTTCGGCCGAAATGGAAGTGACTCCTAACCGCGGTTTCTGGATAAATGCGGCCAAACGCATTTCATTAAAAATATCCAGGTTATTATTACAGGCTGCTCCGTCCGATCCTAGACTGACATTAACTCCCTTTTCTAAGAATTCGGGAATTGGAGCTATTCCTGATCCTAATTTAAGGTTAGCGCTGGGACAGTGCAATACGTTGATATGATAATCTGCCAGCATTTGAATTTCTTTTGGGGATACCCAGATACAATGTGCCAGGCAGAGTCTGGGTGATGCTAAATTATTTCTCACAAAATATTCCAGGTTGGAATATCCGGTCAGTCGTTTTATCTCCTGCCATTCGGTCTTATTTTCCGAAGAATGGCTGTGAATGATCAGGTCGAATTTATCGGAAAGTTTTTTTACTTCTTTCCACAATTTCGGACTGCAGGAAAGTACAAACCGGGGCGCCAGCGCATATTGAATACGGCCTTCATGACTGTTATGCCATTCTTCGATCAAAGCCCTGGTAGAGGCAATCAGTTG
>MESS01000143.1:90141-90365 GCA_001771055.1 Caldithrix sp. RBG_13_44_9
ACCATCCCGCTTGAACCTCTAATACCGCTGTCAGCCATTTCCTGAAAAATAATTTCCTGATCCCTGGCATTTCCCATGTCTAAAATGCAGGTAGTCCCATTCAATAAAAGTTCAACCAGACCGAGTCGGGCCGAAGCCCGGAGAGATTCTTCATCATGGGACATTTCCAGCGGCCAGATGTTCTGTCTTAGCCATTCCAGGAGTTCCAAATCGTCAGATAAGTT
>MESS01000143.1:90381-90661 GCA_001771055.1 Caldithrix sp. RBG_13_44_9
CAGAGATGTACATGTGACTGAATAAAACCCGGAGCGAGAACCAAACCATCGAACTGATAGACCTTTTGGCCGGTTGCAGGAATATCCTTACCTATCTGTGAGATAATATCCCTTTCAACCAGAATATCGCCAGTAAACAGATCCTTGCCGGCATTCTGTGTGATGATCAGTGCATTTTTTAGAAGAAGCCCCATGGAGAATTATTTTTTTTATTAACTCGAATAAATATAAAATGTTGCTGATTCTTAAACAAGATAAATTACCGTAGGAAAGTAAGAAA
>MESS01000143.1:90675-93905 GCA_001771055.1 Caldithrix sp. RBG_13_44_9
TGGTATGCCCTGGTCCTGAATTCCTGGAAAAACTTTTTACACCCATTTAAATCTAATTCTTCACTCATATTACCGGTGAGTTTGTATCTTGTTAGTTAAGGATAGTCAGCGATAAACTGTCCCGGGTTATAATACTTGCGGTTGAAAAGAATCAAAGGTTGAACATCGGGATCATATTCAGAATGAACAATTTCGCCGATAAACAAACTGTGATCCCCGGAGTTTACATGCTGTACTAATTTGCACTCCAGAACTGCCCGGCAATCCTTAAGTACCGGGGATTTAATTTTATTGGGTGGTTTCCGTAATAATTGAAATTGGGGTAAAGCCCATTTGTCTTTCTTCTGGCCGGAAATGGTACCGGCTAAAGTAGCCAATTCATTTTGCAGATTAGATAAGACCAGAATGGCAAATTCCTGAGCATTTAGAATGAGCTGATGCGAATATCTCTTAGGGCTCACCGCCACCGATATTAAAGGAGGCTCAGTGGAGACTGCTGAAACCCAGGACATGGTTGAGATATTTTCGTTCTTACCATCAGATACTGACAGCAAACATACAGGATGCACCAGATGCCGGGAATAGATGCTCTCAGGTTTTATCATTGAGGTTTTTTCCTCCTAAGTTCTAACCTGCTTAATCCATAAAATAATTTATATATGGATCAAAGTAAATATAATCAATTTCATGACCTTGCCCCGGTTTTTCCTGGCAAGATTCCTTCCGGAAAAAACTGTGGCAAATGATAATGAACAGCCGCTTGATTATATTCAAATTTATGAATTAAGCAAACTAAAAATTTTGTCGGAATAATATAGTAAAATATTTACCGCTTTGAGATAGATATTTTATAGAAGGCTGTCTCTTCACAAAAAATCTTACTTTTGATGAGAACTTATCCTGCGCATCTAATTCTTAAAAGACTTGCCCGAAAGAAATTAATTTTTTTAATTATTAGCTTAATTTATCAAGGTATTCAAAAAATTGTTTTAATAAATGATGATATTCAATTGTTAAACATCTAAGGAGGATCAAATGGCTATTAAAGTTGCGATCAACGGCTTCGGTCGGATTGGTCGATTAGTGTTCAAGGCTTTACAGAATGATAAGGATGTAGATCTGGTGGCGGTGAATGATTTAACCGATGCCAAAACACTGGTTCATCTACTAAAATATGACTCAGTTCATGGCAAGTACCCGGTCCCGGTTTCTGCCGAAGGAGAATATCTGATTGCCGGAAAGCGTAAGGTAAAAGTGCTATCGGAAAAGGATCCCAGCAAACTGCCCTGGGGACAGATGGGAGTGGATGTCGTCGTTGAATCAACCGGGGCTTTCCGGGATAAGGCGAAATTAGGTCTGCATCTGCAAGCCGGCGCTAAGAAAGTGATTCTTACGGCCCCGGCCAAAGATGAACTTGATAATACCGTGGTAATGGGCGTAAATGATGACACCCTTAAACCAAATCATAAAATTGTCTCTAATGCCAGCTGTACCACAAACTGTCTGGCTCCGGTAGCAAAAGTTCTTCATGAAAATTTTGGAATTAAAAGAGGCTGGATGACTACCATTCATGCTTACACAAATGATCAGCAAATCCTGGATCTGCCTCATAAGGACTTACGCCGGGCCCGGGCAGCCGCAGCCAACATCATACCCACTACCACTGGCGCTGCCAAAGCCGCTGGTCTGGTTATTCCGGCTTTGAAAGGTAAGTTGGATGGTATTGCCATTCGGGTCCCCGTACCCGATGGTTCTCTGGTGGACCTGGTTGTCGAGCTGGAAAAACCGGCAACGGCTGAGGAAATAAATGCTGCCATGAAAAAAGCAGCCGGCAGCTCACTTAAAGGTATTCTGGAATATTGCGAAGATCCAATTGTTTCTTCTGATATTGTTGGCAATTCTTACAGCAGTATCTTTGACTCAATATCAACCAAAGTGATGGACAAAACGTTCGCTAAAGTGATCTCCTGGTACGATAATGAATGGGGCTACTCTGTCCGTACAGTTGATATTTTAAAAAAGATGGCGTCTTTATAATTTGCTATATGAGAAAGGCAGGAAGAAAAAATATGGCCAAACTAAGCATTAATGATCTAAAATTAAAAGGCAAGAATGTTCTGGTGAGAGTTGATTTCAATGTGCCGCTGGATGAGAGTCTGAAAGTGACTGATGATTTTCGGATCAGAGAAGCTCTCCCCACTATTCAAAAAATTATGAAAGAGGGCGGCAGAACCATTCTCTGTTCCCATTTGGGACGACCGAAAGGGAAACGGGTAGATAGCATGAGCCTGAAACCTGCAGTTGATTGTCTTGGACAGCTTTTAGGAAAGCCGGTAAAATTTGCCAATGATTGCATCGGTCCGGAAGTATTGAAAATCAAACTGGGGTTGCAAGATGGGGAGGTGCTGTTATTAGAGAATTTGCGTTTTTATGCCGAGGAGGAGAAAAACGATGAGACTTTCGCCCGGGCCCTGGCCGAAGGCTGTCAGCTGTATATCAATGATGCCTTTGGTAGTGCCCACCGGGCTCATGCCTCCACCGAGGGAGTGACAAAATATTTTAAGCAATCCGCTGCCGGATATCTGATGGAAAAAGAACTGAAATATCTGGGAGGGGCTCTGGAAAAACCCAAGCGTCCCTTCGTGACCATTCTGGGCGGCGCAAAAATTTCCGGCAAAATTGATGTGATCAGTAATTTAATGAACAAGGCTGACTATTTACTGATTGGCGGTGGTATGATCTTTACCTTTTATAAAGCACAAGGTAAAGAAATCGGAAAATCCTTGCTGGAACAGGACCGTCTGGAAATGGCAGGAGATATTCTGCAAAAATTCAAAAACAGTAAATGTAAACTGGTATTACCTGTGGATGTGATGGTGGCGGACAAGGTGGAAGCTGGTGCCAAAACGAAAATTGTAAAGGTGGAACAAATACCTGCCGATATGGCCGGAGTGGATATAGGCCCGGAAACCATCAACAAATTCAAGGAAATTTTAAAAAATGCCAAAACCATTGTCTGGAATGGCCCGATGGGAGTGTTTGAAATTCCTGATTTTGCAAAGGGGACTGAGGAACTCGCCAGATATCTGGCAACAGTTACCGGGCAAGGGGCTGTGACGGTAGTGGGTGGCGGCGATTCCGCAGCGGCAGTGAAGAAATTCAAATTGGATAACAAACTCAGTCACGTTTCCACTGGTGGTGGAGCTTCCCTGGAATATCTGGAAGGTAAA
>MESS01000143.1:93913-94194 GCA_001771055.1 Caldithrix sp. RBG_13_44_9
CGGAGTGTCAGCACTCACTGAGAAATAAAGCCAGCTGGGATTGAATCATCCAACTTTAATATCGGTTAGAACTGACTGACCGACATTTCATTCATTCAAGGAGCTATCGATGCGACAAAAGATTATTGCGGGCAACTGGAAGATGTACAAAACCAATCCCGAGGCACTGCGATTGGTTCGGCAGATCAAAAACCGCCTGGAGAAGAATCCGGTCAAAAAAAGCACTGTAGTGCTCTGTCCACCCTTTACCGCCCTTTCGCTGATGGCAGAGGATCTAAAAT
>MESS01000143.1:94293-94515 GCA_001771055.1 Caldithrix sp. RBG_13_44_9
GACTCCAACCGAATTGAAAAATGTGGTGATTGCCTATGAACCGGTCTGGGCTATCGGGACTGGCAAGACTGCCACTCCTGAACAGGCTCAGGAAATCCATTTATTCCTTCGGGAGGTTTTAGATACCCTGTTCGGTTCAGATATGGGTCAAAAAATGAGTATTTTATATGGAGGGAGTGTGAAACCGGAAAATGCTGAAGGATTATTCTCCCAGCCAGACCT
>MESS01000143.1:94689-95689 GCA_001771055.1 Caldithrix sp. RBG_13_44_9
GGAAGGCATGAGTGTAGATGTGGCAGGTATAAGTGTGAAGGTATCAGCGCATTACCCGGGGAGATCTCTGAAACTCCCTGCGACGGCGGGGTATCGTTATCGAAAGGTGATGAGAAGGTATCAGAGAAGTCAGCAGAGGCTATAATATCCGCCAGGTAGCGGAGAAGGGCCGAACTTAAATTAACGGGAAAGGGCTTATCACTGTGTTCGTGGAAGGAGTCATAGGAAAGCGAGTTGAGATACTCAAAGCTCATAGAGGAAGTACCGTTCGGAAAACGGGAGTGCCTGCATGAGCATGACAAATCCGGCATCGGTAGATAAGAAACCATCCCCTGAGCCTAAGGGATTAATGGAGCATATGGTTGAGCGTGAGAACATGATATTAGCCTACCGGCAGGTAGTAAGGAATAAGGGAGCAGCAGGCATCGACAGGATGTCGGTAGAAGAGCTGAAGCCTTACCTTGCCGAACATTGGGCGAAGATCAAAGACTCTTTGTTGAAGGGGATATACCAACCCCAACCGGTCAGGGTAGTATTCATACCCAAACCGAAGGGAGGCCAGCGACAACTGGGCATTCCGACGGTGATTGACCGATTGATTCAACAAGCTCTCCATCAGGTACTCAATCCACTATTCGACCCCACCTTTTCGGAAAACAGCTATGAATTCCGGAAAGGGAAGAGCGCTCATCAAGCGCTCAAGAAGGCGCAAGCATACCAACGATCGGGTAAACGCTGGGTGGTTGATATGGATCTGGCCAAGTTCTTTGACGAAGTCAATCACGATGTCTTGATGTCGAAGATCGCCAAACGAGTCGGAGATAAGCGAATTCTCCGTCTCCTTCGCAGGTATCTGAGATCGGGCATCATGAGTGACGGAATGGTGAGTCAACGGGAGAAAGGGACACCGCAAGGCAGCCCTTTGTCGCCTCTGTTATCCAATATCATGTTAGACGATTTGGATAAGGAGTTAGAACGCAGAGGTCACAGTTTCTGTCGG
>MESS01000143.1:96484-106478 GCA_001771055.1 Caldithrix sp. RBG_13_44_9
AGCAGCGCTTAACACCGCTCTATATTTCGGTGCATGCCACTGATCTGGAGTTAAGAAAATACCTGCTGGGGATCAAATTCGACGATCAGTTATTGGAAAAAATCCGGTTTCTCACTTCGCACGGGATTGAGTTGAATTGCCAGATTGTCCTTTGTCCCCAGCTGAATGATGGCACCCAATTGGTTAAGACGGTGACGGACTTGAAACAATTTTTTTCGGCAGTCCGTTCCGTGGCCATTGTACCGGTGGGATTGACCAGACATCGCCGTAATCTGCCTGTTCTTCAACCCGTAACTTTGCAATATTGTTTACAACTGATACCCCGGATTGATAAGATGCGGCTGGAATTGAAAAAGGAATTAAGCAGTTTTTTTGTCTATCTTTCTGACGAATTCTATATCCGCACTGGCAGGGAATTGCCGGAGGCTGAGTATTATGAAGGATTTTATCAATTGGAAAATGGAGTGGGTCTCACCCGTGATATGGTAAATAACCTGCAAATGGAACTGCCGGATTTAACAGCACGGGACCCGGCAATGAACTTGACAATGGTATCTGGTAAACTGGGTGCCTTAGCATTGAAAAAATATATTATCCCTCTCTTGAAAAAACTTCCCAAACTAGATGTAAAATTATACCAGATCGCTAATTATTTTTATGGAACCTCTATCATAGTAGCGGGTTTGCTGGTTGGTCAGGACATCTACCGACAGTTAAAAAACCGCAAACTTGGGGACTATATCATTTTGCCACCCCGGGTTTTGAATCATGATGAGGTGTTTTTAGATGACTGGAAAGTAGACCAGCTGGAAGAAAAACTCAACAGGAAAATTTTTATTTTTCCTGATAGTTTTAAAAAATTGTTCGAAAATTTCGAAGCCGAAGCAAATGCTGCCAATGAAGAGCAGGCAAGGCGGATCAGACATGCCGGTCCTTCACTCTATGTGGCTGAGCACCTGAAAAGTGACGAACATCTTTTTGAAATTGCGGTGACTTCTCATACTGACCATAAAGCAGATAAGTAGGTATTAATGAGTACAACCCTTCCAGTAGTTACAATTGTGGGACGACCCAATGTGGGTAAATCGACCTTGTATAACCGCATTATCCGCAGACGTGAATCCATTGTTGATGATCAGCCAGGGGTGACCCGGGATCGACTCTATTCTGAATCTGACTGGCAGGGACAGTCATTTATGCTGGTTGATACCGGTGGTTATTTGCCGCAGGCCAGTGATGAAATGGAAAAAGCGGTTAAAGAACAGGTGGAAATTGCCATTGAAGAAGCTGATGTGATTCTTTACCTAGTGGACCGTTCAACCGGAATTACCGATTGGGATCTGGAAATCGCTCAGAAACTCAAAAAGTCAGAAAAGCTGGTACTGTTGGTAGTGAACAAAGTGGATAATGAAATACATGAGGCGGAGGCTTATCAGTTTTATAGCCTGGGATTAGGTGATCCTCTGGGGGTTTCTGCCATGCACGGAAGGTGCATAGGAGATATGCTGGATCAGATGGTTAAACAACTCAAAGAGGTAAAGAAACCACCCAGCCCGGAAGAGGCCATTAAGATCGCCATAGTAGGAAGAGAAAA
Organism: Caldithrix sp. RBG_13_44_9; assembly: GCA_001771055.1. GTDB lineage: Bacteria > Calditrichota > Calditrichia > RBG-13-44-9 > RBG-13-44-9 > RQOF01. The sequence continues at coordinate 98,079 of MESS01000143.1, forward strand.
TGTAGGAAAATCATCCTTCGCCAACACATTGCTTGGGAAAAACCGGTCTATTGTGACCACAATTCCCGGAACTACCCGTGATCCCATTGATTCCCTGCTAAATTACCAGAAAAGAAAATATCTTTTAATTGATACTGCCGGACTGAAACGAAGGACAAAAGTGAAGGAAAATGTTCTTTTCTATAGCCATCTGCGGACCCTTCGCAGTATTCAGAGGGCTGATGTTGTGCTCTATTTTCTGGATGCCATGGAAGGCCCGGCCCGGCAGGATATGAGGATAATCCAGGAGGCTGCCCGGCAGAAAAAGGGGATGGTTCTTGCCGTGAATAAATGGGATCTGATTCCCAAAGATGAGAAAACCATGAAACTATGGCAGGATTCTTTGCTGGAGAAATTAGGGGAATTTAATTTCATTCCGATTGTTTTTACTTCGGTGGTGGAAAAACAGCGGTTATATAAACTTATGGATGTTGCCACGGATATTTTTGAAGAACTGCAGAAATACATTCCGACTCATGAGTTGAATGAAACTCTGTTGCCCCTCATTCAGGAGACCAGTCCGCCGGCCGCACAAGGAAAAGAAATAAAAATCAACTATATTACCCAGGTAAAATCCTCACCCCCGGTCTTTGCCTTTTTCTCTAATTTTCCAGAATTGATAGGAGATAGTTACCGCCGTTTTCTGGAACACCGAATCAGGGAGTTCTGGGGATTTAAAGGCGTACCACTGACCATGGTATTCAAAACCAAACATAAAAAGAAAAATTGATCATTCTTCCGGGAAATGGATATTTAATATAAGAATCTGAAGGTAACTCATAAGGTAAAAGTATAAATCTGAATTATGAAAATTTTTAGGATATTAGAAATAAGGATTTCTATCTGTCCCAAATTCTTCTGGTTATGGTTCGTTGGTATGGTCCATTTGCTACCGGCGCAGAGTCATCTTTTTCAGGAAGTGAAGGTGGCACAACCGGCTCAATCGATTTTGCAAGATCATAAATGCGGGTTCCCGGTAATCTTAGAAGCCAACAGTCCACAAAATATTCAGCAATACCGGGAGCTGCAATCGTTCAAACTCTCTCCGTCTGTCTTTGATTCGATTTATTATTCACCTTCTGGACATTTTAAAATCTATTATACAACTGACGGTTTTAATGCCATCCCGCTGTATGATCGTGATCAGGATGATACCCCGGATTATCTGGAATTTTTAGGAAATTCTTTTGACCGGGCCTGGGTTATTGAGGTCGATTCACTGGGATTCCAACCACCGCCGGATTCCACCGGGCAGCCCCGGAGCATCTATCCGGTCTATTGCCGCCGGCTCAGTGTTTATGGTCAAACCTGGCTGGATTTCGAAATACCACAGCTTACCGGGATTAATTATGTGACTTTTATCGAGATTAATACAAATTTTAATAATATTGTAAACTATCCAGGTGTCTCGGATCCAATCATTCGAGACAGTATGGCTATTGCTGTTACCGCTGCTCATGAGTTTAACCATGCCCTGCAATGCGGATATCGGCTGTGGCCGGAAAACAATTCATTCTACGATCTCTGGTTTATTGAAAGCTCAGCCACCTTTATGGAAGAGATTGTAGCCGATAAAGTAAATGACTATTTACAATATCTGGAAGACTTTTTTGGCCAGACGAACCTGCCCCTGGATATTTCCACTGCCGGTACGGCTGACTATGGGAAGGTGGTTTTTGAGATCATGCTGGGAAAATTATATGGGTCACAAATCACCCGCCAGATCTGGACTGAAATCAGCTGGCAAAGAGCGCTCCCGGCTTTGGAAAAAATTTTATTGACCAAAAGTACCAATTTATCGGAGGAAATGAAACGGCTGAGCGTATGGTTATATTTTACCGGAAATAGATCAATGGAGAGTACTTATTTTCCAGATTCTGAGCTTTTTCCCTCAGTTGATTTTATAACCGGATTTCCGGTAAAATCTGAAGAAACAATATTATTGTCCGACTCGCTCCCCAGAATTTCGTTTCAATGGTATCTGTCCTATAGTGAATCAACACTTTTACCTCAATTACTATTAAAAGCCGGTCATAATTCACCAGCCGACCAGTTATTTGTCACTTACCTGGATCCGGTTACTAAAGAATTTTATCAAATGCCTGCTTCACTCTCCTTCAGACTGCCTTTTACCATTGGTGTAGCTGGTCTGCCTTACAATGTGGTGAATGTTGTTAACCAGGGCGATCTGAATGATGACTTTCAGGTTGTAGCCCGTCCTGCAAGCTCTACGGTCTCTGCCGGTATCCTGGTCTATCCGCAACCCCTGGAATTATCGGTTAATCAGCCATTTTTGATTTTTGCTAACCTTCCGCCTCAGGCGGAAATATTCATTTTTAGCCCGAATGGAAAGTATTTAAAATTCTTGAAAGTCAATGAAAATAGTGATTACTTGAACTGGGATCTTAAAACCCAGTATGGAGGACAAGTCGGGAGCGGTGTGTATATCTATATGGTTAAATCTGCCCAGGGAAACGAGCAGGGTAAATTTTTGATTGTTAAATGAATTCTGCAGATAATCGTAATGATACAGTATTATCACTGTTTTATTTTTATTGTTTCATACTTTTTGGGAGAATAAGTTACGGTCAGTTTTGGAAATCTGCCAAGTGTGATCATGACTGAAAACCTCTTTCTGATTTCGGCTATCATTAGTATCTTGTCTCTGGACATCACCATTGCATTTCAGGTGTTGATTTCCAGTCCCATCTTTAGCTGTACCATTTTGGGATGGTTATTGGGGGATATCCGTTTAGGCATAGAATTAGGATTTATTTTTCAACTGCTGTGGCTGGGGAAAATACCGGCTGGTGCTTACATAGTGCCAGAGGGTAATATTGCTTCGATGATTGCCGTAGTTCTCGTTCTCCTCAATCGGGAAAACGGCTGGGAAAATACCACTCTGGTGGTTGTTTTTCTGGAAGCCATTCTGGTGAGTTATCTCGGTTCTTTGCTGACGCTCTATTACCGAAAATTTAACGGAAAGATTTTGAATCTGATGGTTCAGGAAGTTGAAAAAATTCATATTAATATTCTGTTGTTACTGGAACTGAGTAGTATGATTAGCTATTTTTTGGCAGTTTTTCTTCTGGCTTATCTGGTTCTGCGAATAAGTAGTCTTTCTTTGCCTGCTTTGATTCCGGTGATTGGAAAATTATTCGAGAATCAATTTGCAGTGGCCAAGCCGGTCATCGTAGGTATCGGACTGGCCTCCATTTATCCGATATTAAAAGAAGTTTTTACAAAATTACCGGGGAAGAAACTTGAAACAAACCGATACATCTGATAAAAAAGCCAGGATAACCCGGTTTGATCTGTTTAAGGTATTCATTGCCAGCTTTTTCATGCAGGCGGTCTGGAATTTCCGAAGCCTGATCAGTATTGGATTCAGTATCAGTTTTTTACCGGTTATTGGGAAATTATGTGATTCGCCGGAAGAGAAGAAACAGTTTCTGCAACGACATTTAAAATTTTTTAATGCCCACCCCTATTTTGCTTCCTATGCCCTGGGCATCTCCATCCGGTTGGAAGAAATGAAGACTGAAGGTGAAAAGTATATTCCGGAAACGATTGATCGTCTCAAGGATTTACTGATCAGCCCGCTGGGCGCAGTAGGTGACCGGTTATTCTGGGCTACCATTAAACCTGCGGTATTGCTGACCGGAATGCTGGGAATATTTTTATTACCCGGGATAACTCTCAAAGCAGTCTTCCTGGCTATTACTTTTTTACTATATAATATTCCTCATCTATATTACCGCTACCAGGGTATCCTGGAAGGTTATCAGCACCCTCTGGATATTCACCGTTTTATTGGTCAACAACGTTTTGAAAAACTGAGGGCGTTTTTTGTTATATTGTTGATTTTATCACTGGCAAGTTTATTGTTGGTTTATGGATACTATTTACTAAAAACTTCGCTACCTTTAGTGCTTTTTTTTATTTTCTCTACTCTTTATGCTTGGATCTTCTTCAGGATTTCTAATAACTTTTATTTGGTGTCTTTGGGTACTTTTATATTCTTTCTATTTGCTGCTATTTTATTCTTGTGAAAGCCCATGGTTATATATGCTTGATAAAAACTGATTGCGAAAATGATAAAAAAAGTGTTAAAAATAACTAACAAAACAGGTCTTCATGCAAGGCCGGCTGCATTGCTGGTAAAGACTACCGGCAAATTTAAATCTGATATCTATATTTCCAAGGATGGCTACGAAGTCAATGGTAAAAGTATCATGGGAGTAATGACTCTGGCTGCTGAATCAGGAAGCACTCTGGAAGTGAGAATTGAGGGAGAGGATGAACAAGAAGCAATGGCAGCCCTGGAAGAAATGATCAGTAAAAATTTTTTCGAGAATTAGTGGGACTGATTGATATTCATGTTTAATTCAACAATTTCACCCCTCGCCGATTTTTAATTCTTCAGCAGTCATACTATTTTTGACAACGTTCCATCCAGATAACTTTTTTACCGAAAGGTATTGATAATAAAAATTTTTTTGCTCTCATCTGAAGGTGATATCAAAAGCAGGCAGATTAACAGAAATTCGTCAGTCTTTGATTATCAGAACTCTAGAATTCCAGCTATTTCATAGTTTTTCAACATACTGCCGTGTTATTCGACACCCAATTGGTTTTTTCTGGAACTATAGCGATTGCTTAAATTATATAATATCAATTAGTTAACAAAATTTTAAATTTCTGTTGGATGACGGCATTGAATTTGCTGATCATAATAATGACGTGTGATGTATGTCACGCTATTTTTGATATGAAATCACTCTGAATCAAGGACGAGTTATGGCGCAAAATGGATTCTTAGCCCTGGATCAACAGCCAGAAGCTCTCAAAGAATATGCTGATGTGATTTCTTTTATCCGCAGTCACCTGGATATAATTAGTACTTCGATATATTTATTGGAAGTATGCTGGTTTGAAGATAAGAATGTCCGATGAAATATCTAAAAAAAATTAAACAGGAAATGGAAATTATCCGTCTGTTCTTGAATGTATAAATAGCGAGATTGCAAATATGAAAAAAGAAGAGATTAAAATTCTGGTAGTGGAGGATGAAGAGATTATCCGCTTGATGTTTAAACAATCCTTTGCAAATTGGGGATTTAAAGTTTCCACGGCTGAAAATGGTAAAGATGCTTTGGAAAAGTGCCAGCACGAGTTTTTTAATATTGTGGTGACCGATTTAAACATGCCGGTGATGGACGGTATGGAGTTGCTGAAACGGCTAAAATCCAAATGGCCGCATCAGGAAGTCATCGTGATCACGGGATATGCAACAATTGAATCGGCAATTGAGGCCATGAAGCTGGGTGCTTATGACTTCATCCTGAAACCGGTAAATTTTGATCATGTGCAATTTACCATCAACAAATGTTTTACCAAGATCCGGGCAGAAGTGGAAAATGAAGAACTACGAGAGACGAATTCCCAGTTGATGGAATTGAATGAAATGAAGGATAAATTTTTATACATCACCAATCATGAAATCAGGACACCCTTAACCATCATTAAAGGATATATTGATGTGATGCGGAGCCTGGTAGTTAATCCCAATCCTGAGATTGCGGAGACCTTGAGTATTCTGGAAGATACCACTTCCGAATTAAATGAATTGGTAGACCGGATGCACCTGCTGAGATCGCTGGAATTGGGAGAAATTCAGAAAAATTATGATACCCTGGATCTGAAAGAAATTCTGAGTAAAGTATATCGCGAATTGGCCAACTTATTTAAAGCCCGAAATATTGAATTAAAAGTCGCAGTGGATAAAAAACCGCTCTTTATTTCCGGGGATTACCGACAAATGAGATTGACCCTGCGCGAGTTGTTACATAATGCTCTTAAATTTACTCCTGACAATGGGAAGGTGCTGGTAAAACTGGAATTAAAAAGTGATCAGGTCCAATATACCGTTAAAGATACCGGAGTGGGGATTCCCTTTGAAAAGCAGAAATTGATTTTCGACCGGTTCTATGAGATTCAGGATGTGGTTAATCACCGCTCCTCCAAAAGGGATTTCATGGGAGGCGGTTTGGGTATCGGGTTGAGTATGGTAAAAGAAATTGTTGAATCCATGAAAGGACAAGTGGAATTGATCAGTGAAGCGGGACAAGGATCGCTGTTCAAAGTGATTTTACCCTATTCGCAGCCTAAAACAAAAGTAGTCAGTACGGTTAAGTCTGATGTAGAGCAAGCGGCGAATTAAATCTGTCCCGTTCAATGGTGTGCCGGGGAGTATGCAAATCACTTCCGCATTTTTTGAAATCAACTTAGTCCAGCTGCTTAATTAAAAACAATCAAACCATTGTTCATTTATCATTTGCCACGGTTTCTTCCGTAAGGAAGTCCAATGGGAAAAACCGTGGCAAGGTTATGAAGTTGATTACACTAATTTTGATCCCAATAAAAAATTATTATTTTAACTAAGCAGTTTAGATTGTTTTTGTTTTCGTATCTTTAAACTGTTTTCTGGCCCTTTCTTGCCAAGCAAATTTACAAAATTTCTCATCCATATTATTTCTTGACATTATTCGTTGATTATGTTATAATCCTTCAACCTGATAAAAGTATCGATATGCGTATATTTTTGTTGATATTATTGCTTCTTTTCATCCCGCTTTTCTCGCAATCGACCACAAAAATCCACATTCTTACCTATGAAGGCACAATCAATCCGGTAGCCAGTGATGTCATTCGGGGAGCCATTCAACAAACTGACCGGGAAGGTGGTGAGTGCCTGATCATTGAATTGGACACCCCGGGAGGATTGATGAAATCCATGCAGGTCATTGTCAAGGATCTGCTGTCTTCGCCAGTGCCGGTAGTGGTCTTTGTTTCACCATCTGGATCACATTCCGGCTCGGCCGGAGTATTTATCACCTATGCTGCACATGTGGCCGCCATGGCGCCGGGAACAAACATTGGTGCTGCCCATCCGGTAAGCATGGAAGGTGGAGCGGACAGCAGCGGAACGATGATGGAAAAAATTACCAATGACGCGGTGGCTTTCATCCGCAGCATTGCCGAAAAACGCGGTCGGAATGTGGAATGGGCAGAAAAATCGGTGAGGGAAAGTGCTTCCATCCCTGCCAGCGAAGCCCGGCAACTGGGAGTAATTGATGTGATCGTTCCGGATGTGGATAGCCTGCTCTCCTGGCTGGATGGCCGTGAATATGAAGTACTCCAGGGTAAAAAAGTATTGCACACGGCTAATGCCGAGCAAGAAAGAATTGAATTGTCCTGGCGTTTGAAACTCCTGAATGTCATCAGTGATCCCAACATTGCCTATATTCTATTGTTGATTGGAATTTACGGGATATTTTTCGAGCTGTATAATCCGGGATCCGTTTTACCAGGGGTGGTTGGCGGGATTTCCCTCATTTTGGCTTTTTACGCCCTGCATACCCTGCCGGTCAATTACGCCGGATTATTGCTCATTCTTTTTTCCATTGTGCTCTTTATTGCTGAGATAAAAATTCCAAGCTATGGCCTATTAACCGTGGGAGGTGTCGTGTCTTTAATTCTTGGCTCTATTATGCTCTTCAAAGATTCAATTCCTTTTATCCAGGTTTCCTGGAAAATCATTTTTTTTGCTACGGTTATCACCGCGGTCTTTTTTGTTGTTGCCCTGGGAATGGGAATAAGAGCACAGCGCCGCAAACCGGTGACCGGCAAAGAAGGTATCGTGGGAGAAATTGGTGAAGCAATTTCTGATTTTGAAAAGGGGAGAGGCCAGGTGGCAGTGCACGGAGAAATTTGGGATGCACTGTCGCAAGAAAAAATCAAGCAGGGAGAATCCGTTAAAGTGATTTCGGTTGATAATCTTAAAATAGTCGTCAAAAGAAATTTATAATCTGGAAGGAGCAGCGCATGCCCTATTTTGCTACTTTTTTAGTGTTATTCCTGCTGTTATTGGCCAGTGCGATCCGGATTCTGCGGGAGTATGAAAGAGGAGTGATATTCCGGTTGGGCCGGTTGATCGGGGCTAAGGGGCCTGGTATAATTTTTCTGATCCCCATTGTCGATCGGATGGTGAAAGTAAGTCTGCGCACAGTGGTAATGGATGTCCCGCCGCAAGATGTGATTACCAGGGATAATGTCAGTATTCAGGTTAATGCGGTGATCTATTTTCGGGTTTTAAATCCTGAGAAATCAGTGGTAGAGGTGGAAAACTTTTTATTTGCCACTTCCCAACTTTCTCAGACTACTTTGCGGAGTATTGTGGGCCAGGTGGAAATGGATGAACTTCTGGCACAGCGGGACAAAATAAATAAAGAACTGCAACAGATCATTGACCGGCACTCTGATCCCTGGGGTGTAAAAGTATCACTGGTAGAAATCAAG
>MESS01000143.1:106486-109665 GCA_001771055.1 Caldithrix sp. RBG_13_44_9
TTTGCCTATTGAAATGAAGCGAGCCATGGCCAGACAGGCTGAGGCCGAACGGGAAAGAAGAGCCAAGGTGATTAATGCTGAGGGAGAATATCAGGCCGCCACTAAACTGCAAATGGCCGCAGAAATTATTGATCGTTATCCGGTAGCCTTGCAACTGCGATTTTTACAGACCCTGGCTGAAGTGGCTACCGAAAATAATTCCACAATCATTTTTCCAGTTCCCATTGATCTTTTCACTCCCTTTCTCAAAAAAGGAAGCGGTGAAAAATAATTCAGAGCGGTTGATTTTTGCGGGAATACATTTTTTGGAGGGGCGGAGTGTCTCTCTGTCCTTGAGGTTGCATTCGAAGTAGATTGACGGATTGGACCTTTTGACATTGCCCTGACTTCGGTTTGATTATTTAATTAATGGGGGAAAGAGTTTTTAATTTGATTGATTTTTTCAATCTGCTTTTGTATAATCTATGCGACAAATTTAACAAGATGAATGACTGCTCCCATTTCGAATATCGGCCGATTGGTTGAGATTCTCAATTCTTTAAATAATTTCATTAAGAATTATTCCATCTATATCTATGTCATTGACACAAATTATCGCCTGATATGGGCTAATAACTATGTACGTGATAAATTTCATTTAATTCGCCTGCCTAAAAAAATATCCTGTCACTACCTGTTTTGGGGCTCCAAACTGAAATGCGAAGATTGCCCGGTTGCTCAGGTCATGGAAAAGAAACAGGTTCAGCGCCATATCCTGCAACGCAGATTTCCTCATAAGGCTGAGAAAGTTTATCTGGAAATCATCTCCATGCCAATATTAAATCGACAGGGTGATGTTGAAGGTCTCTTGTTTTTAGGAGTTGATGTTACTCCTTTGGAAAAAAAGCAGAGCGAACTCCGGCAGCAGGAAAAATTGTTTCTTTCCATTGTTGACTCTTCCTCGGATGCCATCATGGTGATGGATAAGGAGAATAAGATTACCAGCTGGAACCGCGGGGCACAAGATATTTTTGGTTATACTCCCAAAGAAATTCTTGGTAAATCGGTTATTTCATTGATCCCTAAAGAACTGATCGAATTAGGAGAGATGCATTATATTCAGAAAGAATTGTCCTCACAAGGATTCATCAGGAATTATGAGACCCAACGCCTGCATAAAAACGGCCGTATCATTTATGTGGATCTGATCAGTAGTGTGCTGCGAAATGAAGAGGGAATGCCAATTGGCCATTCGGTGATGATGAAAGATATTTCCGCCCGCAAAGGATTGGAACTGGAACTGCGCCGGACTATTCTCGAATTATCGAAGCTCAATGAACTGAATGAAATTCTCTATACGACCTATGTGCTGGATGACATTTTAAGAATTATTTTGATCGCCATTACCGCCGGCGAAGGATTGAAATTTAATCGGGCCTTCTTACTGCTGCGAAATACTGCAACCGATATTCTGGAAGGGCATATTGCCATTGGTCCGGCCAACGAATCGGAGGCTAAACGAATCTGGATGGAATTGCAGGACCGGATACGTACCCTGAAGGAAATTGTCAAAGAATACGAGGTGGATCTGCAGGGAAGTGACCGGGAAATAAACGAGATTGTCCGAAGAATAGCAGTGCCCTGCAGAGAAGACGAAAATATTTTAATCCAGGCCCTCCACCAGCGCAAGGCATATCATGTGGTGAAGGGAAAAATAACTCAATTAAAAAAATACCGATTCGATATTGATGGTCACAGTTTAATCGATATTTTAGGCAATGATACCTTTCTGATTGTCCCATTATTTACCAAGAAAGAACCATTGGGAATTATCATTGCCGATAATAAATTCACCAGGAGGGATATTCGCGAGGATGATATCGGGGCACTTCGTTTTTTTGCCAATCAAGCCAGTATGGCCATAGAAAATGCGATGCTGTATGACAGGTTGGAGGACCGCATTCATGAACTTCAGGATGCCTATAAGAAATTGGAGACCAGTTCCAACCGGCTGGTAACGGCGGAGCGTTTAGCTGCGGTTGGAAAGATGGCCGCCTCGGTAGCCCATGAAATCAGAAATCCGTTGGTATCAGTAGGGGGCTTTGCCCGCTTATTGGAAAGGAAACTGCCACGCAATGAAGAACTGCATAAGTATGCCTCCATCATTATTCAGCAGGTAGATCATCTGGAATACATTTTAAATAATATTCTAAGTGTTGCCTCTCCCCGCAAACCCAGATACAGTGCCTTTGACATTCACCGGGTCCTGCATCAATTGTTGAATATCATGGATGACATTATCCATAAGCGAAAAGTGAAAGTGGTACTGCAATTTCAATGTAAGGAGTCGTTGGTTCTGGGAGACGAGAAAATGATTTTTCAGGCGATGTTGAATGTGTTAAAGAATGCCATGGAAGCATTGAGTGATGAGCGGACCTTGACCTTAAAAACCGAGTGTGATAAGAAATATGTCAAGATCAGTCTTCATGATTCGGGCAGAGGAATTTCCAGGGAAAATCTGGAAAAAATCTACGATCCATTTTTCACCACCAAGACCGAAGGTACTGGCCTGGGTCTGGCAGTGGTGCGTCAAATAATTGAAGATCATCACGGTAAAATTGAAATTCACAGTAAGGAAAGGCGGGGCACTACTGTACAAATTTTCTTACCCCGCTCCCAGCGGACACCGAAGAGCCGACAATTTTTAGAAAGGAAACAAAAAATAAAATAATTGAGAGATTCTAGTTAACATGAGCTCCATGAATGAGCTTTAATTTTGAGATAGTTACTGTTTACCATACGGTATTAATCACTTAATCTTATTATTCTTTCGGAGGAATTATGAAACAAAAACAATTGAGCAAGGAAGAACTGCTCGAAAAAGCCAAGAAACCTGCTGAAGATGCGATGCGTCTCCATCCCTTTTACCGGGGTAAGGTCGAGATCATTCCCAAGTGCAGCATCTGGGGAATGGAAAGTTTTGGTGTCTGGTATACTCCAGGGGTAGCAGCGCCCTGTAAGGAGATTCAAAAAAATCCTGATCTGGTTTTCCAGTATACCAATAAGTGGAATACGGTAGCGGTGATTTCCGATGGTACCCGGGTGTTGGGCCTGGGTGATATCGGACCGGAGGCCGGCCTGCCGGTAATGGAAGGAAAAGCTCTATTATTCAAATACCTGGGCGGCGTAGATGCTTTTGC
>MESS01000144.1:0-624 GCA_001771055.1 Caldithrix sp. RBG_13_44_9
ATATAAAGCTGATGGTGATAAATCAATATGAAATGGCATTCTTTGCACAGTCTCTCGTCGGAGAACCCCAAATGATAAACCAGTCCTGTTTTAAAGCGAGCTATACCGATTCTGTTGATTAAAAACTGCGACTATTAATAGAGAGAATACAATTTCAACTTAGTTACCGCGAATATTTTGCACGGCTGAGCGCATTTTATTTCTTTTTTCTGATATCACCTTAACAGCAGGATAATAAAAATATTTGTTTCAATCCCTTGAAATTACAGTATTTAAAGAGACCTTTATTTACGTTGGCACTATTTTTGTCTTAGTTCACTTCCAAAAAGTATTCGACGGAGGCCGAAGAGTTATTATGAAAAGAATTACTAAAATTGATTTGACTAAAATTTCTATATCGAAAATTCTTTTAAAAAGACGTCTTTCCAACCTTTCCGTGAACAGGAGAAGTGGAAAATTCCGGCTTCCAGTCAGCACGATTATAGGGAAAATAACCGGAGAATTTAATTAGTCAAATGAAGAGTGTAACCTGATTTTAGATCAACAGCCAGTAGTGATAAAGACGATCGGAAAATGTGACATGTCAGAATTTGAAAGTGCTTTAAAATTCGAAAGCGAAGGAAA
>MESS01000144.1:685-997 GCA_001771055.1 Caldithrix sp. RBG_13_44_9
GATGTTTTTTTTCATTTCGGGTGGTGCCTGGAACAGCAGGGTGAAGCGAAGTATCAGCAGGCACTATCCTGTTATCAAAAAGCAGCTGAGCTTACTGCCCTGCTGGTATGTGAAATGAACAGTAATTTCCGCTGCGGATGGCTTCAGCGTCACCTGCGGAATCAGGCTGATGCGGCTGATCATTTTGAACGGGTTATTTTTCTGGGGGACAGCCATGGAGAGATAAATACCATTTATCACCAGTCTTTGTTCTGGTTAGCAGTGACCCGGGAAACGCAGGGCCGGATCATTCAGGCTCTGCATTACTATCGG
>MESS01000144.1:1008-1397 GCA_001771055.1 Caldithrix sp. RBG_13_44_9
GCTCACACCGGAATTAGCGCCAGAAAGCCGGGTGCGGGAGATCTATTGCCTCAATCAGCTGGGTCTGTATCAGGAAGCGCACCAGCGATGTCTTTCTTTTGAAACTCAACCTCCGGCCAACTTTGATGAAAATCGTTACCGCGAATTACGCTCAGCGGTTCAACGGGAACAGCTGATATTAGAAAAATGTCTGATTTATGATGATTTCCAAATTTGAGGAATAGCTACATGTGGGATACCGAAAAAATTATCCAGACTGATACAACCATTGAATCTGGATTACGCTTTGAACAACTGGAATATCTGGGATTCAGCGGCAAACATGATCTGGTGCATTCTATTTATAAAAGAATTCCGGTCGATCAGAAGGATCAGTACGCCAATAAATA
>MESS01000144.1:1528-1922 GCA_001771055.1 Caldithrix sp. RBG_13_44_9
GGGATAGTGAAGTTTTCCCGCGTGAATTTTTTGAATGCATCCTGCTGTGGAGCAGTGAACTGATCAAGTTATCGCTGATGGATGAAGCCGCGGCTTGCCTGGGAAATGCTCAGGAGATGAAGATCAGTAAATTTCCTGATTTATTTGCACGTTCATTGCTGTTGCGGACTGAACTACATGCCTTACTGGGACAATTTACCGAAGCCTCGACCATACTCTCTTTTCTGGCGAAAAAACCTTACCTGATTCCGGACCGCAATCTTATTCCCCAGATTTATTATCATTACGGTAATGTTTCCCTGCAGACTGGAGACCTGCTCAGCTATAAAGAACTTTTATTCAGAGGACTGCGGAATTTTTATACCGGTCTGGACCACCGGAAAATGTTTCTGGA
>MESS01000144.1:2056-4187 GCA_001771055.1 Caldithrix sp. RBG_13_44_9
AATTAAAGTATCTGCTGCTGGGATATATCTATGTGCTGAACTATCTCCGTCTGGAGTCTAAAGTTCAGGAAAGAGCGGTGCGTTCATCCCCATCCCGGATGTTTTCAGCCGGAAGGCGGATGCGGTTTTTGGCAGATACCAAAAAGAATATCCTGGTTACCCGGGCGATGGGTGGTATCGGTGACCTTTTGATGCTGACGCCGGCCCTCCATTTGTTGAAACAGAAATATCCCGCTGAAGAAATACATTTAGCCGTCCCCCGGCAATATTTCCCGTTATTTCTGCATAATGACGATGTGATTTTGCTCGATATCGAGAGGCAGGTAATCGATCCTGCTCATTATAAAAGCTGGTATAATCTCACCGATTGTCCGGCGGCACGGGTGGAAAGCCGGACGGCTCCAAAGGTCAAGAAAAGCCGGGTGGATATTTTTATCAGCAGTCTGGGAAGACGAGGCTGGTTCATTAAAGAATCAGACCGCCGTCCCCGCTATTTTATTAGCGAGGATGAAAAACTCTTCCAGGAAAAATTCTGGTTTGAACATGATTTGACCGGAAAACCGGTTATTGCTATCCAATTACGGTCGGATGAGACCTACCGGGATTATCCTCACATGCGGGAGCTGGTTCAGAAACTTTCTACCCGATACACAGTGCTGCTGTTTGATGCCCTGCCCATTGCCGGTTTTGATTTTGAGAATGTAATTAAAGTAGATTCCCTTCCCATCCGCCAGGCGTTTGCTCTGGCCGGCCGCTGCGATGCCATTATCGCCCCGGACTCTTCTTTCGTTCATTTTGCGGCCGCTTTTGATATTCCCTGTGTCGCATTGTTTGGCCCGATCGATGGAAAAGTTCGGACAAAACATTATCCATACTGCCAGTATGTGGATGTGCGGGAGGAACTGGCCTGTGTCCCCTGCTGGCGAAATGAGCAGATACCCTGCAAACTGACTGGTTCACGTCACAGTATCTGTTTATCGTTATTGAAAATATCCCGGGTAATCAACGTTTTGGAAATAGTATTATTAATGAGGAACAAAGAAAATGGAACTAAGAAGTAAAATTTGTGATGCAGCTGACTGGTTTGATCCGGAACTCTTAACGGTGATCCAGCAGCATCTGCAGGAAGTACCGCGGTTCCACCGTAAACAATGGGAATTCGCAATGATTTTTTTAATGCTGCAAAAACTGGGATTATTGAACAACCGCAACATCGGCCTGTCTATGGGCGGTGGAAAAGAATTGCTGTTGTATGCCATTGCCCGGCAGGTCAATAAATTGATTGTGACCGATCTGTATGATCCGTCAACTGAATGGGATTGCGCCCGCACCGGCGATCCCGATGAATTCATCAAAATGAATAAACCTTTTCCGGTGGATGATTCCCATTTACAGGCTCTGCGCATGGATATGCGGCAGCTGGAATTCAAAGATGAAACCTTTGATTTTTGTTATTCTTCCTGTGCCATTGAACATATCGGCAGCGATACAGATTTCCGGCAGCACTTGCAGGAGGCCTACCGGGTTCTAAAGCCGGGTGGAATTTATATTCTTACCACCGAGTTTCAGTTTGATGATCAGTTGATCCGAGATACTCATAACTATGTTTTCCCGCTTCCCTATCTGAAGAATCTGATCCATGAATCGTCATTCAAGGTGTATAACGATATTTCTTTGGATCTATCCGCCCATAAGATGAATTATCCCCTGCCGGGGAATTTTATGAAATTATCCTATTTCGGAAATGACCAGCATTTTACCGTGCCCTTTTTGCGGGAATATCCTCATATCCTTTTATTGCGGGGAAAGTATCCTTTTACCTCGATCCTGCTGATTCTGCAGAAAGAGGGTGGACAGAAAAACGGGGAAATCAAGACCACTGGGTTGGACAATACCCAGAAAATTTTAGCGCAGGGGATCCAGGAATTCCGGCAGCTGCTGTCCAGCTCCCTGCTGAGCTTTCATCCCTTTTCCGCTAATCAAAATGAAAAATCCCGTTATTATGCGGACCATGCCGAATTTTTCCAGGCCGATACTGCCTATTCCACTGATGACCATACTGTTTTTCATACCGACTATTTCTGGCTGGGAACAGGCCGGAGAAAATTTACGGTACAATTTACTCCTGAGC
>MESS01000144.1:4194-8219 GCA_001771055.1 Caldithrix sp. RBG_13_44_9
TTCGACGGATGGTTCACAAGTAGAGATAAGAATTCATCGTTTTCCCACCCTGGCTTCCTCTACAGTTGATTGTCAGACGACTGGAATTATTGAAGTGACGAGTGGTATGCCGGTTTCGTATTCCCTGGAAATAGAGACCGATGACAATTACTGTTATGCCATTCTTGGAAAATTAGTGAAGGGAAATCTGCAGCTGAGACATATGCAGGTCTTTAGTTCACCCAATTGAAAAAAAAGAAATCTAGAATCTTTTGGAGGATCAATTCTTTGTTAGCATTGCATTTCATCTGGTATTACACCCTGAGCCATCTGAAGTTGAAATACCGGTATACTTCCTTAGGGGTAGTCTGGAATTTTCTGGAACCGGCATTATATCTGGGAATCCTCAGCCTGGTCTTCTCGGTGGTCAACCGGATGAATATCCAGGATTATGTTGTTTTTTTGTTCTCGGCCCTTATTCCCTGGCGCTATCTGGAACGGGCGGTTAATACCGCCTCGGAATCGATCGTAACCGGGGATTGGCTGCTGAAGAAAATGTATGTTTCACCCTTTGTTTTCCCGGTGATCCGCTGGCTGGTGGCGGGAGTGGAATATCTGTTTTCGCTTATTATTTTAATTTTTTTCCTGCTGCTGTTTAAAGAACAATGGACTTCCCACCTCTGGATCGTTCCGCTGGCCTTTATTCCTTGGGCCATCCTCTCCCTGGGTTTAGGAATGATTGGGGCAGTGCTGTATACTTTTTTCCGGGATATCAGACAAATCATTCAACTGGGTCTGATCATCATCTTTTTTACTTCTCCTATTTTATTTAAGCCGGAGATTTTCCAAACTGCTTCTCTGCAGGCCCGAATTCTGCAATGGAATCCGGTAACCTATTATGCCGCTCTGTTCCAAAAACCGGTCTATTATTTAAGCTGGCCGGCGGCCACTGACTGGATCGTGACGATTGGTTTGAGTCTCATTATTTTTATCCTGGGAGCCAGCCTGATTTACCGATACCGGGGAAGATTTTATTTCTACCTTTAAAAGAAAGCTTCGTTGATATGAGTATGGTCTTCAATTTAGAGAAAGTGTCGGTCAGTTTTGAAAGATATTCGGTAAAGCAGCGCAGTCTGAAATATTCTGTAGGACGACTGTTACGGAATACCAATAATTCTCATTTTCAGGCCCTGAATGATATAAATCTCAAGATTGAACAGGGAGAAAATATTGGTCTTATCGGCCGGAATGGGGCCGGTAAATCTACTCTGTTGCGGGTATTAACCAGAGTCATCTCACCGCAAAAAGGGAAAATATTTATTAATGATCAACTCCACCTGGTCCCGTTACTGGAGTTGGGTATTGGTTTTCATCCCGATCTCACCGGAAGGGAAAATTGTTATTTAGCGGGACTATTGATGGGTTATTCCCGGACGGTGATGGAGGAAAAAATGGAGGATATCATTCGTTTTTCGGAATTGGCTGAGTTTATCGACGAGCCGGTCAAAACCTACTCCTCCGGAATGTATGCCCGCTTAGCCTTCGCCATTGCCACCGATGTCCGGCCGGAGGTCCTGCTGGTGGATGAAGTTTTCAGCGTAGGTGATGAATTCTTTATCAGGAAATGCATCCTGCGCATGCAAAAATTGATGAAAGCCGGAACCACGACGGTATTTGTATCCCATAACCTGGATTTCCTGGTGACCCATTGTAACCGGTTGATCTGGTTAGACCAGGGGAGAGTGGTGATGGATGGGGAGCCCACCGAAGTAGCGCTCTCCTATCGTGCCCAGCAGGGGCATTTTTAACAGAAATGACAAATCATTTAAATGGGTGTTTCGATGCAAGAGAATTCTAAAATCAAGTATACCGTGATCTTTAATGCGACCAATATTGGTAAACGGCTGAATGGGATCGGGATATATAGCCTCAATCTGCTGAAATATTTCTCGAAACTGCAGACCCACATTCAATTTAAAGTGTATGTCAATAGAAATTGCCGGCCGCACCTGCGGGATATCAACTTTCCGGAAAATATAACCCTGCACTGGGTGAGCCCGCGTCTTTCTCCGGACTATAAGTTTAGTGGCCATCTATTACGCCTGCTATATTCCAATCTGCTTTCCCTGAAATACCGGCATCATCTGATTTTTAACACCAGTCAGCTGGAGATTTCCTTTTTCGCCTCCCGCCAGATAATTACTATCCATGATATCATTCCGCTGTTATTTAAGAAATACCACAAGAAGCAGTACTATTTTTTCAAATATTTTCTCAGCGGTGCCTTGAAGCGGGTACAAGCGGTGATCACTCCATCCCAGCATTCCAAAGCGCTGATTTTAAAGTATTACCGGCTGGAAGCGGATAAAGTCCAGGTAGTTCCCTGCGGGGTTCGGGAGGTTGAGGAAGTGAACCATCCATCGTCTTTGTCGGAAAAGGAGAAGATCATTCTCTATGCCGGGAGGATCTCACCAACTAAAAATATTTCCGGACTGGTGAAAGCCTTTGAACTCATCAAGGATAAAATTGCTCACCAGCTGGTGATTGCCGGTGAGAGCCGGGATTTTCTGGAAAAAGAGATAAAGTCCGGACATCTTTCGCGTTCCTCACTGCAAGAGGACCGGATCTCGGTGACCGGGTATCTGGACGATCAGAAACTGCAGCAACTGATGCGCAGAGCAGAAGTATTTGTCTATCCCTCTCTTTATGAAGGATTCGGCTTTCCACCGCTGGAAGCGATGCGCTGCGGCTGTCCGGTTATTGTATCCAGTAGTTCCAGTCTGCCGGAAGTGTGCGGGGAAGCGGCTTATTATGTTAAACCCAATAACCCTCAGGAGATCGCGGCGGCTTTAAGTCATGTTCTCACAAATCGTGATCTGCGTGAACAAATGATTCAGCAGGGGTTTTCCCAGGTGCAGAATTACCGCTGGGACATATCTACAGCACGACATTTGAAACTGTTTGAGAAAATGATGGGTGCAAAACCGGTTACTACTCGGCCTGCCCAGTTGCCACAGGTTTTATTGGAAAGCATTCATCCCAGTCCTTCTTTTTAAATAAAAATTTCTACTCTGATGCCTGTTCTTGAAAATCTGAAAGTGTTGGTGATTTGTTTTGGTCATTTAAGCGGGATATATCGTTTTTTTTGAAGAAAGGTGCAGGCATAAAGAACCAACCATTGGACAAATCCGTAAAGGGTTTCGTCTACTGCAGCGCAATTTGTGCACAAGGTTGTGCAATAAATGATGTTTAAGGAACAGCGAAGCTTGAGTGGATCAGTCCAAAAGCTCGATTTTGCAGATAAAATAAGCATTTTTCTTTTTGGCATAAATATTGAGGATTAAATAGAAACCTTAAGGTAGGATGTAAGAAGAATTGAACAGTTTGATTTTTATGTCCAGAAGATTTAAATAAATTTTTTTTTAAAAATTGATTAAATTTCCGGTGCTTTGTATGATAGCTATTGAACCCTCTGATTTCTTCAATTGGAATAAAATTATTTTTGCAGTGTATTTTATTGGTCTGTTGGTCTATCTGAGTTTAAGAAATTGGTACTATCGCTGGAAGGGAATAAATAGTAAGCAATTATTTTAATTATTTTGTAATATATAAAGGAGAAGATTTATGCAAGTGTCTAAATTGTTGATTTCATTGTTATTTTTTATTGTTCTAATTGCCGGTTGCTCTAAGGATAGTCCGCTGCAGCCGCCACCGCCTGATGCCAAGTTGAGCACGTTGAGTGGAATTCAGAGTAATGTATTCACTCCCAGTTGTGCAGTAAGCGGTTGCCATGCGGGTGCTTCACCCGCAGCCAGTCTTAACCTGACAACTGGCAGTTCTTATAGTCAACTGGTCAATCAGACTAGCTTGAAGGATGCAACGAAAGAACGGGTGGAACCCAACAATAGTGCCAATAGTGTGCTAGTTCTTATCCTGCGCGGCAATATTTCACCCCGTATGCCATATGGTGCAGCTGCGTTGTCTTCTGCCACTATCGATTCGATTGCCAAATGGATTGATGATGGGGCATTAAATAATTAACCTGA
>MESS01000144.1:8276-8923 GCA_001771055.1 Caldithrix sp. RBG_13_44_9
ATGGTTTCTCTGACGAGTTTGAGGTAGACAAATCTCAGAAAAATGTGATCAAATTTATTTCCGATGCCCCGATGGAAGATTTTGAAGGAGTGACCGATAAAATTGACGGCTATCTGTTCTTTGAAGGTGATAATCTCCTGCAGGGTAGTGAAATGTACTTTGAGGTGGACCTCAATTCGCTGGATACCGGGATCGGCCTGCGCAATACTCACATGCGGGAAAATTATCTGGAAACCGAAAAATTTCCCTTCACTCACTTTACCGGAAAATTGACCAAGGCAGATAAGACTACAGAAAACAGCTATCAGGTCTCAGCCCAGGGTAAAATATTCATCCACGGAGTGGAGCAAGAAATTACCGTGGATGGCACCATGAATCCACTGACCGATGGCTACCAGGTGCAGGCCAAATTCATTGCTCCGCTTACTGATTATAAAATTAAAGTGCCGCAAATCATGTTCTTTAAGATTGATGAGAACATGAGAGTGGAAGTTAATTTTTACCTAATAAAAACTGAAAAGAAATAACCAGGAGTGCTTATGATGAAATCGAATACTTCATTCATCCAGGTATTGGCAGCCATGTTGCTGCTGCTGACCATGCTGTGGGGCCAGGAGAAAAAAGTGCAGTGGCAGCGCACTGCCCCG
>MESS01000144.1:8972-9117 GCA_001771055.1 Caldithrix sp. RBG_13_44_9
TGCCCACTGCTACCACTCTGCAAAAATGGGATATGGAATTTGAGATATCTCACCGCTTTATTCCCACTACCAGTTCGGGGATTGAGGGTTTCTATGGTCTGGATGGACCGGTGAATATGCGGCTGGCGCTGGGCCTGGCCCTGAG
>MESS01000144.1:9146-9257 GCA_001771055.1 Caldithrix sp. RBG_13_44_9
GTAATTATAATGATAATATTGACCTGGGAGTGAAATATAAATTCCTGCAGATCCGCCATAACCGGATACCTACCCTGCTGGCTGTCAGAGTGGGCGGTGCCTGGAATTCCG
>MESS01000144.1:9298-10183 GCA_001771055.1 Caldithrix sp. RBG_13_44_9
ATTCACAATTTCCAGTTTTTCGGACAGCTGATCATCAATAGCAGAATCGGGAAAAAGTTGGCCATTGGTTTGGTACCCTCATACCTGTATAATGACGATATCCGCTGGGGACCAGAAACCGATGATTCTGAGATCAAAGATATTCTTCGACTGGGAACTCATTTTCAGTTCTATGTCTCACCTTTGTGGAGTGTACTCATTGAATGGAGCCCTTATCTGGCCGGTTATAAAAGCCTGCCGGAACAGGAAAATAATCCGCTGAGTTACGGGCTTGAATTAGAAACTGGCGGTCATTTTTTCAAAATATTTCTGACCAACAGCCAGTATCTGAATTCCTCGCAGTATCTTGCAGGGGCCGATATTCCAGCGGAAAATAATGACTGGCGGATCGGATTCATGATCACCCGCCTGTTAAAATTTAGTAAAAAAATGTAAACTCGAAGTGCAAAAAAAATGATTTATTAAATGTCAGGCTGATAGATAGAACGGCCGTAAATCTGCAGCCAGTATCTTTTGAAAAAGCTAAAAAATATTATCTAAGGAGAAAAGTTATGAAAGCAAACATAGGTGGAGCTGATAAAATTGTGCGCTATATTGGCGGTATCGTGATCATCGCACTGGGATTTTATTTTAAAAGCTGGTGGGGAGCGGTTGGCTTGCTTCCCATACTTACGGCAGTGATAAGCTGGTGCCCGGTTTATGTTCCCTTTAAGATTTCAACTAAAAAAGCCCAGTAATTTTTTATAAACAGATATTGATCCGTTGGAATTTTACCTTTAAATCATACCTTAAAAGTAAAAAGCCCATAAATAAGCTCCAAAATGGAGCAGAGGGAGATCCGTTTTTTAAAAATCCTGGAGGAAATTATGAACAAGTTATTAATGA
>MESS01000145.1:0-1527 GCA_001771055.1 Caldithrix sp. RBG_13_44_9
GCCTCTCAGCCCTGGATGTGGTAAATAATTATCCCCAGGAAGAGCTGGAGCAGATTTTCTGGAAGTATGGAGAAGAAAGAAAGGGCCGGACAATCGCTGCAAAGATTGTTGCGCAGCGCCGGAATGGCATCGTCAAAACCACCCGGAATCTGACCGAGATCATTCAACTGGCTGTTTCTCCCAGATTTATTAATAAGACTCTGGCCCGGATCTATCAAGCCATCCGGATCGAGGTGAACGATGAACTGGGCCGTTTGAGAAAGGCACTGGAAAAAGCTTTCAATTGTCTGGACCGTTCCGGCAGGATAGTAGTGATCTCTTATCATTCCCTGGAGGACAGGATTGTAAAAGATTTTTTCCGGGAGAAAGAACGGGATTGCATCTGTCCGCCGGAAATTCCACAGTGTATATGTGATAAGGTTTCGGAACTGCGGATACTTACTAAAAAACCGCTTCAACCTTTGGAATTGGAAATAAAGCAAAATCCGCGCAGCCGGAGTGCCAAACTGCGGGCAGCAGAAAAAATTGTGGAATATCAGGAATCGGTATGATTTATAAACAGACCCGAAAGAAAAAGACCGCTCGGAATGTAGTTAAACTAAAAGCAGCTGCGGCAGCTTATCACTTTTTATCAGCTTTTGGTCTATTCGTTGGCATTTTATCTATAACGGTCTTTTTTATTCTATTCCAGTGGAAGAACGTAAAAATCCACACCCATTTAGAGGATATTGATAAACTAAATCAGGAAATATTGGCCCTGAATTCAGAGATAGGCCGGCTGGAAACTATCAGAAATGAGTTGCTCAAAAGGGTTCCGGAGGTCGCTGAGCAGAGACTGAAAATGATCACTCCCGGGGAAGCACCGAAAAAATTGATCGTGCCGGCCAGAAAATTAGCCAAATATGCGAAAGAAAATTAAGACTTATCATCATCAGCCGTCACCTGAACGGAATCCAAGCGAGCGGGTTAATTACCGGCTGATATTCGTATTTATATTAACCTTTCTGGGCTTTCTGGGGATAGCTGGTAAATTATTTGTATTGCAGATAATGAATCATTCCTATTATCAGGAAAAAGCCCGAAAGAATGCTGAGAACCGGCGGGAATTGCCGGCGAAACGCGGCACCATATTTGACCGCCAGGGCCGGATACTGGCACGGGATATCCTGCAGTATTCCATCGCCCTCTCCGGGAAAAGACTTAAGAATCGCCAGAAAGTAATCAATGAACTGGTCTCTACCTTGAATCTCTCAGCGGCTGAAATTAATCAGAAACTGAGGAAAAACAGCAGTTTTGTTTATCTGGCCCATAAGGTGCTCCCTAAAGATGCCGAGCGTCTGAAAAAATTGAAAGATCCTGGTGTTATTCTGGAGAAAAGATTCCTGCGGGTATATCCTTACCGTTACACTGCGGCTCATGTTCTGGGTTTTTGCGATCTCGATAATAAAGCTTTGGGGGGAATTGAATACCAGTATAATGATTATCTGCAGGGAAAATCCGGTTGGACCATTTTTCAGAGGGATGCTT
>MESS01000145.1:1549-8597 GCA_001771055.1 Caldithrix sp. RBG_13_44_9
GGATTATCAGGGAGAAGATCCGGTAGACGGGCTGGATGTTACCCTGACCATTGACATTGATTATCAGACCATTGTGGATGATGAACTACGGTCTGCCGTTGAAGCCAACCGGGCGGTGGATGGGATGGCGGTTTTGATGGATCCGGTCAGTGGCGAAATTATTGCACTTTCCAATTACCCTTTTTTCGATCCCTTCCGTCCCAATCGTTATGATAAATCGGTTCTGAATAACCGGACCATTACCGATGTTTTCGAACCGGGTTCCACTTTCAAAGTGGTTCTGCTGGCTGCGGCCCTGGAAAGATTACAGCTGAAACTGGATCAGGAAATGATTTCCTGCGAAAATGGCCAGTACAAACTGTATGGTCATGTATTTACTGATTATAAAAAATATGGTCTGCTGTCAGCCAGAAAAGTATTCGAACACTCCAGTAATATCGGGGTAGTAAAAATCGCTCAAAAATTGAAAAGAGAATTCCTCTATAAATATTCCCGTAATTTTGGATTCGGTATGCCCACCGGAGTGGATTTACCGGGCGAGAGTGCCGGGATTCTGAATCCGCTGGATAAATTTTCCAAGACCACTCATCTTTTTATGAGTTTTGGTTACGAGGTGGGTGTTACTCCTCTGCAATTAACTTCAGCTTATTCGGCCGTGGCCAATGGTGGAAAGCTGATGAAACCATTCCTAATGCAAAAAATTTCCCGTGAGAATGGAAAGATCGTCAAGGAAAATGAACCGGAAATTTTACGGAAAGTGTTGTCTGAAGGAACCACTCGATTAATGACCTCAGTATTCGAAGGAGTGGTGCAAAACGGTTCTGGTAAAGAGGCCTTTTTGACTGATCTGTCCATCGCCGGAAAAACCGGAACTGCCCAGCTCTATGACAAGAAATCCCGGCGCTATGACCCCAGCAAACACCTGGCCTCTTTTGTCGGCTATTTCCCTGCCCAGTCACCGAGATATGTATTGTTGATAATGATCCGCCAGCCCAAGGGTAATTATTATGGTGGATTGGTGGCCGCGCCAGTATTCCGTAAAATCGCCCGGAGAATTATTAATTTGAATTCGGATCAGACATTACGTTATGCGGAAAATAATAAAAAGTCTGAAGAAACGCCCGGTACTGTCCGGTTACCACGGGTGGAAAATCTGGATATAGAGGTGGCCGAAAAAATCCTGGAAGATCTGGATCTAAAAGTCAAAGTGAGCGGAGAAGGAAATATTGTATCCCGGCAGCAGGCGATAAAAGAAGATAATCAAATTGTGGGTGTAAGTCTGTTCCTGCAAGATGAAACCAAAACGAAGCGAAAACTCATGCCTTCACTTACTGGAATGTCGCTGAAAGAGGCGTTAAGCACCCTTAATGATATAAATCTCTCGGCAGAAGTGGCTGGTCATGGAGTAGTGATCAGCCAGCATCCAAAGCCAGGCACTAAGATTGATACCCGCAAACCGGTAAAATTAATCTGTAAACCCACATGATGAAAGTGAACGACATTATAAAAAATCTGGAAATCCTGGGAACCCGGGGAGATCTGAATCGCTTTGTTTCAGATATCCAATATGATTCGCGAAAAATAGAGAAAGATCAGGCTTTTATCGCCATAAAAGGATACCAGACAGACGGACATCGTTTCGTTTCCCAGGCTTATGAGAATGGGGCACGGGTATTTTTTTCGGAAGAGAAAATTGACCTTCCGGAAGCAACCGTGGTCTATCTCAAGGATAACCGGAAGGCATTGCCGATAATATCCCGGACTTTTTTTCACCAACCCGATAAAAAATTAAAAATAATAGGCATCACCGGAACCAACGGAAAAACGACTACTGCTTATTTGACTTATTCGATTCTTCAAAAAGCACACTGGAAACCGGGACTATTTACCACCGTGAAATATTTTGACGGGAAAGCGTGGCACAATTCGGAACGGACGACTCCTGAATCACTGGATTTGTTCAGAATTTTTTACCGGATGACCCAGGCTGGATTGAAAAGCATGGTGATGGAAGTATCCTCTCATGCTCTCAGCCTCTCCAGAGTAGAGGGCGTGCATTTTTTAGCAGGGGTCTTTACCAATTTAGGCCGGGATCATCTGGATTTTCACCAGACCCAGGAGAATTATTTTTTGGCCAAACGCCGGCTGTTTGAAGGGATGAATGAATCCCAGCGGGCGGTATTGAACGAGGACGATCCTTATAGTGAACGCATCAAGCATAGCAGTGAGGCCGAAATTTATACGTATTCACTGAAAAATCCAGCGGCCAGTGTCAGTTACGTCCAGCACCAGGTGCAAAAGGAGGGATTGCAGGTAAAATTAAAGATCCCATCGGGGGAGATTACAATAAAGACCAAATTTTTAGGTACTTTCAACATCTACAATATCATGGCAGCTACCGCCACCGGCGTCGGTCTGGGAATACCAGACAATTTCATGGTGGAGGGGATTGAAAGTCTGATGCGGGTACCCGGGCGCTGTGAACATTATCCCACACCTGATGGGTATTCGGTATATATCGATTACGCCCATACCCCGGATGCACTGCAGAATATTTTACATGCAGTGTGGGAAACCCGGCCGCAGTCATTGATTGTGGTTTTTGGGGCTGGAGGTGATCGTGACCGTGGGAAAAGGCCGGTTATGGGTAAGGCTGCCGAAGATTATGGAGATAAAATCATATTGACCAATGATAATCCCCGCTCCGAAGATCCGATGGCCATTCTGAACGATATTCTAGCAGGAATTTCTGATAAATCAAGGGTGCTGGTCATTCCAGATCGCAGGGAAGCGATTCATACCGGCTTAAAAATGGCCAGGAATAAAGACAGTGTGGTGGTGGCAGGTAAAGGACATGAAAATTATCAGGAGATCAAGGGGATCAAATATCCATTTGATGACCGTGAAGTATTAAAGGAGTTTTTTGAACGCAGGCAGTGGATCTTTCCGGCTGAAAACTGAGCGACAGGACACAATGGAAAAAATGGTATTGAAAAATTTTCTGAAAATTTCCAGGACGGTTAAGGAAACACTCAACCTGCCGCCGGATTTTACCGTTCAGGGTATATCCACCGATTCGCGCACTCTGCAAAAGGGGGAGATTTTCATTGCCCTGCTGGGTGAAAATTTTGATGGACATAATTTCCTGGATGCGGTTATTCACCGGGGAGCTTCGGCATTGATCATTTCAAAAGATCCGCTTCCATCCAAACAGTCTTTTAATATCCCGGTTATTCGCACTACCGATACCCTCCGTTTCCTTATGGAATATGCCGGCTGGTACCGCTCTCAATTTAACCTGCCGGTTATCGGTTTGACCGGGTCTACCGGAAAGACCACCAGCAAAGAGATGCTGGCGGCGGTTTTGCGCAGGAAATACCGGCTGGTAAAAACCGAGAAAAATCTGAACAATTACATCGGGGTCTCCCAGACCCTGCTGCAGATGCAAAAAAATAGTGAACTGGCTATCGTGGAAATGGGTACCAATCATCCCGGTGAGATGGCCGCGCTCACAGAAATCGTACAACCGACCCAGGCGGTGATCACCAATATTGGCAGCGGACATATCGGTTTTTTTGGTTCACGGGAAGCCATCTACCAGGAAAAAAAATCACTTTTCGATGGAATGCCGGTCGGAGGAAAGATCTACCTGAATATCGAAGATTCTTTTTTAAAAAATTATTCCCGAAAAGATTTAACCATTCTTACCTGCGGGCTGAGAGGAAACTGCACTTATCAAGCTAACTTGGTAAATGTGGACCAGATGGGCCATGTTTATTTCCAGATAAACCATGGCCCTGAAATTCATCTGGCGATTCCCGGCCGGCATCAGTTATTGAACGCCCTGCTGGCCGGAGGCATAGGGCTGGAATTGGGAGTATCCCCGCTGGAAATAAAGGAAGCCCTGGAAACCGTTACCGCCATTGATAAGAGGATGGAAATCAGCGAACGGAAAGGTGTCACCATCATCAATGACGCCTATAATTCCAATCCGGAGTCACTGCGGGCCGCGATTGATTATCTGGACGGTTTATTCCGTTCCGGAAATTCCCGGAAATTTTTAGTGATCGGTGATATGCTGGAGCTGGGTGAACATAGCCAGGAGGAACACCGCCGGATAGGGCAGTACCTGCAGGCTAAAAAAATTGATTATGTTTTTTGTCTGGGTCCTTTTTCATCGCAAGTGATTGAAGAGTTAAGCCGGCAAAAAAGCCATCATATCCAGTATGAATTCTTTATTTCCCATCAGGAACTGGCCCGGGCCTTGAATGAGCAATTGCAGGAAAAAGATATCGTTCTTTTAAAAGGCTCCCGGGGAATGGCCATGGAGAAGATACTTGACTTCATTGAGATAAAGGGATAAGCATGCTGGGAGATTTCCTCTATCAGTTTACCGATTTATTTTTTGGTTTCAATCTGTTCCGTTATATCACGGTAAGGGCAGCCCTGGCGGCCATCACCGCATTGCTGTTCAGTCTACTCATCGGACCGAAAATCATTCTGTTCCTAAAGCGGAAGCAGATCGGTGAAGAAATCCGATCTGATGGGCCCAAGTCACATCTCAAAAAAGCCGGCACTCCGACCATGGGCGGGATGATCATTCTGGCCGGGGTTATTCTGGGAGTGTTGCTGTGGGCCAAATTGACGAATTTTTATATCCAACTGATCTTTGTCTCCACTATCTGGATGGGAATCGTGGGATTTATGGACGACTATCTCAAAGCCATCAAAAAAATCAAAAAAGGATTGGTCGGCCGCTATAAAATGGCCGGTCAGATTTTATTGGGTTTATTCATTGGGGGAATGATCTATTTTAATCAGGATCTTGTTTTAAACGGGATTAATTCAAATACCAGTGTCCCATTTTTTAAGAATTTTGAGATCGATTTCAGCTGGTTTTATATCCCGGTGGTGATATTTGTGATCACCGGTACTTCCAATGCGGTCAATCTATCGGATGGTCTGGATGGTCTGGCGGTCGGTCTCATTGCCATTGCCATGCTGGCTTTTGCCGGGATGAGCTATGTGACCGGCAACGTTAATTTCAGTGATTATTTGAATATCATTTATCTTCCCGGATCGGGTGAGCTTACGGTCTACTGCCTGGCAGTGGTGGGTGCGGCCATGGGATTCTTGTGGTACAACACCTATCCGGCGGAGGTTTTTATGGGAGATACCGGAGCGCTGGCATTGGGGAGTACTCTGGGCACAATGTCAGTTTTACTGAAAAAGGAAATCCTGCTGATATTAATTGGCGGGGTTTTCGTAGCCGAAACCTTATCAGTTATTATTCAAACCAGTTATTACCGATATACCAAGAGAAAATATGGAACCGGGCGGCGGATTTTCAAGATGGCCCCGCTGCACCATCATTTTGAGTTGAAAGGCTGGCATGAATCGAAAGTAGTTACCCGTTTATGGATAGTGGGAATCCTGCTGGCTTTACTGACACTTACTACTTTCAAAGCCCAGTGAGCTGGCACTGTCTGAGAGAAAATTCTGATGAGCATGCATTTAGAAAAAAAAGCAGAACTGAATAGAGCACAGTTAAAGGGAACCCGGATTGCGGTACTGGGGGCAGCCCGCAGCGGTATAGCTGTCTCGAAACTATTGGTGAGTGCCGGAGCCTCGGTCCTTTTAAGCGAGGTAAAACCCGCCAGTCAATTAACAGTGGATCTGACGAGTTTGCAGAAAGCGGGTATTGCGGTGGAAACCGGAAAACATTCGGAAGCCGTTCTGGAGTCAGCTCTCATCTGCATCAGCCCGGGATTACCCCTGGACATTCCCATTCTTAAACAGGCTCAGCAGAAAGGAATTCCCATTGTAGGAGAGATCGAAATCGCTTCCTGGTTCTGTAAATCTCCGATCTTTGCCATAACCGGATCCAATGGCAAAACTACCACCACCACCCTGGCCGGTCAAATATTTAAGAAAAATGAACCATCCACGGTAGTAGCCGGGAATATCGGAAATCCTTTTTCTGAATTTATGCTGAATAAAGAGCAGCCGGCTTATGTGATCCTGGAAATCAGCAGTTTTCAGCTGGAAACGATCTGCAGCTTTCATCCCCGGATTGCGGTGCTGATGAATCTTACTGCCAATCATCTGGATAGATATCCTGATTTTGATTCTTATGCAGGCGCTAAACTAAATATTTTAATGAATATGTCTGCAGATGACCTGCTGATTTATAATGGTGATGATAGCTATCTCTGCAAACACTTAAAAAACAGTAAACCGCGGAAGCTGGTCTTCAGTCAGCGGCCCCATTCTCTGGAGGGAGCTTTCTGGGAACACGATACTATCGTCATTCAAACAGAGAAAAAACAGCAGACGATTCAACTGAAAAAATACCAGCTGCAGGGTCCTCATAACCATTACAACATGATGGTCGCAGCGCTGCTGGCCCACCTGCAGCATATTCCTGATAAAATTATCGCACTGGAGATTGCAGCGTTCAGCGGGATTGAACACCGCCTGGAATTGGTCCGTGAATTAAACCGGATCTCTTTTTTCAATGATTCCAAAGCGACCACGGTTGATTCTTTAAGTTATGCTCTGCAGAGTTTTCCTGGAAATATCATTCTGATTGCCGGTGGTAAGGATAAGGGAGGGGACTTTAGCGAAGTCAATCAGTTGTTGAAGGAGAGGGTTAAAGTAACGATCCTCATTGGTCAGGCCTCCGAGCGGATGTCGGAGGCCTGGACGAAAGTCATTCCGGTGTTGCGGGCCAGGACCTTACCGGAAGCAGTTAAAATAGCTTATCACCATGCCTACCCGGGAGATATTGTGCTGTTGTCCCCGGCCTGTTCCAGTTTTGACATGTTCCGAGATTATGAGGACCGTGGTGAGCAGTTCAAAAAAATTGTGGCAGGATTAAATTAATGCAGCGGCAGCGATTGGATCTCTGGATTTTTTATACCGTTCTGGGACTGATGGCTTTCGGCATCATCATGGTCTACAGTTCCAGTGCATTTTATGCAGATAAATTCCGGCAGGATCATCTCTTTTACCTTAAGAGACAGTTGTTGTGGGTATTTTCCGGGAT
>MESS01000145.1:8609-8817 GCA_001771055.1 Caldithrix sp. RBG_13_44_9
GCTGGCTTATAAATTCCCTTACGAGAAATTGCAGAAGAGAAGCTGGCTGTTGATGGGGATCAGTTTCCTGCTGCTGCTTTTTTTACTTGTAACCCGCGGCGGCCGCTGGATCGGTGTTGGATTTTTCCATATCCAGGTTACCGACATCGCCAGGCTGTCCATTATCCTGTTCTTCGCTGATTCCCTTTCCCGCAAGGAACAGTATCTC
>MESS01000145.1:8827-8979 GCA_001771055.1 Caldithrix sp. RBG_13_44_9
CCCAGGGTTTTATTCCCCACATTTTCTACATCCTGCTTTTCGGGGGACTGATCGTACTTCAGCCCGATTTCAGCTCGGCATTCATGCTGAGTACCATCGCCGTGGCTATGATGTTTATCTCGCCGATACCGGTAAAATTTTTCATGTCCCTT
>MESS01000145.1:9021-21680 GCA_001771055.1 Caldithrix sp. RBG_13_44_9
TCCTCTTACAAACTGGCCCGGATCACCGGCTTCCTCAATCCGGAAAGTGATGCACTGGGAAAAGGGTATCAGATCATTCAGTCACTCGTCAGTCTGGGAGCCGGAGGGTTAACCGGTCTGGGCTTCGCTCAGAGTAATCAAAAATTATTTTTTCTGCCGGAGGCCCATACCGATTTCATCTTTTCCATCATTGGGGAAGAGTGGGGATTTTTAGGAACCGGTTTCATCTTATTCTTATTCTCCATTCTGGCTTATCGGGGAGTCATAATTATTAAAAAAATACCTGACAAATATAGTAAATACCTGGCTTTTGGTTTAACGGCCAATATCATTTTTTATGCTCTGATCAATATGATGGTGGCTGTTCATCTGGCACCCCCTACCGGCTTGCCGCTTCCCTTTATCAGTTACGGGGGAAGTTCCATGCTCACTTCGAGTGTTGCTATCGGATTATTACTGAATATCTCGGCCCGGGCACATTCCCGGGTACAGGTGAGTAATTATCAGTTTGCCCATCGGGCAGTCCAAAATTTTAACAGCAGGAAGCTGCGATACATCAAATGAAACCAACTTCTGGTAAAATAATTTTTGCCGGCGGCGGTACCGGCGGTCATGTGTATCCGGCACTAGCCACCATGGAAGCTCTTCTGCAGAAAGGGAATTTTGAACTTCTGTTCGTGGGTAGTTACCGGGGGATTGAAAATCAGATCATTCCCGGTTCTTTTTTATATAAAAAGATCTGGATTTCTGGTTTCCAGAGATTCTTTACCCTGAGGAATTTGTTATTCCCGTTAAAAGTGCTGGTGAGTCTGTTTCAGAGTTTGCTTATTGTGTTGAAATTCAAACCCGATGTGGTGGTGGGAACCGGCGGATATGTCAGCGGACCAGTGGTCTATACCGCGGCCAAGCTGGGAATACCAACCTTGATCCAGGAACAGGACAGTTATCCGGGTGTCACCACCCGGCTGTTATCCAGGTATAGTGACACGGTCTGTGTACCCTATCAGGAAGTTCTTCAGCATCTTAAAAAGGTAAAAGGGGAAACCGTGGTTACCGGAGTCCCGGTGCGGCGTTCTTTAAAATTGATATCCAAGAGTGAAGCGGTGTTACCCTGGGCGTTGAAAGCAGACCAGCCGGTTATTTTCATTTTTGGAGGAAGCCAGGGCGCGCATTCAATCAATAAAGCCGTAAAGCAAATTGCCAGACCGCTGCTGCAAAAATACCGGGTTCAATTTTTGTGGCAGTCCGGAAAAAATAATTATCCAGAGGTCAAAGAATGGTCAATTGCCAAAGAAACCGGAGTAAAGGTATTGGATTATATCCAGGCCATGGATCTGGCTTATTCGGCTGCCGACATCATCATCAGCCGGGCCGGCGCCATAACTCTGGCCGAGCTGGCCATGGTGCAAAAACCCTGCATTCTGATTCCTTACCCCTTAGCGGCAGCCCAGCATCAGGAAAAAAACGCCCAGACCATTGCTGCCATTGGGGCGGCTATTCTGGTAAAGGAAGATGAAGCTCTGGAAATAAAACTGATGGAAGCCGTGGTCAGACTGCTGGATCATCCGGATGAAGCCGCCGCAATGGGTCGAAAATGGCAAAAGGTCTATCAGCCGGAGGCAGCCGAAAAAATAGCAGATCAAATCATAAAACTGGTTGAGAAAAGGTATGAAAATCAGACTGGGAAAAATTAAGAATATTCATTTTGTCGGCATCGGCGGAATCGGAATGAGCGGCATTGCCGAAGTGCTGATGAATTTAGGCTATAAGGTCTCCGGATCAGACCGGAGTCTCACCGAGGTCACTGACCACCTGGAAAAGATCGGCGTGAAAATATCCGATAAGCACAAAGCGGAAAATGTGAAAGAAGCCGATGTTCTGGTATATTCCTCAGCGGTGACTACTGACAATCCGGAAGTCCAGGAAGCCGTCCGACGAAAGATCCCGGTGATTAAACGGGCAGAAATGCTGGCAGAGTTGATGCGCCTCAAGTTTGGAATTGCTATCGCCGGAACTCACGGTAAGACCACTACCACTTCACTGACCGGCGCGGTTTTAAGCGAGGGGGAGCTTGATCCCACTTTGATCATCGGTGGAAGGGTGAGAGCCCTGGCTACCAATGCAAAATTAGGGGACAGTCAATTTTTAGTAGCTGAGGCCGATGAATACGACAAGTCTTTCTTAAAGCTGATCCCCACCATTGCGGTAATTACCAATATTGAAGCAGATCATCTGGACTCTTATGACAATTTAGATGATTTAAAGAATTCCTTTTTAGCTTTTGCCAATAAAGTACCCTTTTACGGGCGGGTGATTGTCTGTCTGGATCATCCGGGTGTTCAGGAAATTCTGAGCCGGATCGAGAGAAGTGTCACGACCTACGGCTTTAACAAACAGGCTGACATCCAGGCGCATGGGATTGAACATCAGGATGGCGGGATTTCTTTTTCATTCAATTACATGAAGTATAACATGGGCCGGGTCCGGCTGAAAATCCCGGGAGAGCATAATGTGCTGAATGCCCTGGCGGCCATCGCGGTAGGTCTGGAATTGGACATTCCGTTCGAGAAGATAAAATCCGGTCTGGAGAAGTTCAGCGGGGTGAGCCGGCGCTTCGAGCATAGAGCCCAGATCAATGATATCATGGTGGTTGATGACTACGCTCATCATCCCAGCGAAATTACCGCCACCCTGAAAGCAGCCCGGAGTGGCTGGAGCAGCCGGAGAATTGTGGCGGTCTTTCAACCCCACCTCTATTCCCGGACCCGCGATTTCTATATGGATTTTGCCCGCTCTTTCTTTCAGGTGGAAGTGGTGGTATTCACTGATGTGTATCCGGCCCGGGAAAAACCGATTCCCGGAATTGACGGCAAATTGATTGCCGACACCGCCTTATCCATGGGGCACCGCGAAGTCCATTATGTAGCAGATAAAAACCAGCTTCCGGAGTATTTAGCAAAGATGGTTCGTCCGGGAGATATGGTGATCACCCTGGGAGCAGGGGATATCTGGAAATTCGGTAACAATTTGATTGAATTACTGAAAAATGCGAGTAGTCAGCCAGCAAAAGGCAGAAAAAAATCCGGCAGCGGGAATGGATAAAAAGGAAATTGTCAAACAGACTGCGGCGTTACTGGCAGAGCGCTTTCCCATGCGGGTGCGATTGAACGAGCCGCTGAAAAACCATACCACCTATAAGGTTGGGGGACCAGCAGCGGCGATTTGCATCCCGGCAAGTCGTGCCGAATTACAGGAGATACTGAAGTTCTGTCACCAACAGCAGGCAGCGGTTTACCTGCTGGGCAGTGGGTCAAATATTCTGGTTCATGATCAGGGAGTGGATATGCTGGTCTTCCGGTTAAATAAGTGCTGCTCGGAAATATCGCATACTGATAATCTGGTTTATGCAGGTGCTGGGGTGTTGGTGGCAGAGCTGGTGAAATATTGTGAGAAGCACAATTTAGCAGGACTGGATTTTATGGCTGGCATTCCGGGTACGGTGGGAGGCGCCTTACGAATGAATGCCGGCGCTTTTGTGGGTGAAATAGGCGACCGGGTGATCTTGATAGATGCCATGACTTATCAGGGAGAGTATCTGACCATGAAAGGTGATAAGGCCGGATTTGGATATCGACGGGCAAATCATTTACAGGATAAAATAATGCTGGGTTGTCAACTCCGGATGATTCAGGGTACCCGCGAAGAATTGGAGAGCGCCCGTGAAGGTTATCTGGCACAACGTGCGGCCAAACAACCGCTGGATTATGGTTCCTGCGGAAGTGTATTCAAACGGCCGCCAGGACAATATGCCGGGACGTTGATTGAAAAGGCCGGTTGCAAAGGCCTGCGGATTGGCGGAGCCATGGTATCTCCGAAACATGCCAACTTTATCATCAATTATGAGAATGCGACGGCGCAGGACATTTTTCAATTAATTCACAAGGTTCAGCGAATGGTCTTTCAGCAGTTTAACATCTGGCTGGAACTTGAGGTAAAACTGGTAGGATTTTCCGATGAAGAAGAGAAAAAAGTTTTTAAACCGAACTAGGTCATCGCAGCGTTTCCGCAATGAACTGGCCGGTGAAAAACCACCCTTCCCCAATCTGAAGTGGCTGATAGGGATCCTGCTGGTGCTACTCCTCGGATTTGGGTGGTTTCGTCTGGTAAGTCATCTGATTACCAACAGCCAGATGTTTGTTTTAAAAAATATTCAGGTGGAAGGGAATCGCCTGGTGGAACGTCAGGAAATCCTGCAACAGGCTGCGTTACGGTCTGGAAGCAGATTATTTCAGATACCCACGGCCGAGATCAGCAATAAGATATTGAAAAATCCCTATTTCAAAGGAGTTAGTCTGACCCGCTCTCTCCCTTCTACCCTGATCATTTCGGTGCAGGAAAGAGAGCCGGTGGCCTATTTGATTGATCAGAAAATCTACATGATTGATGAGTATGGTAAAATATTACAAACAAAACCCGGTACCACAGTGAGTCACCTGCCGCTGATTACCGGTCTGTCGGTAAAAGCACTGCTGAAAAACCGAAAACCGCTGTTCTCTGCGCTGAATCTCATTTCTCTGATGCGGGAAATTGACAGTGACCTGTTCCAGTTTGTTTCAGAAATCCACATCGACTCCAAGCTTCCTCCCTGTCTGTACTTGATTCACGGGGGTGCCCGGGTGGAAGTGGGAAGCAGGCAATTACACCAGCGTATTTTTGTTCTCAGTAATTTTATCAAGAATTCTTCGGTATTCGGTCAATTGGAAAATATTAAAAGAATAGATTTAAGTTTTAAAGATCGAGTCATCATTTCGAAAAAGAGTTAGGGACCCAAATGGAAAGTAAAATCATTGCCGGTCTTGATATCGGCACCACCAAAGTATGTGCAGTGATTGTCAGGGAGGAAGCTGGCGGCCGTTTGAATGTAGTGGGAATTGGCAGCGCCCCCTCTCATGGTTTGCGGAAGGGTGTGGTAGTGAATATTGAACAAACAGTTCAATCCGTACAACAGGCCCTCAGCGAAGCTGAACACATGGCTGGAATTCCGGTGCAGAGTTTATATGTCGGAATTGCCGGGGATCATATCCGCAGCCTGAACAGCAAAGGAGTGGTGGGAGTAGCCCGTGATGATCATGAGATCACCCCGGATGATGTAAACCGGGCCATCAGCGCAGCCAAGGCGCTGGCCTTGCCCATCGACCGGGAAATCCTGCATGTGATTCCACAGGAGTTTATTGTGGACGACCAGGATGGAATACCTGATCCGGTGGGCTTATCGGGTGTCCGGCTGGAGGTGGAAGTCCATCTGGTGACAGCCGCGGTAACTTCTGCTCAGAATATTGTTAAGAGTGTTCAGCGGGCCGGTTACCAGGTGGAAGAAATTATCCTGGAGCCGCTGGCCAGCAGCCTGGCAGTTCTGGATGATGATGAGCGCAATTTAGGAGTGGCATTGGTCGATCTGGGCGGTGGCACCACCGATATTGCCCTGTTTTTTGACGGTCATATCCGTCACACCTCGGTGGTAGCGCTTGGCGGTCAGCACGTGACCAACGATATTGCTATTGGCCTGAGGACGCCGCCGGAGCAGGCTGAAACCATCAAGATTGAACACGGCTGTGCGCTGGCTGAGATGGTCAAAAATAATGAAACCCTTACCGTGCCGGGAGTTGGCGGGCGGGTACCGCGGGTCATCTCCCGCTCGGTATTAACCGATATTGTCCAGCCGCGGATGGAAGAAATTCTCAATCTCACCTATCAGGAAATGGATAAGTCCGATTTATTGAATCTGATGGCCACCGGGGCTGTGATCACCGGCGGGGGAGCCATGCTGAAAGGAACGATTGAACTGGCAGAAAAATTATGGGGCATGCCGGTGAAACTGGGAATTCCGAAGTATTTAGGCGGCCTCACTGAATCGGTGCGCAATCCCATGTATGCCACTGCTGTCGGACTCACCCTGTACGGCCAGCGCTATGGCGAAGGGAATTCATTTCATACCAGACGAACCGATAACCTGTGGGAAGATGTAAGAGAAAGTATCACCAGTTTTTTTAAAAGATTTTTCTAAAATGAAAATTAACCATCATGAATTGATTAAACGAGGAGGTCATCATGCAAGAAACCAGTAGTTTAAGTATCCTGTTGGATGAGAGGTTGGAGAACAGCGCAAAAATGAAAGTGGTAGGAGTGGGAGGAGCTGGAGGCAATGCCCTGAATACCATGGTGGACGCCGGGCTGCAGGGAGTTGATTTTATTTCTATCAATACTGACGCTCAGGCGCTGGAGCAGAATAAAGCCCATTCGAAAGTGCAAATTGGCCGGAAATTGACCCAGGGTCTGGGAGCCGGAGCCAATCCTGAAATCGGTAGAAGGGCGATTGAGGAGGATAAGGAGAGTGTAATGGAAGCCCTGAAAGGAGCCGATATGGTTTTTGTCACCGCCGGAATGGGCGGTGGAACCGGCACCGGAGCGGCTCCTATAATAGCCGAGATCGCCAAAGACCAGGGGGCACTCACGGTAGGTATTGTCACCAAACCTTTCAATTTTGAAGGGATCAAAAGAATGCAACGGGCCGATCAGGGGATTGACGAGCTGCGCCGGAATGTGGATACCCTGATTGTTATCCCCAACCAGCGTTTGTTTGCAGTGGTAGATAAATCTACCCCGTTGCTGGCGGCCTTTAAGATTGCCGATGAAGTTTTATTGCATGCCACTAAGGGAATATCTGATCTGATTACCATTCCCGGTCTGATCAACCTGGATTTTGCCGATGTCCGTACAGTGATGTCGGAAATGGGGCATGCGTTGATGGGTACCGGATTTGCCGCCGGAGAGGCCAAGGCCATTCAGGCTGCCCAGCAGGCTATCAGCAGTCCGCTGCTGGAAGGAGTTTCTATCCGGGGCGCCCAGGGCGTGCTGGTCAATATTACCGGCGGGCCGCAGATGACCCTGCATGAGATCAGCGAAGCCACCAGCATTATTTATGAGGAAGCCGGTGATAAAGCCAATATCATTTTTGGTGCAGTGATAGATGAAAATCTCAAGGACTCGATCTTTGTCACCGTCATTGCTACCGGTTTTGGAATGGAATCACGCATCCAGACCACCGCTCCGGCGGCCACTGCCGAGGTGGAAAAGGATAAGAAATATCTGGACTTGCCGACCTTCCTGCGGGACAAAGAGAATAAAAAAGCAGCCGCCAGACCCATTCCCCTGATTAATCCCAAAACTGCAGAAGTGGAGCAGAGCGGTGATTTACAACTGCCGCTGGACGATTTTGATATCCCCACTTTTCTGCGGAAACAGATAGATTGACCTCCTCCAAACCGGCTGTTGGATTGCAGTACCGGCAGCCGGTTTTTTAAAATTGTTCTTCGGATGGATTCTCTGATCATTCCCTCAAAGGATTGGCTACATGCCACCCGGGTAAAGCGCGTGTTTTTGGTTTACCCTATCTGGCTGTCTTTGAAATTTAAAAATCAGGCATAATTACCTATTGATAAATCGGGATTTATATATTAATTTATCCGACTCATTTTATGGAGGTCGTTTGATAGAAACAGAATGGCAGAACGATCATTTCCTGAAGCTTCTGGATGATGACAGTCCAGAAATTCAGAAGATCATTCGTTCCACCCTGCTGAGTAATAGTCTGGAGATCATTCTAAATGGCTTTGTTCACCGTTTGCAGCTGGAAGAATATTATTTTGGTCTGCTGCAAAAGCATTTGAAGGAGATCCATTTCGAACTGGTTAAACAGGCCTTTGAGGAATTTTTGCGTTCCCAGCTGGAAGATGTTGATCTGGAAAAGGCGATGATGTTGCTGGCCTACTGGAACAATCCGGACGTGAAAGTTCCTGAAGTCATTGCCAGGCTTGATCAGATGTCAGAGGAGATAGGAAAGAATTTTCCGGAAAGCGGTCATCCCCTCTCTTTTATTGATCATATTAATTTTTATCTGTTCAATAAATATGGTTTCCAGGGAAATTCCGGAGATTATTATAATCCGGACAATAGTTTTATTGATAAGGTCCTGGAGAATTGCCAGGGAATTCCCATCACTTTATCGGCCCTGTATATGTTAATTGCCCGCCGCCTGGGGCTTCCGGTGCATGGCATTCCCATGCCGGCCCATTTTATCGTGAAGTATGAGACTGATAATGATGAGATTTTCTTTGATCCGTTTTTTGCCGGTAAAATTTACTCCCGGGAAGAGTGCCTGAATTATCTGGATCAGACCAAGATCGAGGATAAAGACCGGATTTTAGAGGGATGTTCCAATTATGAAATGATCCTGCGGATGATGCGCAATATTCACCTGGTGTATTCTTCCTATAAGGAAGATCCCCAGAAAACGGCTGAGATAGAGATCCTGATGGGACTGCTGGAAGGGCATTTCAAATGAACTATCGTCATGATAAACATTTTACCATTGCTGAGGCTATTCAGAGTCTGTATAATCATCATTCGATAATTGAGAAAATGCAGGTGCTGTCCCAGCAATTACTTTCAAGTGGATATGATATCCGGCAGCACCGGTCTGTTCCGGCCAAGCAAACCCTTCCCAAAGAATTCACCCAGTTGCTGGATGTGATCCGGAAACTTGAGTCTGCCGGTATTCTGGTAAAGGATATCGAACAGGGAATTGTAGATTTTCCCCACCTTCGCGAGAACGGAGATGAGGTCTATCTGTGCTTTAAACTGGGAGAAGAGCTTATTCAATACTGGCATTCGCTGGACGGCGGATTTATCAGCCGGCAATTATTGGATCAGATATAAGTCAATATTTAATCATAAAGAGGATAGTCAATCATGAGTTCCCATTCTTATAATTATGATTTGCTGATTATTGGTTCTGGACCGGGAGGGTATGTGGCGGCCATCCGGGCCAGTCAGAAAGGCGCGAAAACTGCAGTGTTGGAAAAAGATGCCCTGGGAGGAATCTGCCTGAACTGGGGTTGTATTCCCACCAAAGCCCTGTTGAAAAATGCCGAAATCATGCATACCCTGAAACGGGCCGATGAATTTGGTTTCAAATTTTCGGATCTATCGTTCGATTTTAAAAAAATAATCAAACGCAGCCGGGAGGTAGCCGATATCAATTCCAAAGGAGTGGAATATCTGTTTAAAAAGAATAAGATCGAACATCTTTCCGGTTCAGGCAAACTGACTGATCCTCACACCGTATCGCTGGCTGATAAGGATGGCAAGGAGATACGAAAAATTACTGCCGATAAAATAATTATTGCCACCGGCGGGCGGGCCAGAGCATTTCCGGGCGTGGAATTTGACGGCAAAAAAATCATTACTTCCAAAGAGGCCATGTCTCTGGAACAGCCGCCAAAGAAAATGATCATTATTGGCGCCGGTGCCATCGGGGTAGAGTTTGCTTATTTTTATAACTCCTTCGGAACAGAAGTCCACCTGGTGGAAATGCTGTCTCATATTCTCCCGATCGAAGATTCGGAAATCGCGGCTCAGCTTGAGCGGTCTTTTAAAAAACAGGGAATAAAGATCTATACCAGCACTAAAGTGGAAAAATTGCAGAAAACGGCTAAGGGAGTAAAGGTGGTGCTCTCCGGCACCGAAAAGAGTCCGGAATTAGAAGGCGAGGTTGCGCTTGTCGCCATTGGCGTTCAGGGCAATGTTGAAAATATCGGTCTGGAAGGGCTGGGCATCCCGGTGGAAAAGAGTGCCATTAAGGTGAATGAATTTTATCAGACCAGTGTGCCAAACATCTATGCCATCGGGGATGTGATCGGAGCACCCTGGCTGGCGCATGTTGCATCCCACGAAGGAATTATTGCGGCCGATCATCTCCGTGGTGAGAAACCCCATCCGCTGGATTACAGCAGTGTGCCCGGCTGCACCTACTGCCAGCCGCAGGTGGCCAGCATTGGCCTGACGGAGGACAAAGCCAAAGCGAAGGGGCATGAGGTTAAAATCGGTCGTTTTCCTTTCCGGGCCAGTGGAAAAGCCCGGGCGATCGGAGAAACCGATGGACTGGTGAAGCTGATCTTTGATGCCAAATATGGAGAATTGCTGGGTGCGCATATCCTGGGTCCGGAAGCAACCGAATTGATTGCCGAACTGGGGATTGCCAAGGCTCTGGAAACCACCAATTTTGAATTACAGCACACCATGCATGCCCACCCCACTCTGAGTGAGGCGATCATGGAAGCAGCGGCTGATGCAGCCGGGCAGGCAATCCATATTTGATGAAATATTAAAATTCTGGCAGGCATTTCAGATATCTGCAGGATGGATCAGAAGCAGTGGGTTAAATGAAATATAGGGTTTTTTCAGGTATAATAACTTTTGGTGTTATGATTACCTGAAATGGAAAAGTAATCGATTAATTACAGGAATATTTTGGATTTAAATAAAGGTGATTCAGAGATGGATGATGAGAAGTTAAAAGGAATTCTCAGCGAAGAAGAGATAGAACAACAGGAGTGGCTGGAATCACTGGATTATGTAATCCAGAAAGGCGGTGCCAAACGGGTTGCGAAATTAATGCGCCTGCTGCAAATGCGCATTCATCAGGAAGGTATCAAACTGCCCTTCACTGCCAATACTCCGTATATCAATACTATTTCGGTGGAGGAACAACCCAAGTTTCCGGGAAGCCGGGAGATTGAAAGAAGGATCAAAAGCATCCTACGCTGGAATGCCATGGCCATGGTAGTTCGTGCCAACCGGCTGGAAAATGGGATTGGCGGACATATCTCCACCTATGCATCCATCGCCACGCTCTACGAAGTGGGATTCAATCACTTTTTCCGGGCACCTTCCCAGGATTTCAGCGGGGATCTGATCTACTTTCAGGGACATGCCTCGCCGGGTAATTACGCCCGGGCTTTCCTGGAAGGCCGGATTTCCATCGAACAGCTTAAAAATTTCCGGCATGAGGTTCATCCGGAGGGTGGACTGCCATCCTATCCCCACCCGTGGCTGCTGCCGGATTTCTGGCAGTTCGCAACTGTCTCCATGGGTCTGGGACCGATCATGGCTATCTATCAGGCCAGATTTAACCGTTATTTGGAAAACCGGGGATTGAAAGTAAAAGACGATGCCAAGGTTTGGGCCTTCCTGGGGGATGGGGAAACGGATGAGCCGGAAGCACTGGGAGCAATCTCTTTGGCGGCCCGAGAACATCTGGATAACCTGATTTTTGTGGTCAATTGCAATCTTCAGAGATTGGATGGGCCGGTGAGAGGCAATGGAAAAATAATTCAGGAACTGGAGACGGTATTTCGCGGCGCAGGCTGGAATGTCATCAAAGTGATCTGGGGATCAGATTGGGATGATTTGTTGATGCAGGATAAGGACGGCCTGCTGATCAAACGGATGGGGGAGGTAGTGGATGGCGAGTATCAGAACTACATCGTCAAAGGTGGTGCTTTCATCCGGGAGATTTTTTTTGGAAAAGATCCCCGCTTGCTGAAATTGGTCGAACACCTGTCGGATGAACAGCTCCAGAAACTTCGCCTGGGAGGTCACGATCCTGAAAAAGTATATGCAGCTTTTCACACTGCCGTATCTCATAAAGGAGCACCGAGTGTGATTCTGGCCCGCACCGTAAAGGGTTATGGCTTGGGAGAAGCCGGTGAAGGGAAAAATGTTACTCATCAGCAGAAAAAAATGAATGAGCAGGAATTGCGGGAATTCCGTTCCCGCTTTGGGATTCCGATCTCAGATGAGGAATTGGATACCATTCCTTTTTATAAACCACCGGATGACAGTCCGGAAATGAAATATTTGCTGGAACGGCGCAAAGCGCTGGGCGGTTTTATGCCTCAGCGCCGGGGGAAAAGTGTACCTGTCAAAGAGTTGCCGGAAAAATTTTTTAAGGAATTCTATGAAGGGTCGGAAGACCGTGAAGTTGCCACTACCATGGTGTTTGGCCGGATCCTGGCCAAACTGTTGCGGGATAAAGAAATCGGCAAGCTGATTGTGCCTATTATTCCGGATGAAGCCCGCACCTTTGGGATGGAATCACTGTTCCGGCAGGTGGGCATCTATTCCAGTGCTGGTCAGCTTTATGAACCGGTGGATAAGGAAAGCCTGCTCTATTATAAAGAAGCCAAGGATGGGCAGATTCTGGAAGAGGGAATCAATGAGGCCGGAGCCATGTCCTCCTTTGTGGCGGCCGGTACTGCGTATTCTTCGCATAGTATCAATACCATTCCTTTCTTTATCTTTTACTCCATGTTTGGATTCCAGCGGATCGGGGATCTGGCCTGGGCTGCCGGGGATATGCGCACCCGCGGTTTCCTGATGGGTGGTACCTCCGGTCGCACCACCCTGGCCGGAGAAGGACTGCAGCATCAGGACGGACACAGCCATCTTCTCACTTATCCTTATCCCACCGTCAAATCATATGATCCGGCTTTCTCTTATGAACTGGCCGTCATCATTCAGGATGGAATAAGAAGAATGTATGTGGAGCAGGAAAGTATCTTTTACTATATCACCATCATGAATGAATTGTATCCACAGCCAACTATGCCCCGGGGAGTAAAAGAAGGCATTATCAAAGGAATGTATAAATTCCATGAATCGGATCATAAGAACGCTAAAAATACCGTTAATCTTTTTGGCAGCGGTACCATCCTGAATAAAGTGATCGAGGCCCAGAAACTGCTGCAGGAAAAATATGA
>MESS01000145.1:21857-22206 GCA_001771055.1 Caldithrix sp. RBG_13_44_9
AGATTGATCCCGATAAAGCAAATCCCATGATTAGTTAATCCCGGGTTGAAACTGCAAAAGGATCTCTCAGGCAAAAAGGAAAAATGTTAAGGAAACAGAAATGGCCGTAGAAATTAAATTGCCGGAATTGGGAGAAAATATTACCTCCGGTACCCTCGCCCGTCTTCTGGTAAAAGAGGGAGATCATATTAAAAAAGATCAGCCGCTCATTGAACTGGAAACAGATAAAGCGGTAGTGGAAGTCCCCTCCAGTCATAGCGGGGTGGTGACCAGGATCGCAGTTAAGGAAGGGGAGTCCATTAATGTCGGGCAGACTATTTTATTGCTGGAAGCAGCGGGCAGTCCGGCA
>MESS01000145.1:22254-24596 GCA_001771055.1 Caldithrix sp. RBG_13_44_9
ACGGAAAAAACAGCAGCTGAACCAAAAATATCCCAGGAGAAGACCGTATCCCCTGCAATCTCCGATGCAAAGGTTAGCTGGATGTTTACTCTTCCGGAATTGGGAGAAAATGTCCTTACTGGTACGGTCAGCAAAATATTAGTTTCAACCGGGGAAGCAGTCAGCAAGGGTCAGAGTGTCCTGGAATTGGAGACCGAAAAGGCGGTGATTGAAATTCCGGTAGATTTTCCCGGGACCATCAAAAAGATCCTGATCAATGAAGGCGAAGTGATTAAGATCGGTCAGAATATTTTGGAAATTTTAACTTCTGCTGAGGCAGGTATTCCATCAAAAATCGCGGCAGAGATTTCGTCTAAACCTGAACTCCCGCCGTTTGAACCGACCTCCATGGTAACAGGGAAGAAGGAAGAGGAACTCGGTGGAATGCAAACTGTGAAA
Source organism: Caldithrix sp. RBG_13_44_9 (assembly GCA_001771055.1). Taxonomy (GTDB): domain Bacteria; phylum Calditrichota; class Calditrichia; order RBG-13-44-9; family RBG-13-44-9; genus RQOF01. Next base: position 22,693 of record MESS01000145.1, read on the forward strand.
CCGGAGCTGATGTCACGAAGACCGGATGAACCAGCTCCAGCTGCACCTGCGGTGAGACGCTTTGCGCGCGAGATTGGGGTTGATGTCCAGCAGGTTGCCGGCAGTGGTTCGGGCGGCCGGATTTCCTTAGAGGATGTTAAAAATTACGCCCGGTCCGCCGGAAGTCAACAAGCGGTTTCCAGAGAAATCCTTAAAGGAGTGGAGACTGAAGAATTACCGGACTTTACCCGCTGGGGTGAAGTGGAGCGTCAGCCGATGAGCAAGGTGCGCGAAAAAACTGCCCGGCATCTGAGTTACGCCTGGGCTACTATTCCCCATGTCACTCAATTCGATAAAGCCGATATCACTGATCTGGAACAGCTTCGCCAGCGATTTTCCAAACCGGTGGAAGCGGCCGGAGGAAAACTGACCATCACCGTGATTTTGTTAAAAATAATTGCCGTGGCTCTTAAAAGATTTCCGCAATTTAATGCCAGCGTGGATATGGATCGGTATGAGATCATTTATAAAAAATATATCAATATCGGGGTGGCGGCGGATACCGATCGCGGTCTGCTGGTACCGGTAATCAAGCAGGTGGACAGCAAGAACCTTACCCAATTGTCCAGCGAACTTACTGAACTGGCTCAGAAAGCCCGTGACCGGAAACTGACCCTGGAAGAAATGCAGGGAGGGAATTTCAGTATTTCCAATTTAGGCGGAATTGGCGGGACCGGATTTTCCCCGGTGGTCAATTCTCCGGAAGTAGCAATTCTGGGGGTATCCCGTTCGGAAATGCAGCAGGTATATAAGGATGGTGAATACCGATCCCGGCTGATGTTACCATTGTCCCTCTCTTATGATCACCGGTTGATCGATGGAGCGGATGCTGCCCGCTTTTTACGCTGGGTGGCAGAATCCATGGAACAGCCCTTCAGGATCCTATTGGAATTGTGACCTTTTTGCCTTAAACAACCCGTTTGGAATGAGGGATAGATTTCAGTATATCAACTCCTTGTTTTCCATCCGATTGATGCTGAATGACTTGGGAGGCGGCGGGGATATGCCAGATTTTTTTACAACCGTACACTTATGTCTACCGTCCAAAGAAAAAAATTAAAGTTCCTCTGGTACCTTAAGTTAATTGTGGGTTTATTACTGATCTATTTTCTTTATCGGAATATTTACCAGCACCAGCGGATAACTGAGGTATGGAACTCTGCCACTCCAGGGTATATCATTTTGGGTTTCCTGCTTCTCTTACCCAATATTTTTATCCAGTTCGTAAAATGGCGGTATATTCTGCGCACCTATTATCAGGATATTTCCAATGCCCTGGTGATCAGATCACTCCTGTTTGGTATCACCCTGGGCTTCATCACTCCGGGCAATTTAGGAGAATTGGCCCGGGCTCTCTATTTTAAAAATTATGACCGGATGGTGATCACCGGCCTCAATATTGTGGATAAATTCAGTGGTATACTGATTTTTACCACCATCGGTTTATTTTCTTTGAATTACCTTCTCGTTACTCAATTCCATTTGGCAGGCTGGGTAGGGATATCGCTTACCATGTTGAATTTTCTGGTAATTTTGGTGCTGTGGTTTCTGGCCTTTAATCCTCACTGGTTGTACCGGATGGCAGGACGTTTACCCTGGGGATCGGGAAAACGCTTCAGGTTGAAAGACCTGATCCTGGGGATTCAACACCTGACCCGACGGGATTCGGCTGTTATCTTGTCGATCACTTTATGCTGGTTCGTAGTTATCATCGGGCAATATCACTTGCTGATGTTGGCCTTCCAGAAGGTGTCTTTACTTCACTCTTTCATGGCGGTGAGTGCCGCCCTTTTTACCAAAGTGGTTCTCCCAATTTCGGTGGGTGATCTGGGAATTCGGGAAGGTGCCACCGTTTATTATTATTC
>MESS01000145.1:24621-26265 GCA_001771055.1 Caldithrix sp. RBG_13_44_9
TTACTTTTTAGTAGGATTATTCCGCATTCCTGTCCGATACCGGGAACAATTTTTAACTGTTACTGTCCTGGTGCCAGCCCGGAACGAGGGGAAAAACATCGCCCATTGTATCAACAGTCTATGGAATCAGACCTATCCTAAGGAATGGTACAAAGTGATTATTATCGATGACCAATCTACCGATAATACCGCAGCGGCGGTAGAACTCCTCATTAAGGATAAACCTAATTTCCAATTGCTGCGCCATCCCCGCCATGAACTTCAACCTACCTTTAAAAAACAAGCGTTGAAGTACGCTATGAAGAATGTTCAAAGTGAGATCATCATGACCATTGATGCCGATACTGCGGCACAACCGTACTGGATCGAACGGATGGTGGGACACTATGATCCGGAAACCGGGCTGGTGGCAGGGGTGGTAACTTTCTTCCCGGAACATGAGAAATCTATTTTTCACAAAATTCAGACTTTGGAATTTGCCGGAATTGTTTTTTGCGGAGTAGGGGCGGTGGGAAATAACAATCCCCTGATCTGTAATGGCAGCAATCTTTCCTATCGTCTGCAAGCCTTTCAGGATGCCGGCGGATATGATGGTAATGAATTTCTGCCCTCCGGGGATGATGATCTGCTGCTGCAGAATATTCATAAACGAACTCCCTGGAAAATAAAATATTCCCTTTCCCATGATACCATCAATTATACCAGATCCCTGGATACCTTGGCGGAATTCCTGAATCAACGGGCCCGCTGGGCTTCAAAGTCTTTACATTATCCCCAGAAATGGCTGCTGTTAGTCATGTTGATGATCTACCTGTATTACCTGCTGATCATCATTTTTTTACCTTTAGCATTGCTTCAAATAATGCCCTGGAAAATTTATCTGCTCGGTCTGGCTCTGAAACTAATTCCGGAGTTATTCATTGTAACCAGGGCTGCCGGAGTTCTGGGGAGGAAAACTTTATTGAACTATTTCCTTCAGGCCCAGATCTTTCAAATTTTATATGTAATTGTGGCAGGATTTTTGGGATTTTTCAATCGCTTTACCTGGAAAGGTCACGCGGGTGATTCTGCTAAAAAAATTGTTTAAAACAGTCCTTTCACCTTTTCCCGATCTGATCTGGAGAGCACCGGCCTCCATAAACAAAATCTATTTAACCTTTGATGATGGTCCTTATCCTCCGGTCACTCAGGGCGTGCTGGAAATTTTAAATCATCATAAAATTCCGGCGCTGTTTTTTCTTACCGGTATGCGAATTCAGGAATACCAGCTGGAAGTAAAAAATCTATCTTTTGAGTTTCACCGCCTGGGAAATCATGGATTTTACCATGAACCGGTTATTTTTAAAAGTACCGCCAGTCTGTCCATGGAAATAAGACAAACTGATATATTGATTCAAAAATATTTTCATAAGAACACGATATATTTCCGGCCACCTTATGGAATCTGGGGACCCCAGCTGACCAGAGTTCTACAAACCAATTCCAAGAGACTGGTCTTATGGTCGCTCTCTGCTAACGATTTTAAATGGGCGTCAAACCGGATATATGATCAGTTAATTAAAAGCGTTGAACCGGGAGACATCATCGTTTTTCATGATTCTCAAAAGGCGGACAAAAAAGTCCTGGAAGTACTACCGCGCTTTA
>MESS01000145.1:26331-26461 GCA_001771055.1 Caldithrix sp. RBG_13_44_9
TTTAATGTTTAAACAATCATATAATTTTTTGAATTCTAATCTTTGGGGTGTTTTCTGCCAACCTATCAATCATACGCCAAGATAAATCTGGGATTGCGGGTAGTGAGCAAACGCACGGACGGTTATCATA
>MESS01000145.1:26630-33317 GCA_001771055.1 Caldithrix sp. RBG_13_44_9
GAAAATTTTCATTGACAAACGGATTCCCCTGGGATCCGGTCTGGGCGGGGGGAGCAGTAACGCTGCAGCCTGTCTCAAGGCCATGAATGATCTTTTCCGACTAAATCTCTCAATGTCAGAGCAATTTCGCTTGGCGGCCCGGCTCGGCTCTGATGTCCCCTTCTTTATTCTGGGTAAAACTGCCCTGGTCAAGGGTCGGGGAGAGGTGGTAATTCCGGTTCCTTTTCTGAAAGAATATCAAATTTTGCTGGTGTATCCTGGCCGGCCGAGTTCCACCGCTCAGATTTTTAATAATTTGGAAATCGGCTTGACTAAATATGGGAGGGGCATTAAATTTGAGGCCGTCATTTCCAGGATAGCCAAGCTAGACGATTTAAGTAGTTATTTATTTAATGACTTAGAAGATATCGTCTCGCGAAACTGTCCGGAAATAACCGGGATAAAGGAAAGGTTAAAAGACTGCGGGGCGCGGTACGTAAGTCTGAGCGGAAGTGGTTCAACGGTTTATGGCTTGTTTGATCTGCACACAGATGTTAGCAAAATAAAGCAGGAATTTCCCGCCAGCTATCTTGTGTTCACAGCCAACCCCCGGTGAAAATTGGGGTGTCGCCAAGCGGTAAGGCACCGGGTTTTGGTCCCGGCATTCGGGGGTTCGAATCCTCCCACCCCAGCAAATATTGGTAATAGTAGATTAATTTGAATAGATCATTTAGGGAGTAATTATGGCTGAAACAAAATTAATTGCCAAGATGCGTGATAAAACCGGTAAAGGTGCGTCCCGTAAATATCGGGTGGATGGCTGGATACCGGTGGAGTTCTATTCATCACATGATGAGAATGTTCATCTATTGCTGCCGAGCAAAGAGTATGAGAAGACTCTGATTCGTAGTCACGGTCTGTTTAATCTGGAACTGGAAGGGCAGGAGAAGAATTACCAGTGCATCATCAAGGAACTGCAGATTGATCCGGTGAAGGGCACAGTATTGCATGCCGACTTTCAGGGTGTGAAAATGGGTGAGAAGATCCTCATCAAAGTGCCGCTGATGGTCCAGGGAACCTCCGCCGGTGTTAAAGCAGGTGGAATCATGGAGTTCATCATCCGGGAAGTGGAAGTGGAATGTCTTCCCACCGAAATTCCCGAAAAGCTGGTCATTGATGTAAGTGCCCTGAATATTGGCGACTCTATCCGGATTAAGGATTTAAAATTTGAGAATATCGTGATTCTCGATGATCCTGAGGAGACCGTAATTCTGGTCGAGCATCCGAAAATCGCCAAAGAATTTGAAGAAGTACCCGAGGGTGCAGAGGTGGTTGCTCCGGAAGAACCTCAGGAACCTGAAGTGATCCGTGCCCGCCGCAAAGAGGAAGATGAGGAAGAAGAAAAGTAAAGAAATGTCAGAGGACTATTGCTATAGTCCTCTGTTACTTTCTCTTCTTGATTACCATTGAGCTCTCAATTGTACGTTATTGTCGGACTGGGAAATCCGGGACTCAGTTATAAACATACCCGGCATAATGTGGGATTCATGGTCCTGGATCTACTCGCCAAGAAACATCATCTGAAATTCGAAAAAGACAAAGGTCCTTATCGGACAACTCTGTTTTCTCTGAAAAATCAAAAGGTGCTTCTGGTAAAGCCGTTTACTTTTATGAATTTGAGCGGACAGGCTGTTCAGGCAGTCGTTACCAAAAAACGGATATATGATCTGTCAGCTTTGCTGGTAGTTTGTGATGATATCAATTTGCCCTTTGGCACGCTCCGGCTGCGCGGATCCGGAAGCGCCGGCGGACAGAAAGGACTGGTATCGATTATTTCTAATCTGGGTACCAGTGAGTTTGCCCGGCTGCGAGTGGGTATCGGCAGTAATTTTTCAGATGCGGCTGATTATGTTTTGTCACCTTTTTTAAAATCGGAACAAAAAGAATTACCTCACATTCTGCAGATTGCTGCTGGAGCCGTGGAATTTTTCATACTGGAGGGGTTGGAGCCCACCATAAGCCGATATAATAAAAATCTGCTGGAACCGTAATCGTCCTTTTGAATTACCGATTGGGCATTTGATCTGTTATGCCCGGGTTTTACGATGCTGGGCATAAAAGAAATAAAATTAATCGTAGATTTCACAGATTGTTATTTGTATATTTTTCGCCCCTTTAGGGGAAGCTTGTTAAAAAAACATTCATAATCCTATTCCGACTATCAGTCGTCGGGATCATAAGACCAAAGGAGGTTCCATGGAAAGACTGTATAACACCATCTTTATCGTCGATATCTCCCAAAATCCTGATGAGAGTGAGACCGTAACCAGCCGGATTCAGCAGTTAATTGAAGACTACGGCGGTATTATCAAGAAATTGAACCGCTGGGGTAAACGCCGTCTCACTTATCAGATCATGAAGAAATCGCACGGCTTTTATGTGGAGATTGAATTTACCGCCAACAGCAGGCTTAATATACCCAATACCCTGGAAGCTGAATATCGTATCAATGACCGGGTACTGCGTCATATGACCTACATTGTGGACAAGAAGGAACTTATCCAGCGGGAAAAGAATTCCGGAAAGATCCAAAGAGCCGAAGATAGGAACAATGCGGCTAAAGCTCAATCGCTGGATGCCAGTAAAAGTCCTTTACCTGCACTTGAATTGCCGGTTGATCCGGAAAAAGATAATCAATCTGCCAAAGAATAGGCTATTTAAAATTCGATAAGGAGAATAAAAAATGCTGCAGCGAAAAAAACGTACTTGTCGGTTCTGCGAAGCCGGAGATTTATTCATAGATTTTAGAGATGAGAAAAGACTGGTACGGTTCTTATCAGAGCAGGGTAAAATAGTACCCCGCCGTACTTCCGGTAATTGTAATCAGCATCAGCGTCAACTGGCCCAGGCCATTAAAAGAGCCAGACATCTGGCAATGATCCCGTATGTTTCGGATATTCCGCGTTAAGCGATTGAAAAAATAATGAGGTCTAACATATGAAAGTGATCCTTCGTCAAGATTATGAAAAACTGGGTAAAATAGGGGATATCGTATCGGTGAAACGGGGATTCGGTATGAATTACCTGATCCCGCTGAAAGTTGCTTATCCCGCTCAACCCAATTTTGTCCGGATGGTACAGGAAGAACAGAATCAAAAATTAGTTCAGGTGAATAAACAGAAAAAACAGGCCGAACTCTTAGCGAAAAAGATGGAGGCAGTTTCGGTGACGCTGGCGGTGAGTGTCGGTGAAGGTGATAAAATGTTTGGTTCGGTTACCAATCAGGATATTGCCGATGCGTTAGTGAAGCAAGGTTATGATATCGATCGCAAGAAAATCGTCCTGGATGATCCTATTAAGGCATTGGGGATCTATTCCGTACCGATCAAATTGCATCAGGATGTGGAAACAAAAATCAAAGTATGGGTTGTGAAAGAATAGATCAGGTCGGTTTTAGCCGGCCATTCATTCCCGTAAAATCCCTCGCAGCTAGTGAAAACCAAGTTAACTTGTCCATGAATTGTGATGCGGTATTTATTGGAATAATTGAACTTAAGTGGTGGTTTGTCATTTTTTTTGGCTTGACAGAACCGGCAAATCTTTCTATATTGGCCGTGCTCAAAACGCAACGGGCCAGTAGCTCAGGTGGTAGAGCAGCGGCCTTTTAAGCCGTTGGTCGGAGGTTCGATTCCTCCCTGGCTCACCCGAAAAAACCCGCGTCCAGCGGGTTTTTTTATTACAAAATACAAAATACAAAATACAAAAATGCAGCAAGGATAATTGTCGAAATTATCCATTAATGTTCTACCCTCAAATATCTCTTTTAAGCCATTAGTCTGAGGTCGAGCGAAGTGAAATCCGGCCTCTGATGTGGTTCTCTTAGAGAAAATCATGTGGGGGATTTCTTCCTGTTTCAATAAAAATCAGCAAATTGCTGATTTTTTTATTCGAAATTCGAGACTTGAAATTCGAAATTAAAGAATCGTACCTAAAAAATATCATCTCAACTATTTTTAGCTGTTTCTATTTATCATCTTCATCGACGGCTGTTTTTAACATTTCAAGAATGGTGGGTATGGCGGATGTTACCCGGCTCCAATTTGGAATAAGCGGCGTACCTAATGGATTCTCCAGGAATATTTTCGCAGCCATGGAGATTGCATTGGTAAAAGCCTCAACTGCTTTAGCCTCCTCATGCCGATCAAAAATAAGTCCATTAATAGCCGCATCGGCTTCATACTTCACAATCGTATCTTCGGCATGACGGAGATAGGTCACAGATAAGGCCTTGAAAAATCCATCAGTAAAAACAAAACCTTCTGCCGAGAGGGTGCGAAAAATGGATTTGCAAATGTCAATGGTCATTTTCATCAAACCTTTTTCAGGATCATCAGCCGAGAGGCTCTGATGTTTGTGTTCATAGGTATCGGCGATGTCTACCTGACAGATCCGTCGTGGTGAATAGTTGCGGTAAACCTCTGCCAGCGATCCGACTTCCAAACCCCAATCCCAGGGGATCCGGTTAACTCTGGCCATATCGGTGATCATACAGAATTCTCCGGCTAGCGGATAACGGAAACTGTCTAGAAATTTCAGAAAATCATGTTCACCATACAAGGCCTGGATAGAACGAATAAGAGGTGTAACCAGTAATCGGGATACTCGACCATGCATCCGGTCTGTTACCCGGCTATAATAGCCTTTGCAAAAAACAAAGTCCAGGTTAGGATTCACTACCGGATAACAGAGCCGGGCCAGTAATATGCGATTGTAAGATAAAATGTCACAGTCATGAAGAATTATGACATCTGATCTGTTCTGGGCGATGACATAACCATAGGCCAGCCAAATTGAACGCCCTTTTCCTTGTTGTCCCACCTCAAGGCCATTCCTGGCGACAGTATTATAGATCTCTCCTATTCGTTTCCCATCGTTATAGATAATTTTCACTGGGTAGGGGATCAAGGCCATCATTGCTCGGGCTTTCTGAAACTCTTTTGCTGAAGCTTTATCAAGAACGAGTACGATTTCCTCAAGAAATTTTACCTTGGCTAATTCCTCAATAATCAGGGGCATTGCCGGTCCCTCAAATTCGGAATAGAGTGCTGGTAGTACCAGAGTGATCGGCCGTATTTTAGAGTATTCTTTTATTTCTGTTTCCAATCGTTCTAACGATGGTTTGCCAAGGTTATGCAGTGTAGTAATGATACCTGATTGATAAAAATCAGACATATTCTACTCCTTCTAAATATGCTCGATATCTTTCTTTTTATTTTTCGCTTCTTCTTCCTTCTCAATCATTTTCCGCGCTGCATCAATACCACCCACCCCAAATGATATGGCCAGGGCCAGTACAATACCACCAAAAGTTATAGAAAAGGCAGCGATCACGATACCGGGTGCGATTTGAAATTGTTCCAGAGCCATGGCCAGAATGAGAAGAGTGAGTAGCAGTTTGATTGCTTGAGCCAGGAGTTTTGCATAATAATAGCCACTGTTCACCGCCATGATCAGGACTGCCCGGCTGATAAAGGCAGCGATAATATATCCAAAGATCAAGATGAGTATGGCCGAAAAAGCCCGCGGTAAATAAAGAAAAAATTGCCCAACCAGATTATCGATAGCTTCAATTTTCAGAGCGCTAAGACCAGCCATTAAAAAAATAATCAGAAAGGTCCCATAGATGACCGTTGCACAGGTTTCTGATGGCTTAGTCCATAAATCACTTTTTCTCATCAAGCTGGTGAGCCCCATCCGGTCACTCCAGCTGTCAAACTTTAAGGCTTTTAAAATTCTTAGAAAAATTAAGCGGATGAGCCGGGCCAATAGAAAACCGAGAATCAGAATTGTCAGTGTGGCAATGACGTTCGGAGTGAATTCTTTGAATTTGAAGAATACTTCTTCCAGCGGGCCAATGATAAGTTGAAAAAAATCATTCATGTGACACCCCCTTATATTATATCCAATTATTAATTAAATGACTTTTATCTTTTTCAAACTCTAAGCAGAGATTTTCAATCTCAGCTTCCACCTGTGGTTGTTCCAGGTTTTCGACTTCCATAATAAAAGATGCAATTTTACCCAAATAGAGCGGTGTCAGCGATTTTAATAAATGTTCAGGCGGCAATTTTTTCTTATGGTAGGCCAGGGCATAATCGTAGATAATCCGGGTCCATAGACTGGCGGGGAATCTGAATTCTTGCTCCGGTTGAGTGATCAAATGATCGAGTTTGCTCATATCACCGGCACCGATCACTTTGATCCATATCTCCCTTAACTCCTTAATACCATCCCGAAAAATGCTCAACATCCGGCTTACATTTACTTTGACATTTTCCGGCTCAACTGCATAAGAAAATCCAAAGGAGGGTATCTTTTCCGAACCCTGAATCTTCTTCCAGGTCTCTTTATAGGTATTCATTAAACTAAAGGTTGATCCGATCACCTGAACCAGCATTGCGCTTAAATCAGATCCCGGATCTTTGGGATCATGGATTTTCGCCCCAAGAAACGATTGGGCAATTTTGTAACCATTAGCCAGGGCTTCGGTGGTCATCCAAATATCAATGCCATAACGGGCGATATCAGTTTGCCAGACATCCTTACTCAGAAAGAATTCAACCATCTGACCGGAAAATCCAAAATCGCCGCCGATAGGCTGGCGTACCCGCTTACCATAAAGCGCTCTGGTCAGTGGATAAATAATAC
>MESS01000145.1:33625-35359 GCA_001771055.1 Caldithrix sp. RBG_13_44_9
TACCTGTTTACTGGAAACCCGTTAATTTATCAGTACCTTTATTTCATCTTGATAAGGCTTCTGTCATCAGCCATTTCTGTCAACAGTAAGCAGGAAAAATCAGCCATCACTTAGTGCCAGATTCATTATAACACCTGTTTGCTGATATAACAAATGCTTGGTTCAATTCCCTGATAAGATTTCTTTAAGCAAGAACATTACCGCTTCATTCCAACCTGCTGAACCTGAAGACTCTGTCTTCAAAAGTGCTGGGATCTTTATTCGGGTATCGTGGTGTCCATTCTCATGACGAATGAGAACAGGATGATCCATTCTTTTTAACAGAGGTAGATCATTCAAACTGTCACCCAATCCGATGGTTTGTAGTATCCCACCCGCCTGTTGATAAAATGCCTTGAGCATGTCAAAGGCCTGACCTTTATCATGGTTTCCCATGATATGATACAGCAGTCCTTGAGTCCAGTGCAGACCAGCCTGTTCAATTGACTGTAAAAATGCCGCATCTGTTTCGTCTTGAAAAATAAAGGGTTCAGCAAAGTCCCGTTTACCTGCCAGTACAGCTTCTGTGGTTGTAAGACCCGTCAACCTGGCAATCTCTTTAGCGTTCATATCACCGAAGCCTTTTACTTTGACTTCCATTTTTTCTCTTAATGCCATAAACTGGTTCCGTATCTCATCATAGGGTCTACCAAGAATAATCCGGTTGTATTCTCCATGCCGCTCAGCATTCACCGGAAAAGAAAAATATTCATGCGGGATAAAAATTCCTCCTCCATTTTCCGAGATAAAGGGATGATGATTCTTAAGTTTTTTTCGGTAAACTTCGATTTCAGCCCTGCTCTTGCTGGAGCAAAAGATAAGTGGAATCTTAAGCTCCCGGATCAATTTCAGCGCCGGCCGTGCTGCGGTGAAAGAATAACTCCGGGAATCAATTAAAGTCCCATCCAAATCAGTTACAATGAGAATTTTTTTCACCCTTTACTGCTTTCAACTTCTTAAAGATCGTTTATGATTTTCAGGTCCTTTTATAAATAACCAAATTTGTGTTAAATATCAAACTTTTATTTTATCCAAAACACCCTCAGACCAAAATATTTTCTTTACATGAACCTTTTTCCGGTTATGCCCAGAACCGCAACATTCTTTCTGGAAAATGATTGTCAACTTTGTATCTCGTCTGTTTCTGGTGAAACATGGTTTTGAAACTATTGAAAATACCGAAGGTACTCTGAATAATTCATATATTGCACTCTGGCCTGGGTTACTAAAATTCGAAATTTGATATTTGAAATTCGAATTTTTAAAATATGTCTGAAGCTATTTGTTTATTTTTTTTATTTTACTATATTCTACCTGGGATTTGGGTATCTTCTGATGACTGTATATGCCAACATTATCCTGGCCATTCCTGACGAGGATGGTTTTACTTACCGGGTACCGGATGAGCTGCTCTCTTTTATCCAACCCGGGATACAGGTCATTATTCCTTTTCATAAAAAATATGTTTCGGGAATTGTCCTGGAACTGGTTTCCGAATTGCCGGAAAAGCTGGAAGAGTCGAAAATCAAGGATATTCAGGATATTGTTTCCAGCACTCCCATTCTCACCCCGGAATTAATGACTTTACTCAAATGGATCTCGGAATATTATATCTGTTACCTGGGACAGGCATATCGGCTGGTTCAGTCACAGATCAATGTGGGTAAATCCCAGGTGATGCTGCGGCGCCGCCAG
>MESS01000145.1:35508-35808 GCA_001771055.1 Caldithrix sp. RBG_13_44_9
GAATTGAAGTCGGCAGGTTTCTCCCGTCAATTACTGGAGAAAAATGTCCGGGATGAGTTCTTGCTTAAAAAAACGGAAGTACGGGACCTCTTGATCACTTCTTCCTACCGGGAGACTTTCACTGAAATTTCATTGACCACCGAGCAGCAGGAAGTAATTTCTGAAGTTAAGAAATCGATGCAGGACGGGAAGTTCGGAACATTTCTGGTCCATGGAATAACTGGTAGTGGTAAAACCCAAATTTATATCGAACTGATCCATGCCGCTTTGCAGCAGGGAAAACAGGCCATTGTTCTAATT
>MESS01000145.1:35814-37798 GCA_001771055.1 Caldithrix sp. RBG_13_44_9
ATCATTCTGACTCCGCAAACCCTGGCCAGATTTCAACACTATTTTGAAGGGCAAGTGGCAGTTATCCACAGCCGGTTATTACCTTCGCAGAAAAGGGAGATCTTGTTTAAGATCCGGCAGGGCTTTTATAAAGTGGTACTGGGACCGCGCTCGGCCATTTTTGCTCCACTGCAAAATTTGGGAATCATTGTTGTAGATGAAGAACATGAGAGCAGTTATAAGCAGAGTGATGCCCAACCTCACTATCACGCCCGGGATGTGGCCATTTACCGGGCCAAATTGAACCGGGCGGTAGTGGTTCTGGGATCAGCTACCCCCTCCTTTGAAACCTTGTACAATGTCAAGCAGGGAACCTATCACTATTTCCGGCTGGGGAAGCGTATTGCCGCCCGGGCGCTTCCCCGGATTTCATTGGTAGATCTGCGGGAAGAGTGGAAAAGACTCGGCGAAAACCCGATCATTTCTGAAAATCTGGAACTGAAAATTGAATCCCGTCTGCTGACCAAGGAACAGCTGATGATCCTGCAAAACCGGCGGGGGTATGCTCCTTACATTATCTGCAAAGACTGCGGTTATGTTGCCAAATGTCCGCAATGTGAGATCACTCTCACCTTTCATCAATACAATCATCGGTTGATGTGTCACTACTGCGGTTTCAGTCAGAAAGCACCGGATGTTTGCCCCTCCTGCCAGGGAATGGATATTCTTTACAAAGGCGTAGGCACCCAAAAACTGGAAGAAGTCCTGCTGGCAAAATTTGCTAATATTAAAGTGATCCGGATGGACCAGGACACCACCCGCGGCAGATTCGCCCATCAGGAATTGCTGGAGAAATTTCGCAGCGGAGCCGCAGATGTCCTGCTGGGCACAAAAATGATTGCCAAAGGTTTGGATTTCAAAAAAGTAACTCTGGTGGGCGTTATTTCGGCTGATCAGGGATTACATTTTCCGGATTTTCGGGCTTCGGAAAAAGTTTTTCAACTCCTCACCCAGGCCGCCGGCAGAGCTGGAAGAGGGAGCAGTTCCGGCGAGGTGGTGATTCAGACTCTTGATCCACTGCATATTATTTTCAAATTCCTGCTCACTCATGACTATCTCGCATTCTATGACCGGGAGATATTAAGCCGGAAAACATTGAAATATCCCCCTTACTCACGGCTGATATTGATCCGGCTGGAAGGGGAAGATCAGAGTGAGATTGAAAAGTACGGAGAATATGTTGTGAAGCTCTTGTGGCGAGCCAATATTCACAAGTCATATTCTGTGCTCGGACCTGCTCCATGTCCGATTTTTAAGATCCGCAACATTTATCGTTATCAAATTCTGGTCAAACAGGATAAAGAAAAAGCCGCCTCTTCATCTTACCTCCGAAAAGTTATTAAAGAAGGACTGCTAAAAAAACCGGAAGTGAGAAAATGGCCGGTGAAACTGATGATCGATGTTGACCCAATCGAAATTTTATAGGAATTTCATTCATGAGGTTTACCTTGTGGAGAAGGTTATCCGGGAATTCTCAAACCGGATGTCATTGCTTGCTCCTGCTCTTCTTATTGCCATTAATTTGTAAATCACAGCAATCCGCCGACTCTCTAGCTCAGGATAATATTTCCATAAAATTTTCAAAAAGTTCTCGATCCTATGAAATATTTTCACCGTCTTTGAGCAGTAGACAACTTATAAAATCATGGGTATGGAGAAATGGAGTGAATTACTGGCCGGAGTTCCAGCTGGAGCTGGACGATAATTTACTCAATTTAAAGTCCGGAATATTTACGGCTTTTGATAAATATTCTGCGGCTGTGTCCAATTATCCGGGTTTGGATTATCGCGGTACCTCCTATTATCTGCCGGAAAATGTCCGGGAATACATTGACTTCAAAATGGGACGTGAACCTTATCTTCCGGTCTTTAATCCGGTAATCCTGGGCTTTATTCTTTATAATCTGAGACATTATCTTCTCGAAAAGGAGCAAGAGACTTCAGT
>MESS01000145.1:37871-37998 GCA_001771055.1 Caldithrix sp. RBG_13_44_9
GAATGGTACCAGCATTATCGGCAAACAAGCCAGGATTCACTTTTTACTGTACCGACTTTTCAAAAAGCGGTGGAGAAATTAAGAAAAAAATCGCTGGTGCTGCTGCAGTTTAACAAGGATAGAGAAC
>MESS01000146.1:0-1534 GCA_001771055.1 Caldithrix sp. RBG_13_44_9
CCAACCGCTCCCCGTACTCCCGCCATAACCGCTTGGTGCCCCGCCTCCCCGGCTGTAACGTCAGCCGTACCGGTAATTTTTTCCAACGACCTCCCTCCATCTCTGCCCTCTCCGTTTCTTAACCGAATGGAAAATGTTTCACATTTTCTTTTTTTCACCTCATTATTTATATTTAAGTGAATCAAGAAAATTTTCGGCTGTCAGGTTCCGTCTCAGCCACTTTCCCATTTCCGGTCAGTACCGTATGGAAGTTATCGAATTTTTGGGATTTTTTTCATTTAGCCGATTTGAATATAGAGTTTTGAACCATAAAAATCAATAGAAAAATGGAGAACCTGCAAAAAATAACCGAACTCCTGGAACGCCTGCGCCAGGCAGTGCGAGTCCGCAATTACAGTTACCGCACCGAACAGGCCTACCTCTATTGGGTGGATAAATTCCTCCGCTATTTCCATCACAAACACCCGGCCGAAATGGGAACCAGCGAGATCAGCCGCTATCTTAATCATCTGGCGGTGAATCTCAACCTGGCCGCCTCTTCCCAAAACCAGGCCCTCAGCGCCCTGCTCTTTCTCTATCGTTATGTACTGGGAATTGAACTGAACTGGATGAAAACCTTGGTCTGGGCAAAAAAACCAAAAAAAATCCCAACCGTTTTTACCCGACAGGAAGTCCAGCAGGTGCTCTCTCGGCTTCATGGCACTAAGTGGCTGATGGCCAGCCTGCTCTACGGCGCCGGCCTGCGCTTGATGGAATGCCTGCGCCTGCGAATTAAAGATATCGACTTCGGCTACCAACAGATCATCGTCCGGGACGGAAAAGGACTGCATGACCGGATCACCATTTTGCCGGAAAAATTGATCGGCCCCCTCCGGGAACAGATTAACACCGTAAAAAAATTGCATGATGCCGATCTGCAGGAAGGTTTTGGAGAGGTTTTTCTTCCGTATGCCCTGGAACGCAAATACCCCAACGCTAACCGTGATCTGCGCTGGCAATATGTTTTCCCCTCCGAAGTCCGCAGCCTGGATCCGCGCTCCGGCCGGGAACGCCGTCATCATCTCCATCCCTCAATTTTACAGGAAGCAGTAAAAGAAGCCATCATCAAAACCAATATTCCCAAGACCGGCAGTCCCCATACCCTGCGCCACAGCTTCGCCACCCATCTGCTGGAAAATGGCTATGATATTCGCACGGTCCAGGAATTACTGGGACACAAGAGCGTCCAGACCACCATGATCTATACTCATGTCCTCAAGCGAGGGGGTCATGCCATCCGCAGTCCGCTGGACGTTCCATAAAGAGTAGCTGGCAATACCTTTAAGAGAAAGCGGTAAACAGTTTATAGTTTATTGTTTATAGTTAATAATTTGAAGGGGCAATTATAGCATCTGATATAGTTGCAGTATGCCTGAAATTCAGGATATTGAAAAAAACTACTTTCCGCTTTCTGGTCTTTGCTTTCTTTCATTCATGATGCACTTTGCTCTATGCACCCTGCGGCGAATAGAAATCAGCCAGTAGTGAAAAAACA
>MESS01000146.1:1608-2613 GCA_001771055.1 Caldithrix sp. RBG_13_44_9
TTCTTTTTTCTTTTTTCTTGTATTTTACCAAACAAAAAGATGAAAAAAAATCCTCCTCACATTATTCCCCACAAACGCTGGAGCCAGAACTTCCTGCAGGATCCCAATATTGCCCGCAAGATTGCAGGTACCGTCCGGCTCGCTTCCCCATCCCTGCTCATCGAGATTGGGGCTGGACCTGGAATGCTCACCCGATACCTGTTGGACAAGTGTGACCAGCTGCTGGCAGTGGAAATTGACCCCCGCCTGGCAGACGACCTGCCCGCCCGCCTGGATCATCCGGCTAACCTGTCGGTGATCCAACAGGATTTTCTGGAATGGGATATCTCCGCCGCTTTAAAAAAATATAAAGGGTATCAGATAGGAGTCATTGGCAACCTTCCTTATCATATCACTTCACCCATTCTGTTCCAGGTCCTGGATAATGCCGCGCTTTTCCATGCTGCCGTGTTCATGGTCCAGAAGGAAGTGGCCCGCCGGCTGGCTGCGGACCGGGGAAATAAGGATTATGGAATTCTTTCGGTCTTCTGTCAATTCTCTGCCGAAGTAAAATATCTTTTTACCGTGCCGGCTCATCTGTTTTTCCCAAAACCAAAAGTGGATTCAGCGGTGATTCAATTGAATTTTCGTCCCGCCCCGGAAAAGCAGCTGCTCAATCCGGCTCTGTTCCGGGAACTGGTGCGCCGCACCTTTGGCCAGCGCCGGAAAATGTTACGAAACAGTTTGTCCACCTTGTGTCCCGGGGCTATATTAACACGGCTGAACGTCGATTTATCCCGCCGGCCAGAAAGTCTGTCCGTGGAAGAATTCATGGACCTGTCCAATCAGCTGCAGCAAATTCTGGAGAAAATGGAAAATGCCCCGCCTGATCCAAGACATTGACATGGATGAGATCCTGGATAACCTGCGTTATCTCATCGAAGCTGAACAAACCAATTTTGCCCTCTCCCTTATTGCCGACCTCCATCCTTCTGATATTGCCGAAATTATCTCCCGCCTGAATGA
>MESS01000146.1:2714-2970 GCA_001771055.1 Caldithrix sp. RBG_13_44_9
CTCTGTTCCGACCGGCACCACCGTTCAGATGACCATCGAGGAAATCCGCCGCAAACATGATGAAATCGAGAATATCTATTACTGTTTCGTGACCGATGCCTTTGGTACTTTGTTAGGCAGTGTCTCCCTGCGCAGCTTGATCCTGGCCAGTCCGGATACTCCGGTGGAAAGTATCATGGACCAGGATCTCGTCAAAATTGATGTGAGCCTGGACCAGGAGGAAGTGGCCCGTATTTTCAAAAAGTATGACCTGGTG
>MESS01000146.1:3153-5154 GCA_001771055.1 Caldithrix sp. RBG_13_44_9
CGCCGGGTATTCCGGGAACTGCGGGTGGCTTTACTCAACGGCCTGGTCCTGGGACTACTCATCTTCGGCCTGATCAGCCTGTGGCAAAAGGATTATATTTTTGCCGCCACTCTGGCCATCACTCTGCAAGTCATCCTGATCAATGCTTCCATCGTGGGAGCGGTGGTTCCGCTGCTCTTCAAAGAGATTAAGGTGGATCCGGCCCTGGCTACCGGACCGTTTATCAATACCTTCAATGACGTGGTGGGCCTGTTCATCTATTTCTCGCTCCTCACCTTGGGCTTTGAATTTATTCTGTGAATTTAATAGAACACGGAAAACACTGATTAGACGGATAATCACGGATACATATATTAAAGCAAATTCCAGATACAACCTATTATGTCATTCCGATCCCGCTTCAGCGGGAGAAGGAATCTAAAGACCCTGTATATTTGAAACATATTACTGATAATGCTGATGAAATGGATACACTAGAATAAATTTCTAATTTTATTATCTGGTAGTCAACTCCCTTTATGGAAGTTGTACGTATGATTATAGAACGCACCCGTCTGGCCGACCCTTTTTGAGAAGATACTGACGAAATGCCAGCCGGACAGGGATGACCCAGATTTGACGGATGATCACAGATATTCTTATAAGAGCTCTAAATTAATAATCAGCGTAAATCTGTTCAATCAGCGTTATCCGTGTTCTATTAAAATAAATCCATATGACCCAGACCATCAAATCCCCTGCCCTTGTCCTCCATAGCATCCGCTGGAGCGAATCCAGTAAAATTGTGCACTTGTTTACCTCCGAGAAGGGCTGTGTGAAAGCCATCGCCCGTGGTGCCATGCGCCCGAAGAGTCCCTTCTGCGGTACCCTGGAAAATCTGAACCACATCGAAGTCATTTTAGCTATCAAAGAGGGACGGGGATTGCAGCTGGTCTCGCAGGTATCCCTGCTCAATCCTTTTTCAAATGTGCGCGAAAATCTGGAAGCCACTGCTGTGGCTTTCGCGGTCAGCGAACTGCTGCGGGCAGTAGTACATGAGAATGAAGCTTCCCAGCCGCTGTTCCAGTTCACCATTCAGATTTTAGAGGATTTGAATTCTTCTGTGAACCGTCCGGTGATCCTTCTTCTGATCCGTTATCTGCTGTATCTGAGCGAATACCTGGGTTTCGGCTGGAATTTGCAGATCTGCAGCGGCTGTAAAAAGATTCCCCAAAAATTTCCTCTGCGGGCCGAGATTGTCAACGGATCGGTCTATTGTCCGGAATGTGTTTCCCAGACCAGTCTGAAGACCGTTCCGCTTTCTTTTGATCAGTGGCAACTGCTGCGGCAACTCCAGCAGGCATCACCCACAACCTCAATAAAACCTGAAATTCCCAGCCAGCCGTTGATAGATCTGCTCCTGTCCCATCTGAGTTACCACACCGAACAAAACCTGCAATTAAACTCTTTGAAACTTTACCAGCGGTAGTTATATTTTCCACTTATTTTTTCTCTAATAGAACGCGGATGACACGGATTTAGCTGATAATCACAGATTTATGAATCTAATACACAAAGACATTACTGATAAAATTTTGAATGCTTTTTATACTGTTTACAGTGAATTAGGTTATGGCTTCCTGGAAAAAATATATGAAAATGCTTTATTGTATGAACTTTCAGAAGCTGGTTTAAAATGTGAACGACAAAAACCGATTAAAGTATATTATAAAGACCAACAGGTCGGTGAATATTTTGCTGACATTGTAGTAGAAAATAAGGTGATTCTGGAAATAAAAGCAGCAGAAAGCATCGCAAAAGAACATGAGTATCAATTGATCAATTATTTAAAAGCTACCAAAATCGAAATAGGTTTGGTATTGAACTTCGGTAAAAAACCTGAATTCAGGAGAAAAATCAACACTAGATAGCTTTTATCCGTGAATATCCGTAAAATCAGCGTTTTCCGCGTTCTATTAAAACTTAGAAAAAAACCTGAATTTAAACGTAAAATAAACACGA
>MESS01000147.1:0-157 GCA_001771055.1 Caldithrix sp. RBG_13_44_9
ACATGAATTCCGGAAAACTAAATGTTTTTACTGCCTGATCTTTTTTAAATCCTCTTTCATGCGCCGTAGATCAGTCAGCCAGTCTTCGATGTCCTGCTCATGTTCCAGCTCTTCATTGAGTATGGTGGTCGCCATCTGATGGGTAGTATGATCTGTT
>MESS01000147.1:176-4312 GCA_001771055.1 Caldithrix sp. RBG_13_44_9
TGTACCAGCAGCTCTGGTTCTATTTCACTGCGCATCGGTCCTTCCATCAATCGGGCACCAATCCAGTATTGATAATAAGCCAGCCATTCTTCGCTGAGAGCGGCGTTAAGCATTTTAGTGAGCTTTTTTACATCCAGTTTCAGAATGTTTATTCCCTGTTTTCCCATGTTCAGTGTCCTCTCAAAATTTATTGAAAATTTATTGATTTATGTTACCAAATCTCTCAATGGAAAATAAATAATTTTTAAAGAAATGTCATATAGCTACAAAAATTTTTCTAATGACAGTGGATTTATTTTTTCAGACTTCAGGAATACATCTAAAAATGCAGAAGATTTTATATATTAAATCCTCTCTTACCAGTCAGAAAATTTAGTCCAACCTCCGAAACTCTGTCAGTTCATAATTATAGGTAGAGAGATTCATCCGGTAAGTGTAATGCCATACATCCTGATTTTCCATGACGTAAAATAAGATGAAAGTACTGCGAGCCCCGCTGTCAGCAATTCCCCGGGCATGACCGGCATCGATTTGCCACACTCCATTAAACTGCTGGACGCTGTAATTGTGGGTGTGACCGCAGAGGTAAGCTAATACCTGATAATCGGCTAACAGCTGCCAGAATCGGTCTCGGTGGGTTGGATATTTATCCAGGCAGGTGTTTTCATGGCGGATCCGGCCGCTCTCCTGATCCGGTAAAGGAAAGGCCGGTTCGTGGCCAAAAACAAATATCAGCGGTTTATTATTTCTCTGCAGGTCGAAGATCAACCACTGATATAGTTCGTCTCCAATCTCACCGTCGGTGGCAATGTCACTTTCACCGTCATAATATTCATTGAGCACTATGAAGTGAGCATCTCCGTACTCAAAACTGTAAGTGGTCTCGGTACCATTGGCCGGACCAGATTGGGTGATATTTAGCAGGGTGTTTCCATAACGGTTATATTCCCGCAACCAGGCCATGTCAAATTCAGTTTCTGCCTCGTGATTTCCTACAACGGGATACCAGGTATATTCTGGATCAATGTATCGGTAGATAGTCTGATAGGTGCTGTCCGGCGGATCAATGTCGCCCGGGGAAACCATAAAATTTCCCGGACCGCCGTCATTTAACATCTCGCAAATTCCCCGGAAATAATAAAATTCTTTTCCGGTACTGGATCGCATATCGCTGGCCACAGCGAAGGACAATTGAATGCTGCCTTCCGGCCTTTGAAAATATATTTTATTGCCATCCAGCGTACGGCAGGCTGTAAAAAGTGTAAATACTAACCAGTAAATGATGCATAATTTTTTCATGACTGTACGCTAGTTGCGATCCCCTACCCGGGAAATATATACTACCCGTATTTGACTTACAAAAAGAAAGTGAACAGAATTATTCATCGGGATTTCTCTTTCTTAAGTCAGAATAATGCGTAGAGTAAAGTTCATTTTCATTTACTTGACTTCTTTCTGCTCTCTGCTTTCACTTAACACTTTGCCAACTGCCAATTTTTTACTGCACTCTATTATCCACAACTGTTTGTTGTTGAAAAAAACTAAAAGGTCGTTTATATTCTTTTGCCAAAATGGTAGAACATTTAAAACGGGAAAAACCGATGAAAAACTGGATCATAGTTTTCAGTGTTATCTTTTGTCAGATTACCACGATTTATTCTCAGAATAAACCGGTATCTCCCATTCCCGAATCCTGTAGCCAGCTGGTACTGGTGGTTACCCCATCCCAGGAATCTGCTAATGGGAAAATGATTTGCTTTACCCGCTCAGCCGCTCAGCCGGAATGGATACAGGAAGGGGACAGTATTATTGTCCTGGTTGGAAAGAAAGGCCTGGCCTGGGGAAAAGGTTTGCATGATTCGGATGATAATATGATTCCAATTAAAAAAGAAGGTGACGGAAAAAGTCCGGCCGGTGCTTTTACTCTCGGTACCGCCTTCGGGTATCTACCTGCAGAAAAATTAGGGGAATTGAAATTTCCATATCTTCAGGTGAGCCAGACTTTGGAATGCGTGGATGATATTAACTCGAAATATTATAATAGATTGATTGAGAGAGATAGAGTAGAGGATAAAGACTGGCAATCTTCCGAAAGGATGCTTTTATCAGGCATCTGGTATGAACTGGGGGTAGTGGTAGATCACAACAATGATCCTCCTCAAAAGGAAGGTGGCTCCTGCATTTTTCTGCATAACTGGTCAGATCCGGCGGATTCCACCACCGGCTGCACAGCTATGGATCGCTCGAATATGAAAATGATCATCGAATGGCTGGACATATTTAAACATCCGGTTCTGGTACAATTGACCAGAGATCTTTATACTGAGTTACGAAGAAATTGGGGTTTACCCTGAAAGTCAATGGCAGCGGATGGCTGTTTATTCCCGGCATTTTAAGAGAACTTCTTCTTGCTAAAGTTAAATCTTTTCTAATCGATCGAATTTACCATTAAGATTTTGAGCAGTTGAATTCTGGTGGGCAGATTATTCTTGAACGGTTGCTGGCCATTTTTGCTGTATCTCGGCAATGGTGATTTTTAAAAGTCGTTGCCCCTTTAGCCTACCAAGTACCTTGCCCATTATCAGAGCGGCAAAGGCTGCAAATATTCCATGCCCGAGATGATGTAAGCTTAAGGATGCCAGTTTCACCGGCCCCAACGCGATCCAGAACAGATAAGCGGTAGTTCCCATCAAGAATCCCATTCCAGCCCACTTACAGCCGCACTCGGAAACGCGCTCATTAATTTGTTTCTCCCAATCCTCCCGCTGATGTACAGGAATATTATCAATCTCCAGTTTCACGCTATTTCCGCTATTTGAAAATGGCAATAAATTTACCCCGAGTTGATCGAGTTGCTGTGGATGAGAAATAACTCGGCTACTTTTAGTCATATATTCTCGCTTTATTTGATGCTCTCTTATAAAATCACTTCCTATCGGTGCCAAGGGATAGGAAGTGATTTTCATTGACCTTATATTTTTTAAAACTACTTTCCCAATTCATTGGGCGGTATCGGTGCCGGGACGGCATTTTTGATCGGTGGCAGGGACTTGAGATAGGCGAATATAACCTGTAGATCCTCATCGTTGGCCTGGGAATAATTCTGCCAGGGCATCGGCGGCAGAATGGGCCGTCCCGCTCCCATACGCTTTCCGGTACGCAGGGCTTTGGAAAGTCATTATTTTCATTTTTTAAATATTCTAGGACAGTCAACTGGGGTCACAAGGAAATTTGTGAATCATGAAGGAATGATTTCAGAGGGGGAATTTAGCGGAAATGAAAAGTAAGATATTAAAATCCCAAAAATGTTGAATTTTGAATATTCCTCACTCCGTTTTAGCTGTTGAAAACACACCAAAACACAATCACTTCCGGGAATATTATTTTAACATCCAATGGATTTTCACCTTAAGTCGATCTCACACTCTTTTTTTAATATATGCCGCATCAAATCTTTTCGAAGTTCTTTATCCGGCTGGAAGAACAGCATAATCAGCTCAATGCATACTAAATGGAATTTATCCGTATACCTGTCAGTCCCAATTTTAAAAGGAGACAGTAATGTCTAAGTACTTTTTTACCTTTTTCCTTTTACCTTTATCCTTTTTCCCAACGCTTCTGGCACAGGATCAATCACCAAATCCTATCCAGGGTGTATGGAAAATAGTAGAAATTCGTCTGGAAGTTTCCGGAAAAGAGTATATCAATCCTGAACCTCAGCCCGGTTTGATGATTTTCACCCGCGATTATTACAGCATGGTCTGGATGCCGCTGGATAAGGTGCAACCGGATAATGCTTCTATCTGGCACCCTACCGACGCCGAAAAAATTCAACAATTTAATTCCATTGTGGTTAATTCCGGCAGTTATACACTTTCAGATTCCCAGCTCACTACTTTGCCGATAGTTGCCAAGACTCCGGAATTTATTGGCGGTAAGGCCAGTTATCTCTGGAAGGTTGCTCAGGACAGCCTGCAGTTAGATGCAATTGACAATTATTCCCGCGATGGAATTCTGGACGAAGACCAGCAGAAATTCCGGACAACCCTGATACTGGTGCGGGTAGAATAACCAGGTTTTTTGTAAGGTTGGACAGTCAGGCAAATTTATCCTGTCTGGCGACTTAAATTTTTGTA
>MESS01000147.1:4356-4647 GCA_001771055.1 Caldithrix sp. RBG_13_44_9
TTTCTCCCTTGCTACAGGAATTACTCATCTTGTCCTACCGATCATTCTACTTTTATTGCCAGAAGCGTGATATCATCGTGCAGCCGTGGACTGAATTGTTTCACTTCATGCAGGAGGTCGTTCACCAACTCCTGGGCGGTTTGTTCATGATGATTTTGCACAAATGTATTTAACCGGTTATCGCCGAATTCTTCCCCGGAAACGTTTCTGGATTCAACGACACCATCAGTGTATAACAGCAGCATATCACCAGGGTCTAAGGAAACCGTGACCGCTTTAAATACTGGTTGA
>MESS01000147.1:4674-5308 GCA_001771055.1 Caldithrix sp. RBG_13_44_9
GGTGATAACAAGTGGATTTTCTTGGTAGAATTTTTCCAGAGCAGCGGAGGGTGATGTCCGGCATTACAATAATTGAATGATCGGGCATCCGAGTGAATTAATCCGATAAAAATGGAAATGAATCGAATCAGCTTTACGTTGTTCAGGAACAATTCATTCAACCGTCGGGCAATTAAAGCCGGATCCTGGTGTTCCGGTCCCCAAATCCGTAGACAGGCTTGCAGGTTGGACATCAGCATACTGGCTGGTAATCCTTTTCCCATCACATCTCCAATGGCCAGTCCCCGAGAACCAGCCTGATTGCCGAAAAAATCGTAATAATCACCGCTGACAATCCGGGCAGGTTGAGTAGCAACTGCGATTTGTACTCCTGGAATGGAAGGAGTATGGCGGGGTAACAATCCACGCTGCACCTGACTGGCCATTTCCAGATCTCTCTCCAGTGCCCGCAGCTGTGCTTCTGGCAAATGGTCGAGACAGACACTGGCCGTATAGTCAAGCTCCAGGCGCTCAGGATCTACATCTTCATGGCAGATCTCACAGATACCAAACTTTCCGTGATTCAGACGTTCCAGGGCATCTTTCAATTGCGAAACCACCTGCAGGACATCCTGTAGCGGGGAGTTTCCCAGAT
>MESS01000147.1:5324-5762 GCA_001771055.1 Caldithrix sp. RBG_13_44_9
CTGTCCACTGTCCAGCCAGGTCAGCAATTCGTCCCGGTGCTGCGTTAGACTGGAGTGAAATCGTTCCAATACATTACTATCCATTTTATCCTCACATAATTATTTTTGCTTATTAAATTTTTAAGAATCATTCATTCTCAAGTGAAAGTTTACGAAGAAACATATGGGAAGTTTTCCAGAAGATGCTGAAGCAATTTTTTTTTGTTTTAGGTCTGTTATTCTTTGAGTTACTTCCCGTCATGCCTCACTCAATTTTATGCAATTCTGCATCATTGCTGAATTATTTTCTCCAGTTTTTTATCGGGTGAGAGCACCGGGCATCATTTTGCTGGGCGGGCAGAACACATCTCGGGAAATCCTGCTGATTGCTTTAGGCCTGAAAAAAACTTTTGATCTGTACCTGAGCAGGAGGTTGCTTTAAGCGATTTTCCTTGTTCA
>MESS01000147.1:5795-7146 GCA_001771055.1 Caldithrix sp. RBG_13_44_9
GCAAATACTGTTTCCGCCATAAACCACCGCCGTACCCAATCAGCTTCCCATTTGCGCCAATTACCCGATGGCAGGGAATGATGATGGCAATCTTATTGTCCCCGTTCGCCCTGGCCACAGCCCGGACCGCTTCTTTCTGTCCCAATTGCTCGGCTTGCTCTCCGTAAGAACGTGTGCTGCCATAGGGAATCCTCTGAAGCTCTTCCCATACTTTTTTCTGGAATGAAGTCCCGGTCAAAACCAGCGGAAGATCGAATTCGAATCGTTTTCCCTCAAAATACTCGGTAAGTTGTTGATTCAGAAGATCAAAATGAAGACTGTGTCCGGGCAGTAATTCTGCTTTTAAATCGGTCTTCAGCTTTTTTAACTGCCGTTCCAGCATCCGGCGGTCGGTGAACTCTAACAGACAGATACCTTTTTCTGAAGCTGCTGCCAGCATTGGACCCACCGGAGTGGTTATTCGGGTGATCATTATAACCTGTTGTTCGGAGCTCTGAACTGGAGAGAATCCGGTACTTTTTTTGAATGATTCGGTAAAACCACTCAATGATTCATAGCCGGAATCATAAGCGGCCTCTATCACCTTATCTCCGTAACGAATTTGTCCAAAAGCCCGGCTGATTTTTTGAGCCCGCAAAAAGGCCTGAAAAGTAATTCCATGATGTTTCTTAAACCAGCGGCGCACCCGGTTGGGTTCCAGCGAGCGCTGGCGAAGATCAGAGTCTTTCAGTCTGATATCGGGATGCTCCTGAATTTCATCCAGTAATGGTTGCAACCATTCCGGAGTGTCACCTATTTTTGTGAGCGGATGGCATACTTTGCAGGGACGGAATCCCTGCAGTAAGGCTTCCCGGGTAGAATAAAAAAATTCAATATTTTCTTTACGGGGCCTCCGGGCAGGACAGCTGGGACGACAGAAAATACCGGTGGTTCTGACACCCACATAGAATAATCCTTCAAAATTACGGTCTTTATTATAAAATGCACGCCGCATAATCGTCCGGTCAGGCATAGATAAATTCATATAATAATTCTCCCATGTTTATTGTTATTGAATTACTCATGGGTCAATTATAATTCATTTTCAGTGATGACGAAACCGGAAAATTGACAACCAATTAAAAAAATGATGATAGTGAGAAATCAGAAAGCAGAAACCGGAATGCGGTGGGATCTTTAACAGTTGGCAGTCTGCAGTAAGCAGTTGGAAATTTATAATTAATAGTTTATAGTTAGCAGAAGAGCAAGATACCAGATTAAAAAAGTTCATAACTGCCTCTGCTTTGCGCTATGCCCTATGCTTTTTGCAAAAACAAAAAACAGAGATCTATATCATAACTGATTGCTAACT
>MESS01000147.1:7184-16784 GCA_001771055.1 Caldithrix sp. RBG_13_44_9
TTATCAGTGCGAGGATGTCTTTTCCTTTTGTGCTCTCTCCACCACCGGTCGCTGTCCGCGGCTCTGCTTTTTAAAAACAGTCAATATTTGTTCTGCTTCTCGGAATGGCACAGTGATGAAAGAATAGGTATCCAGTACCTGAACATCGTCAATCTTGCGTTGATCAATGCGGGCCTTGGTCTGGATGAGCTCCACCAATTTTCTTGGGGTGAGGTGGTCTTTCTTTCCCATAGCCACAAATAACCGGGTTTTTCCCTGGATGGGGGGATTGGTATCGCGGATTTCATTGTAACTGTCTGGATCAAGCTGATCCCGGAAGGTATATTTCAGCAAAGCAGCTATAGTCTGTTCGGCACTGGTTTCAGATAAAAGTTCTTTAGCCAGCCGTAAAAATTCGTTTGAAATTTCCTGCTGAGCCAGCTTGTTGAGTTCTTCTTTGATACGAGACTTTTTAGCCCGGATAATGTCCGACACCTGCGGTAATTTTTCTCGTCGGATGTCCGTTCGGGCTGCTCTTTTTATAAATTTCAATTTGAGGTATTCCTGTGGGGTAATAAAGGTAATGGCAGTTCCTTCCCTCCCGGCCCGCCCGGTACGACCAATGCGATGAACATACGCATCCGGATCCTGCGGGATGGTATAATTGATCACGTGAGTAAGATGCTGGATATCAATTCCACGTGCCGCCACGTCAGTAGCAATCAAAATAGTGATGTTCTTGTTCCGGAACTGGCCAAGGATTTTTTCCCGCTGACCCTGAGTGAGATCCCCATGCAGAGCAGCAGCATCATAACCGCGATCCAGCAGATGAGCGGCAATATTGGCAACATCTACCTTGGTGCGGCTGAATACCAGCCCATAAAAATCAGATTCGAAGTCAATGATGCGGCATAAGGCTTCAAATTTATCTTTTTCTGCGACCTCGAAATAAATTTGATCGGTTTGAGCCACCGTTACCTGCTCTGGCTGTATGGAAATTTGCTCATAATCCTTCATATAATGGCGGGCAATGTTCACAATTTCTTTGGGAATGGTTGCAGAAAAAAGCAACGTCTTGCGCTGAGCATTGGTAAGACTGAGAATTTGCTTGACATCCTCTATAAAACCCATGTTGAGCATTTCGTCAGCTTCGTCCAGAATGACGTGGGATACCTTCAGCAGATTCAGAGTTCCCCGCTCCAGATGATCCAAAATACGGCCGGGAGTGCCAACAACAATGTCTACACCTTTTCTTAACTTTTTCAACTGTAGGACAATAGACTGTCCACCATATACCGGAATGATCTGTAAATGTTTTTTCCCTTTTAAAGAATTGATTTCCTCTGCCACCTGGATGGCCAGTTCACGGGTGGGAACCAGGATTAACACCTGCACATGTTTGCTGTGTTCATGGATTTTTTCCAGCAGCGGGATCCCGAAGGCAGCAGTCTTTCCGGTTCCGGTTTGAGCCTGCCCGACAATATCTTGTTCACCCTTAAGAAGCCGCGGTATGATCTGTTCCTGAATGGGGGTAGGTTCTTCGAAACCTTTCCGGCGGATAGCAGCCAGCATCTCCTCTGATAAACCCATCCCGGCAAATTTTTCCAAACTTTTCATGAATATCCAATCATAATAATAGAAATTATTGAAAAATTTAACAACAACCTGATAAATTAATGCAATTTCCTAAATTTTTACTATCCTTAATAAAATAACCTCGGCCACAAAGTTTATCAACGGATTAAAATCATTCAGGTTACACAACTATTTTAATAACAGATTTTCTTATTTCATTATGAGATGTATCAGAAAGTTTTTAGTGGGTAAATTGATTTCAGAATTTACCTGATTAGAAAAATAGTTTATATTTTTTAAGATACTTGAATAGTTCCCGGGTGAGTGTTATTTTTCTGAAGCCTGAAGTAATGAATATGAATATTCACTCTTCAACAAATTCTTATTGACCTGATTTAACGGATACCTTGTCACTACCAGAACTGGGTTAATTGAATTCTAACTTATTAATTAACTTAAATCGGATATATATATGCTAATTTCACCTTTTGAAAATTCAGAAAATACCTCATTCAATCTGGCTGAATTCAGGGAGAAAATCAGGCAGAGCTGGGAAAATTATCGGCCTCAAAAAACCAACTGTCTGTTGATTTCAGATGCACCTCCGGAGGATCTGGAAAATCATTTTTATTTGGCTGAAGCCAAGGGTCCGGATCCCTTTTTTCTTTCTATCATGGAGATTTTGTATCCTGAACTGAAGGCAGATTATCTGAACCGCCGCCGGCCGCTGAATGTCCGGCAGGAAATGCTTAAAAAATTTCAATCCGATGGTTTTTATTTTCTGGAAATGCTGGATATTCCACTGCAATATCATCAGGGTTTCTTATCCAACGCCTTCTCTGATATGCTGGCGCGGGTGAAGCAGACTGCAGAAAAGACTGCCGCCGTCATTCTGCTCAAAACTACCACTTTCGGAGCGGTGTATGATAATCTCAAACGGGTAGGTTACCGCCGAACGGCTCCATTTGCCGTCCCTTTTCCGGATCAGAATCAAACCAAAGAGTTTGAAGATAAATTCCGCCGAGCACTGAAATATTTAAAAGTGCTGGAAAAGTGATTACATTTTTACGGCTAACAAAAATCATTGAAGAGCTATTTGCTTTTCCAGCTGCTTATTTCGCCAAAGCAGGACCATGCTTCGGATCTATCATGTTTAGTTAAATTGAATTGCCCCGACCTTCGGGTCGGGGTAAAAAAGTATTATAAGAAGCGGAAAAAAGTTATGTGTGAGTTCTGCACTCAACATGGGGAAGGGAAAAAATGGTATCTCAATGCTCGTAACTATTCCACCGAATTGTTGAACGAATTGCAGCGGCGGAAATTTGTCTCACATTTCTATTACCAGAGCATTGAAAAAGGTAATAGAAGTCTCTCACTGCTGGAAAGAATATTTAGACATCAGATTTTTATGCCGCGGTTTATGCGGGAACGGCAGCTTGGGCAAAGCAAAATTCATCATTTCGGTCAGGTGATCCCTCTGGAAGAGATTAAAAAAATACTGGATATCACCACCACCATCGTACGGGTCAATTGCGGCTGCCGCTGGGCTGCCGAAAAAAAGGAAAGCCGTACCTGTTACGGGCTTAGTATTGGACCGCCCCACTGGTATGATCTGCTGGATATGGATTTTTTTGGATCACCGGATGTATCGCAGGTAGAATCCCTGACAAAAGAAGAAGCTTTTGCTGCTATGGCAGAAGCTGATTGCCAGGGGATGATGCATAGTCTGTGGACCTTTGAAACACCATTCATCGGGGCGATCTGCAACTGTGATAAACGTTACTGCCTGGCCATTCGCTCCTCACTTGGTCAGAAGATGCCGGTGATGTTCCGCGCAGAATATGTAGCCGATGTTGCTGAAAATTCCTGTAAAGGTTGTAAGGCCTGTGTGGAAAAATGCCAATTCGCTGCGATAAATTACCGTGGTAAAAAGAAACCTGTAACGATTGATGCTGCCAAATGCTATGGTTGTGGTGTTTGCCGGGCGTTCTGCCCGGAGGAGGCCATCAGTCTGCTGGAGCGGGAAAAACATCCGGTAGCCGGGCAGTTCTGGATGTAATAGCACCGGGCAGACCGAAGTGTTATAAGGTTTCAGTTGGAGAAAATTCAAAAACTTTCTGACCAGAATAGAATTCAATTTAACTTTCCACTAAAAGAATGCTGAATAGCACGCTGATGACACGGATAAAACAGATACTCACGGATAGTTTAGTAAGAGCCCGATAGACCAATCAGTGAAAATCCGTTCAATCAGTGTTCCCTTTTTATGGATGGACAACTTGGACTGTTAAAAGTGGATCTTTTCAATTTGGTAGAAATTTTTGACAGCATTCTTTGCGTCTTCATTGAGGTTTTAGGTAGTCAAGAAGTTCCATTAAAATTACCATCGGTTTCAAAATCATAAGCCTCGAATTAAATCATTTATCCACGAAATTTTTTTTCACTTCACTTAATATTAAGAAATTTTTAAATTACCTACCGAACGGTAGGTAGAGTTTAAAATATTAATACATTGATAGAAAACATATCAGTAACCACAAGGGCAGGTAGATTACCCATATTAAATATGATAGATTGACATAAAAGAATCTTGATTAAAAAAGGAATCAAATTCCCCAATAAAAAAAATTATCCGCAACTTTTAAAATGTGAATTCGCTAAAAAGTTATTGTCTACTGAACGGTAGGTATGATAAAAAAAGGGAAATTAACAATGTCAGAATTTCACCCGGAACTGACTGATCAAAATAATACTAAAGCTAAAATTTTCAAGGCAGCCGCCCGACTCTTCGCCGAGAAAGGTTATAACGGAGTTTCCATGCGTGAAATCTCGGAAACTACCGGCCTGTCTAAACCGACTATTTACTATTACTTCGGCAATAAAGAAGGAATTTATACTGCCCTGGTCGAAACAGGCTTACACTACCAGCTGGAACTCTTTCAGGAAATTATTGACCGCAACATTCCTATAAAAAATAAAATAATCGAGGTAATTAAATTACGATTCCAGCAGGTGCGGGATTATCCGGAATTTGCAAAATTTTTCCTGATACTTTTCATATCGTTTGAAAGATTACCCTTCCTGGAAAATTTTATTAAGGAGGCTACTACCCGCCGTCAGATGTTCGTAGAACTGATAAAACAAGGTGTAATGAACGGCGAATTTGGAAGCCGGGCTAATCCCGAAGTCACGGCTGAAATTTTTGTAGGCGCCCTGTTCCACTATATTCTGAAACAACTCAACAGCAAGGAAAATGTCTTATCAGATCATCTGGCGGAAGATATCGTGGGAATGCTGTTCAGAGGATTAAATGAATGAATTTTGGTTTAGTATGAGGAGATGGATATGCTGTATCGTTTGTTAATTGTCTCAATTATATTTTTATTTTGTTCATTCCCTGATATCACACTCGCTCAGGACAAAATGGTTCTGTCACTGGAGAATAGTGTGGACTATGCCCTGGAGAATAATCCCGAGTTTAAGATCGCGGAAAAAGAAGTTCAGAAATCCCGGGCCGGAGTATGGGAAGCCTATTCGAATATTTTACCTCAACTGGACGGTGCAGTGAATTATCAGCATAACTGGAAAATTCAGGAAAGCACTATTCCGAATTTCATTAAAACCATGCTGGGTCCGGCTGCACTTCCGGGAATGCCGGATTATGTGCAGATTGCTTTTGGATTGGAAAATACCATGATATATGGCGCTAAAGTAAATCAGCCGCTATTTTTAGGAGGAGCGGGATTTGCCGGAATTCAGGCGGCTTCTGCAGCACGTGACGCTACTGAGCAGGTTTATGAGGCCAAAAAACAAACTCTGATTTACCAGACTGCGGTTGCATTTTTTAGTTGCCTTTTAACCAAAGAGCTGATTGCTGTTCAGGAAGAGGCCCTGGCAGAAGCGGAAGCCAACCTGGAGTTAGTTATGAAAAAGTATGAGGTTGGTATGGCTTCCGGTTTTGATAAGATGCGGGCACAGGTAGATGTAGCCAACAGTCAACCAGTACTCATTGCTGCCAAGAACAATTACCGCCTGGCAATGACCCAGTTACGCACCATACTGGGACTGGCAAAAGATGCGGAAATCGAGGTGGCAGGAGAATTTGCTTACATTGAAGAAGATCTGAAGGATTTTACCCTGCCAGCATTGCAGGAAATGGCTTTACAAAATCGTCCGGAAATGTTAGCCCTGCAACAGCAGAAAATTATCAGTCAGAAACAGGTAGTTATTGCTCGCAGTGAATTTCTGCCCAAAATTTTCTTCACAACTGATTATTCATTTATGGCAATGAAAAATAGTTTGAATTTTAACCAGGATGACTTTAGCGAAGGATTTTATTCTGCTCTCAGCCTGCAAATTCCCTTGTTTCATGGATTTCGTTCAATGAAGGGATATGAGAAAGCGAAACTGGATAATAAAATATTTATTGACACGGAAAAGCAGGCCATGGATAGAATCAATGCTGAAGTGGAAGTGGCTTATAATAATTTTCTGGAAGGTAAAGAGAAATTTCTCTCTGCCCGGGAAACCGTAGAAATGGCGAAAGAATCACTTCGTCTGGCCAATCTGATGTATGAAGAAGGAGCGAATACCCAGCTGGATGTGCTGATCTCACAGCTGGCGCTCAATCGGGCACGATTAACCTACGCCAGTTCGTTGTATGATTATCAGGTGGCACGTTATCAGTTGCGTAAAGCAGTTGGTAAATTGCATGGTGTAGTATAATTAAAAAACAATACAATATTGAATGATGTGATTTCAAAGGAGCAGAAAGATGTTGAAAAAATTTGGTTCTTTAATGGTAATACTAATGGTTTGCTTTTGGATACCCGGTTGCAATCAATCTGACAGCAGCGGCAGCGATGACACTGAGAAAATCCCGGTGGAAGTTTCCACTATTAAGTTGGGGGAAGTCGTACAATCAATCAAATATAGTGGTGATATTACTGCTGAATTTGAAGTAAAAGTTTTTTCGAAAATACCGGACCGCATCGAGAAGTATTTTGTTGATGAAGGCGAAACAGTGCGCAAAGGCGACCCCATTGCCCGGGTTGTTGCTACTACCATTGAGCAAGGGGTGAAACAGAATGAGGCTATGCTGATTTCTGTCAAAGCCCAGGAAAGTAATCTGGCAATAGAGTTTGAACGGGCGCAGCGATTGAATCAGCAAAATGCCTTGAGTAAACAGCAGTTTGAAGCTGTGAAAACCCAGTATGAGTCCATCCAGGCTCAGGTACAACAGGCCGAAGCCGCCCTGCTGAGCATGAAAAGCCAGCTGAACGATGCTACGGTGACAGCTCCGATTTCCGGAATCATCGGTAAAAGATATTATGAAATGGGTGACATGGCTAATCCAGCCGTGCCGCTGGTAATGATTGTCAAGATGGAACGGGTAAAAATAGAATTCAATGCCACTGAAGAAGATCTGGGTAAACTGACCGTGGGTCAGGTTGCTAAGGTGAAGGTAAAAGCATTTCCTGATCAGATTTTTGAAGGAAAAGTGTACAAGATCAGTCCCATTCTTGATCCTACCACCCGGATGGCTGAGGTTGAAGTGCTGGTGGACAACAAAAATGGAATACTGAAACCTGGAATGTATGCCGAAGTAGAAGTGATTACTGGAATTATCGCTGACGTAATGGTTGTTCCCCGCTATGCCGTTATTGAAAGTACTACCATGGAAAAAGTGAATCAAATAGATCAGGTAGTGAAAAATTACTATGTGTTTGTTGTGGACAGCAACCAGGCGCTGCAGAAGAAACTTGACGTCCGCTATGTGAATCATAATTGGCTGGCAGTAAATTCTGGAATATCGGTAGGTGATAAGCTGGTGGTCGCCGGGCAAAATAATCTGCGGGATGGCGCGGTGGTCACTATTACCAAAGAAGAAGGAAAGATACAATGAAAATTACCAATCTGGCGATAAAACGCGGTGTCACTTTTTTTATGATTTACCTGATAGCGATAGGGTTTGGGCTTTATTCTCTATCACAATTAAATGTGGATCTCTATCCCAAACTTGAATTTCCGGTTCTGGCTATTATTACCCAGTACACCGGGGTGGGGCCGTTTGATATTGAAACTGTTATTTCCCGCCCTATCGAGGAAGCAGTATCATCAGTGGAAAACGTGAAGAAGGTGAGTTCTATCTCTACTCAGGGCCTTTCTTTGGTAACCCTGGAATTTGAGTGGGGAACAGATATGAATCAGGCCGAGATTGATGTGCGCAATAATCTGGAGTACATCCGTGACGTCATGCCGGCAGACATCAGCCAACCCATGGTTTTTGCCTTCGATCCTTCCAGCCAGCCTGTTCTTTATTTGGCGGTGACCTCCGAAATCCATGGGCAGGCGGAATTGCGACGGATATCGGAACGTGATATTGAGCCGCGAATGGAACGTATCCCTGGAGTAGCTTCTGCCTTTACGACTGGTGGTATGCGCCGTGAAATTAAAGTATTGGCCGATCCAGGTCGGATGCGCGCTCATAATATCTCCATAGATCAGTTGGTGACTGCACTACAGGCCAACAACCTGCAACTGCCGTCCGGCTGGGTGGATAATGAACGGCAGGAATTTACCCTGCAGACCGCCGGTGAATATAGCAGTATTGAGCAGATTGAGAATACTAATATCGCATTTGGCGGTCAGCCTCTGGTGCACATCAAGGATGTAGCCACGGTAGTTGATGGTTTTACCGAACAACGTCAGAAAGTCTGGAACAATAATAAGCCATCAGTGATGTTAATGGTGATGAAACAATCCGACGCTAATACAGCTACAGTTTGTCACGAAGTCCTCGGTCAGATCAGTCGCATAGAGTCAGAGCTGCCACGCGGGGTAACTATAAATACAGTGATCGATTTTTCTGTTTTTATAAAACGGTCAATGTCTAATTTAGGCAGTTCTGCTATTCAGGCTATCCTGTTGACTTTTTTGGTTTTATTGTTTTTTCTGAGAAATATTCGCAGCTCTCTGATTGTGGCGGTTTCTATCCCGGTATCAATGTTTGTAACCTTTGCAGTTATGGATCAGGCTGGTCTTACCTTAAACATCATTTCCATGGCTGGTCTGGCTTTGTCAGTGGGAATGCTGGTAGATAACTCGATTGTGGTGGTGGAGAGTATCTTCCGTTACCGGCAAGATGGAGAAGAAATGCGGACGGCTTCTGCTAATGGTACTACTGAAGTGTCTATGGCAATTACCGCCTCCACCCTGACCACCCTGGCAGTATTCGTACCGGTATTATTTGTACCTGGACTTGCCGGTGAACTGTTCAATGATATGGTAGTGACCATTGTGATCTCTTTAGCGGTTTCACTGTTAGTAGCTATCTCCCTGGTTCCGCTGCTTACTTCCCGCTTCTTGAAATTCGAGCAGCAGCTTCATCATCAAAATATTTTTACCAGTCTCTCGAACCGGGTAGGGATTTGGTTGGACCAGCTCCATGAAAAGTATGCTCTGGTTTTGAATTGGGCTCTAAATCATCGAAAAACAGTGATTTGGTCTTCTGTAGCATCATTTATTCTGTCAGTAATAGTTGTTTCCCTGCTCGGTGGAGAATTTATACCTGAGAATGATATGGGATTTATCGCCATCACCGTAGACCGCAGTCCTGGTATCAGTATGGATGAAATGGAAAAAAGCATGCATGATCTGAATCAGATCATCGTAGACAAAGTGCCGGAATTGGAGATGGTTTATTCTAACTTTGGTCAGGGCGAAGGCATCATGGCTTTCTTCTCAACTCGTGCCTCCAGCGAAGGGGATGTCACGATAAGGCTGAAGAATTTAAGTGAGCGGGATCGCAGCATTTTTGAGATCAGAGACCAATTAAGGGAGGAGTTTAAGAAGCTTCCGGATGTTGATGCCAACTTTGCCGACCGCGGTGAGCAGGCCATAATGGGCGGGGGAGCGGATATCATGGTTGAAATTTTTGGACATGATCTGCAGATTGGAGAAGCGCTGGCTCAACAGATTCTGGAAAAGGTCGAGAAAATAGCGGGAGTGGCGGATGTAGAAGCCAGTTTTAAAGAAGCCGCCCCT
>MESS01000147.1:16801-25511 GCA_001771055.1 Caldithrix sp. RBG_13_44_9
GGTAATCAAGTACCATTACGGGCCGTGGCAAATATACTATATACGAAAGCTCCCAAGGAAATAATAAGAGAAGATCAGGAACGGATGGTAAGTGTTAATATTAATATCTCCGGCCGTGATTTGCAGGGAGTTACCCGTGATGTCCGTAAAGCCCTGAAGGAGGTGCCGGTACCCAATGATTTTCGGGTGGACATCGGTGGCACTGCCGAGGAGCAACAAAAATCGTTCATGTATCTCGGTATAGCATTTATGGTGGCGATTCTCCTCACTTATATGGTGATGGCGGCTCAATTCGAGTCATTCCTGGATCCCTTTATTATTATGTTTACTATTCCTCTCTCTTTTATCGGGGTGGCGCTGGCCTTGGTACTAACCGGGACTGATTTGAGTGTAATGTCACTCATCGGAATTGTGATGTTGGTGGGGATAGTGGTAAATAATGGCATTGTACTGGTGGATTATATTAACCAGCTGCGAGCACGAGGGTTGGATTTGTATGACGCTGTTAAAAAAGGAGGTCAGATTCGCTTGCGTCCAGTGTTGATGACTGCTCTCACTACCATTCTGGCAATGTTTCCCTTAGCTCTGGGAATTGGCGAAAGCGGTCAAAGCTGGGCACCCATGGCGCGGACGGTAATGGGTGGACTCACAGTAGCTACTGTCCTGACCCTGGTTGTGGTTCCGGTAATATATGTGATACTGGAAAATCTCACTGCCCGGATTCAAGCTAGGCTGGCTGCGCGTGAGGAGCGTAAATACGGTAAGAGTTTAGCAACAGACGAAGCCTGAATTTTATAAAGGGATCACTGACTGATTCGGTTATCTTGCAAAACTCGATAGCGGATCCGGCTAGAATTTTGTATAATACCTCCCGGTGTGAATAGAAAATCTCCCGGGCCTTTAATCGCCCGGGACAACAGAGAACTGATTATTCAAAACACCAGTCACAATAGTGCTTTCAACGGAGTTATGAATAATAAAAAAAGAGTATGAAATATTTTTGGGAAAAGAGAGAGGAATGAATAGAAAATTTCTGATCATCATCCTTTTGCTGTTTAAGTATGGAATTACTCAACTATCCCCGGGGGATATTTATCAAAATTGCAAGACTGCGGTCTGCCGGGTGAGTTTTTATCAAAATATTGCCAGCGATGCCAAGATAGGATCTTATGATAAGATCAAAAAATATCGGATCGGAATACTGGTGAATCCAACCGGCCTGGTAATGGTGAGTAATGATGTCTATCCGGTTTCTCTGGATTTTGTATCTTATGGAGGTTCATTTTTATCCGGCCTTCCCAGCGATTTCCAGGTAAAGTTTGATAATGGGCGGGAATATCCCGCTCAATTTCTGGGGAAAGATGACCAGGCGATGGTGGCCTTCATTCAAATCCAGGCACCACCTGAGGAGGAAATCAAGTTCCCGTTTGTTTCCTTTCGTGAGACCTCGAACATCAGAGTGACAGACAGCCTTTTTGTCATTGAACTGTTAACCCAGAATTTTAACTATACTCCACTATTTACTGCTCACCAGGTAAATGCCATTGTGGAATCCCCACGCCGGAAATTCTTGGTGAATAATTACCTGCCAGCCTTAAGTGCAGGTGGTCTGGTAGTAAATTCCAAAGGTGAGGCGATTGGGGTGGTGATTAATCCCTCACTGAATTTTTCATATAATCATGACGGGGAGTATGAAGACTATCAAAAAAATTTTCTGGAGATTGCTCCTTCGGAATGGTTTTTGGAACTGATCAAGGATCCACCCAACATGCCGGAAAATCAGATCGCTCAGAAGTCCTGGCTGGGAATTCAGATGCAGGCCTTGACGAAGGAGTTAAAGGAATATTGGAAAGTACCGCAGGAGGGAGGCGTGGTGATCAATAAGATCTTTCCGGAATCTCCGGCTGAAAAATCAAAATTGCAGATTGGTGATATCATTCTGGCAGTGGATGATTCAGTTTTAAACATTACCAAGGAAGAAGAGACGGCCAACTTGCGGAACCTGGTTCTTTCAATTCCTCCAAAAACTACCATTCAACTAAAAATATTCCGGAATGAAAAAACCTTAAACAAGAAATTGACTTTGATCGCTGCTCCCAAAGCGATTGGATTGGCGGAAAGTTTTCCGATCCCGCAATTGGGATTCGAGATTCGGGAATTGACCCGCGATATAATCTTTTTGAATGATCTGCCTCTCAATACTCCCGGAGTATTTGTATATCAGGTGGATCGGGCATCACCTGCCGGAATAGCCGGATTGGAGGTTGGAGATATCATCCAGGAGATCAATGAACAGAAAATCGAAAACCTGGCGGAGGGTAAACAGCTTATAAACGACCTGCAAAAAAGTGCTCCCAAAATTTATATGATCAAAGTTTTGACAGGTCATATGACCCGTTTTGTTTTTCTTGATTTAAAAAAATAGCAACCCGGATTATTCCCAAAACCCTATTTTCTGGTCAAAATCTCTGGAAAGTTTGTTGCCGGGAAAAAGTATAAACACATTCCTCAGAAAGTTTTACCATGACATTTCAGTATGATTATCCGCGTCCAATGGTGACAGTGGACATTTTAGTGTTGAGGATTTATTCCGGGCAGCTGCAGATACTATTCATCAGAAGAAAGCAAGACCCCTTTGCCGGAAAATGGGCACTGCCTGGCGGTTTCGTCGGCATGGAGGAACGGTTACTGGAGGCCGCTTCCCGCGAGCTGAGGGAGGAAACCGGGCTCAGCGGATGCCAGCTTCTTCCCCTGCTTCAAGCCGATGAACCCAATCGGGATCCCCGCGGACGGACTATCAGCCATGTTTTTGGAACTGTCCTGTCTTCTCCGGTTGAGGTCAAGGCGGGTGATGATGCCGCTGAGGTCCAATGGTTTTCTTTAGATCGTTTACCTGATCTGGCTTTCGACCATGATGACATTGTGAAACGAGGACTTCAGGAATTAAGATACCAGGTGCTGTTTAAACTTGATCTGCTAAAATTTCTGAATGAAAAGTTTTCACGGCAGGAATTGGAAGAACTCTGTCTGGCCATTTTTGACCAGGCTGGAGTTTCATCAATCATATTAGAAATGGCCTTGAATATGAAATTGATCCAAAAACAGGGGAAAGAGTTTTCCCGGAAAGAGGCAGGTGACATGGGGAGTCGCCAGGCAGATTTTGCACTGCTCTCCGGTGTATGGTTAAGTAAAAAGCTGTCCCGGTAAATATTTTTAAGTGATTTCGAATATGTTTTTTGTGTCATAAGATTTTCTTTATCAATCTTTAATGATGACCAAGAATTTTTATTAGAAGAGGATACCATATTTTCCATGAAATTCGCTTCACCTCTTCTTAGAGCCATCCTTCTGCAACGCTACAAAAGATTTTTGGCCGATGTTCGGCTGGAGGATGGCCGGATTGTAACAGCACACTGCCCTAATTCCGGCAGCATAAAGACCTGCAACATTCCCGGGAATTCGGTGATGGTTTCTTTCCATGACCAGCCACAGCGGAAATTCAAGTATACCTGGGAGATGATCCAGGTGAACGGGAACTGGGTAGGGATCAATACCAGTCATCCCAATAAATTGGTAGCGGAAGCGATTCAATCTGAAAAAATACCCGAATTATTGGATTACTTTGATATTCAAGGGGAAGTGCGAATTAACAAAAGCTCCCGGCTTGACCTGCTTTTGACTGGTTCTCCGGGGCGTTGTTATATTGAGGTTAAGAATGTAACTCTGCTGGAAGAAAAAATGGCCAGATTTCCTGATTCGGTCACCGTCAGGGGTCAGAAACATCTCCAGGAACTGATCAGGAGTGTCAAAAAAGGGGATCGAGCGGTTATCTTTTTTGTGGTCCAGCGCCAGGATGCAGAACTGTTTTCCCCGGCAGATGATATTGATCCGGATTATGGTCGACTATTGCGAAAAGCAGTGAAATCCGGGGTGGAAATTTTGGTGTATCAGGCTGTTGTCAATCCCCATCAGATTGTGTTATCTCACCGTTTACCCGTTAATTTATAAACAAAAATAATTATTGATTGGTGAAATATTCTGGTCTGGTGGGAGTAGCCAGGGTAAGACCTGAAACCCGGAGAGCCCCGGCATTTTTCAGCGCCTGGGCGCATTCGTTCAGGGTGACCCCGGTGGTGACAACATCATCCACCAGAATAATCGATTTACCAGAAACCGAGTTTCCATTATTGACAGTAAAGGCCTGCGCGACATTTTTCTTTCGCTCTTCCCGGTTCAGTTCGGTCTGGGTAAGAGTCGCCCGGGTACGGCCCAGAAGTCGGGGATAGACCCGGTTCTTTGATTCCCGGTAAAAACCATCGGCAATAAAACGGCTTTGATTGAATCCTCTCTCCTTCTCCCGCGCAGCAAAAAGTGGAACAGGTATTACCAGGCCTTCCTGTTGGAAAAAAGAATGATTCCCGGCCTGCCTGGCATAGGCAGCAAAGGCACCGGCCAAACGATCTGCTTTTTGATATTTGATCTGGTGAATGATTGTCTGGACAATATCGTCAAATTGAAAAATGGCTTCCAGATGGTCCAGATAACAGGGATTTAATCTGGCAAGGATCTGTTCTCGGGTAAAGTTCGGGGGAACTAATTGAATTTTGTTCAAGCAGGGAGTGCAGACGATTTTTATATCGTTGATCTCCTGGATAATGTTTCGACAAACCAGGCATACCGGTGGGAAAACCAGCTGGAGGAATCCCTCCAGCATTTGGGCAATTTTGGGGAGAATGTCCATAGATAAAAAAGCCCCGCAAAAAGCGGGGCCGAATTTTATTGATTAAAAGCGATAGCTAAAGGATAATCTTGGTTCAATACGTTCCTGTGGACGGTAAATAATATTTCCGTTCTCATCTTCTACTTTTACCCAGCTCCAATAATACACAGTTGATAGCACCAGGAACATATTTAAACGATATCCCACATCAACCGCCACCAGGGAACGGTTATCCAGGGTTCGAAAATCCTCAAAAGTTTCTATCCCCCGTTTGTCATAGAAAGCTTTCAATTCAAACTTGGGAACCAGATCGGGAGCCATGGCTTCCATATGTAAAACTCCACTTCCCTTCACTCCATTAAGTCGCTGGTAATTTCCCACTAATCTTACTTTATTAATGATATGTCCAGCCAACTGTCCAAAATAACCCTCATTTTTGGTAGCATTTTCTAAAAGGCGTATCCCGCTTTCGGTCGGATACTCAAAGGGATCCAGTTCGCGGTCTAATTCATACTGCGGTCCAAAGAAGCTGGCAATGAACTGGTCTTCCAGCCAGCGCTTTTCAAATTTTGCGGAAAGCCCAAAGAGCCCGATCAACTCCGGAAATATGGCATTTATACCTACTGCCTGCCCGTATCCAAAATCCATAAACTTCCCATAATCATAATAGACTCCGGTTCGGAAGACGGGAAGATCCAGCAGGATAATGTCGGCGCCTAAACCATAGGCAGAGAGCTGGGTCCTTTCACCCTGGGTTTCCCAGGAGGGGAATTTATCATCATAGACATAGGTTCCATAGAGCCGGAAATTTTTAAGGATAGGGGCATCCTTATTGATGAATCGAAACGGTCGGAAATATAAGTTACCTCCAATCAGTTCCAGACGACCCAGGTTGTTTACCACCGATTCAAATCCGAATTTGCCGAAGTCTACATCAAATGCTAAACCCCATTTCCTTTGATCATAGTTGGAGGCATTGGTGTAATTCCACATTAAAAAACCATTTCCCAGGGAGGAAAGAATCAATGTACCGGCCCTGGCATAAAAAGGATCAAACTTATTTCCATATCGGACATATCTTACCGCCCGCAGAAGGCCCGCCCCACCCTGGTATTCATCTTTCCGCAGTTTAAAATTGTTATTGTTGTCCATCAGCAGCTGCAGGTAAAATCCGAACCCCACTTTTCCTAAAGCCAGCTCTGGAGCTATAGTTAGAGTGGTATAAGGTTCATCATCAATCCAGGTGATACCCAGTCCTCCCATCATTTCACTTTGGTTTGGATAATTATAAGTATCCCGGAATCCCTGGGCGTTTAAAACCGCAACCATGAAAATCACCAATAAGAACCAGAAGCCAGAATTTTTCATAGAATAACTCCTTCTCGTATTGAGTTGAAATATTACTTCAAAAATAGTGTTAAAAGATTTTAAAAATCAAGTGTTTTTCCGATTATATCCCGTCTGGTTTATCCTTAAACTGTAATACATTATTTAAATCATCATCGACCTGATGGAGGAATAAT
The DNA here is from genome assembly GCA_001771055.1 of Caldithrix sp. RBG_13_44_9. GTDB lineage: Bacteria > Calditrichota > Calditrichia > RBG-13-44-9 > RBG-13-44-9 > RQOF01. The sequence continues at coordinate 23,045 of MESS01000147.1, forward strand.
TTAATTTGGATGATATTTCGGTTTAGATTTTCCGTTTATTCTTAATTGAAAATGTCCTAAATTTCTACAAAAATGTTTGAGGAAAAGCGATTGCCGACTGTGAAGCGTTTGCAAAAAATGGAACGGGTCTTGAATTTCCGCCAGCCCGATCTGACAGTGGTATGTGAAAATATCCATGACCCCCACAATGTGAGTGCCATCCTGCGCAGTTGTGATGCGGTGGGAGTTCCGGAAATCCATCTGCTCTATACTTCGGAAAAGTTTCCAAAACTGGGAAGGAAATCATCCGCTTCCGCTAACAAATGGATCGAGGTAAAAAAATATAAAAAGTATCCGGATTTGAGAAAAGTACTGAAGAAACAGCAGATGATTATCTATGCAACTTCTCTGGATCCATCTGCCAGAAACATCTTTGAAATCGATTGGACAATGCCGGCAGCAATTTTAGTGGGGAACGAACACCGTGGTGTCTCAGCTGAAGCTTTACAAATTGCCGATCAAAAAATCTATATTCCAATGTTCGGGATGGTGGAAAGCCTGAATGTTTCAGTGGCGACGGCTGTAATTTTATACGAAGTCTGCCGGCAACGGTGGCAGGCAGGACTTTACCTGATCAAAAAAGATCAACATTGGCTCAGGAAAAATTTGGAAAAATGGACCAAGCCGTGAATCAAAGCGCCTTTTGGTAAAATATCTTAATCAAATTACAGGTAAAATCAGATGAACAAAATAATTCTGTTAATCATTGTAAGTTCCTTGATGCTGGCTGGCCTGGCCGGTACCTTCTTGCCCCTGGTCCCGGGACTTCCCTTAATCTATCTGGCTTTTCTGGTTTATGGATTTTTCACCGGCTGGATAGATTATGGATTCAATTTCATGCTGGTCTGGGGGATAATTACCTTGCTGCTTATGTTTCTGGATTATTACACTGGAGCATTGGGGGCAAAAAAATACGGTGCTTCTCCGGCTGGCATCTGGGGAGCCATTATTGGTGGGTTCCTGGGAGTTATTTTCCTCGGTTTCCTGGGAATTATTGCCGGTCCATTTCTCGGCGCTTTCGTTGGGGAATTATTGTCTGGAAAAACCCACACTTCTGCTCTCCGTTCAAGCTGGGGAACGTTTGTGGGGTATCTGGCAGGAAGCCTGTTCAAAGTTATCATTGGGCTTATCATGATCGGAAGTTTTATCTGGCAGGTCTGGCGGTAAAAAAAATCCCATCCGGAAAACGGATGGGAAAATAAAAGTGGGAAATTCAGTAAAACCAGCTATTTTTTATTCGACAGGAAATAAGACAACGCTTCCATTTCCACGGCCATATTTTCATATTTTACCGTGACATCCGGTGGTACTTTCAAACTGCGGGGAGCGAAATTAAGGATCGCTTTGATGCCGGCAACCACCAGTTTATCTGCGACCGCCTGAGCATTGTCTGCAGGTACAGCAATAATAGCAATGTCAATCTGTTCCCGCTTCACCAGGTCATTCACTTTGTTGAAATCTTCAATGGTCAGTCCATGGACCTGCTTGCCAATTTTTGCTCCATCCTTATCCATGATTAAGCGGATGATGAAGCCCTGTTTTTTAAATTCGGTATAGTCCGTTAAGGCCCGTCCAATATTTCCACCGCCAACGATAGCCACATTCCAGGTTCGGTACAATCCCAGGATGTTCTCAATCTGTTTTTTTAAAGACTTGGTATTATAGCCAAAACCTCTTTTCCCAAAGGTGCCAAAAAACGATAGATCTTTCCTTACTTGTGCTGATGTGATTCCATCCATTTCTGCCAAGGTATCGGACGATACAGTTTCCACACGTTTGTCAATTAATTGGTCGAGAGAACGAAAGTATTTGGACATTCTTCTGATTGTGGAATCGGATATTTTTTTCATAAATCCTCCAACCATTAGTTATCAAATTCTCATGAATATAATATTGCCATGAAACAAAATCCACAAATTTTATTTGGTTTGTCAAATGTTTCACTGAAGATCAGAGAGGGAAATTCCAGGACGATATAGAGAAGAAGTGATACCAGTTTTGTCCTTTACCGCTTTCGAATCAACGGCTGGCTGATGGGCAGCTATGAAAATTAACAACAAAAGTACGGTATTCTAACACCCGACTATTGGTTTCAGAATATCACTCAGTCTCTGGCTGTTCCTCTTCACTTGACACGACCCGCGCTACATCACTGACCCGGTCACCTGAGTCAAGCCGTATCAAATGGACACCCATGGTGTTCCGTCCGGTGGCGCGGATATTCCCTACATGAATCCTTAACAGAACTCCCTTGGTTGAGATCAACATGAGGTCGTCATCGTCTACCACTTCCATAATGGAGACTAACCGTCCGGTTTTATCACTCACTTTAAAAGTTTTTATTCCTTTTCCGGCTCGATGGGTGATTCGATAGTCTTTAATGGGAGTGCGCTTGCCGAATCCCTTTTCACTGACGGTCAGTAGAGTA